>PLYD01000271.1 GCA_003151665.1 Candidatus Dormiibacterota bacterium
GTCTTGATGAAGTCGGCGCCGGCCGCCATCGCCAGGATGCTGGCCCTGCGCACGCCGTCATAGGTGCCAAGCTCCCCGGTTTCGAGGATCACCTTGAGATGCGCCGAGCCGCACGCCTCCTTGATGGCGACGATCTCGTCGTAGACCTTCTGATAGTCGCCCGACAAAAAGGCGCCCCTGTCGATGACCATGTCGACTTCGTCAGCACCGGCGTCCACCACGTCCCTGGTCTCGGCCACCTTGATCGAGGTGAAGCTCTGACCGGATGGAAAGGCCGTCGCCACCGACGCGACCTTGACGCCGCTTCCCTGCAGTCGCTCGCGAGCGTCCGCGACTCGCGCCGGATAGACGCAGATGGCCGCTACAGAAGGAATCGAGGAGTCTCCCGGCTTGGGTCGGATCGCCTTGGCGGAGAGTGCCGCGACCTTGCCGGGGGTGTCGGAGCCCTCAAGGGTGGTGAGGTCCATACAGCGGATGGCCAGGTCGAGTGCCCACAGCTTCGACGACTTCTTGATCGATCGCTTGGCCAGTGAGGCCGCGCGTTCGTCCGCGCCAACCTCGTCCACGCTGCGCACGCCCCGCATCAGGGAGCCGAGGTGGGTCAGCGACAGGGCGGTGGCCATCCTTTGGATTATGCGCCCGGGCGGCAGCCCGCCCTTACGGCGGCGAAACCGGCCTTACCCGGGCTTACAAATCGCCGTTCACCCGCCACCTTGGCAGCTGCTCGGTGATGACCGCGTCCACCGCGTCCACGAACTCCTGGATGTCCGGCTCGCGCATCGGCGTCGACAGCGCTCCCATCGCGCGCGGCGCCATCAGGACGCCGTGATTGACCAGCGAAAGGAAGAAGTCGTGCGTGATCTTTGGGTTGGAGGTGGCCTTGCTTCGGTAATCGGTGACCGGGATGTCGGTGAAGTGGATCGCGAACAGGGAGCCGGCGGCATTGACCTGGGCAGGGATGCCGTGGGTGGCGAACACCTCGGTCAGCTGGTCCTTCACCCGGGCTCCTTGTCGGTTGAGCTCCTCGTAAACGTCGGGCGTCAGCTCCTTTAAGGTCGCGACGCCGGCGGCCATCCCGAGGGGGTTGCCGTTGTAGGTCCCGCCCTGCGGAAGGTTGCGCATGCGTCGCGGGTCCATCAAGCCCATCACGTCGGCTCGCCCGCCAAACGCGGCCACGGGCAGGCCGCCGCCGATGATCTTGCCCATGGTCGTCAGGTCAGGGGTGACGCCGTAGAGCTGCTGAGCTCCGCCGGGGGCGACTCGCAGCGAGATCACCTCGTCAAAGATGAGCAGCATGCCAAGCTCGCGGGTCACGGTGCGCAGACGCCGTATGAAGTCGTTGGTCGCGGCGATCACGCCGCCGGCGCCGATGATCGGCTCAAGGATGACCGCCGCCACCCGGGCGCCTTCTTCTCGGAGGATCCGCTCCGCCGCGTCGGGATTGTTGAACGGAAGGACCACAGTTCCGTCCAGGGCCCATTGAGGCGTGCCGATCGAATCCGGCCTTGCACGTGGACGATCGGCCGGACCGGCGTCGGATGGCGCTGGGTGCGTGCTGACCTCGGCGTAGTCGTGGGTGCCGTGGTAGCCACCCTCGATGCGAGCGATGTTCGGCCTCCCCGTAAACGCACGCGCGAGCCGCATTGCGAACATCGTGGCTTCGGTCCCCGAGTTGCAGAAACGCACCTGCTCAAGGCTAGGCACGCGCTCACACAAAAGGGTCGCGAGCTCGACCTCGATCGGGTTGGCCGCGGCGAAGGCCGTCCCGCGAGCCGCCTGCTTGGCGATCGCCTCGACCACCTTGGGGTGGGCGTGTCCGAGGATCATCGCCGTGTAGTTGCCGAGCATGTCGATGCGCTCGACGCTATCGGCATCCCAGATGCGGCAGCCCTCGCCCCTATCGATGTAGAGCGGGTATGGATCGAAGTAGGTGGTGGTGCGGGTCGTGCCGCCTGGCATGACTTTGACGGCGCGCGCGTGCAAGGCCCGCGAGGCGGGCGTGGTCCGGCGGTAGACGTACTCGGGATCGACCATATGAGTTAAGGAATACTGCACGTGCGGAGCACGAGCCGCACGTGCTTGGTCAGCCTTCGATGAAGGTCGTGGCGTCCAACGTGGGTCTGAAATGGCTTACCGCCTGCGGCTGCCGACGAAGAAATCCCGCCCGAGGCCGTCGAGCGTGGCGCGAGGGGTGTTGAGGACGAATCCGACCTCGCGCAGGAGCCGCCGCCACTCAGCGCGGGAGAAGAGGCCGTACGTATGCCGATCATGTTCGACACGCATCCCACCCGCCCGGTCTCGAATGAGAATCGCAAAGTCGACGAAATAGCTCGTGTCGCTTGGATCGGGGTCGGTTATCCACTGCAGGAAACGCACGCTGCCGCGCTCGGTGTCGTTACCGCCCTGATCGACGTTCTCGACAAAGGTCTCGCGTACGAAGTCAGGGGCGAACAGCGCGGCGCCACCCGGCCGGCAATGTATGAACGCGGTCTTCATCGCGGCCCGCAGGTCGGACTCCGTCGTCATGTGACAGATGGCGTCGTGCACGAATACAGCGTCGAACGTCCGGCCCAGGCGCATTGTCCGGATGTCGTCTTCGACGTGCTCGCACTCGGGGTTGAGGGCTCGGCTGACCGCCAGCATGTTGGGCGACAGGTCCACCAGGGTCATGGTAAAACGGGACTTGAGGTGAAAAGCGCTGTTGCCTCCGCCCGAACCAAGCTCGAGCAGTTTGCGCGGCGGCGGCGTGGATGTCCTGGCCAGCACACGTTTGAAGAACGTGGCCTCCCCCCGATACTCCTCAGGCGTCGAGAAAGTCGGCCACCACTCGGCAAGCTCCGTGTAAAGCTTCGGCTGCGGCACAGGGGGATTGTGGCCCCTTCGTTTCGACATCCCACTTGACAGGCGGCCGCGCGCGCTTGTATTCTTCCGATTAGCTAATTAGCTAGTTAGAAAAATAAGTATGGCAACCGCTACCGACCAACTGAGCGCTACATTCGCGGCCCTGGCGGATCCGACCCGCCGGGCAATCCTCGCCCGCCTGGCCTCGGGCGAGGCATCGGTCACAGAGCTCGCGGCACCGTTCGAGCTGAGCCTTCCCGGGGTCTCGAAACATCTAAAGGTGCTTCAGCGAGCCGGCCTCATCACGCAGGGAAGGAAGGCCCAGTGGCGCCCATGCCGGCTCGAGCCGGCTCGTTTCAAGGAGGTCGCGGACTGGACGGAGGGCTACCGCCGCTTCTGGGACGAGAGCTTCGATCGACTCGACGAATATCTGCAGGAAGTCACCAAGGAGACGAAAGACGATGAGCGAGAGTAAGACTGGGAGAGGAGCAACCACCATGGCGAAAACCGAATATCAGATCGAGCCGGGCAAGCAGGAGATCGTGGTGACGCGCGTTTTCGATGCGCCCAGGGATCTCGTCTTCAAGGCGTGCACGGACCCGAACCTCATCGCCAGGTGGTGGGGACCGAGGCGCTACACGACGACCGTCGACAAGATGGAAGTGAGGCCCGGGGGCGCGTGGCGATTCGTTCAGAAGGACACGGCGGGCAACGAGTTCGCGTTTTCCGGCGTATACCACGACATCNNCCGCCCCGGAGCGGACGGTGCAGACCTTCGAATTCGAAGGAGTGCCTGGCCACGTCTTGCTCGACACTGCAACGTTCGAAGAGTCCGACGGCAAGACCAAGCTGACGCAGCAGTCGGTCTTCC
>PLYD01000284.1 GCA_003151665.1 Candidatus Dormiibacterota bacterium
GCTCGTACAGCCTCTCGCGCTCGTATCCGGTGACTACCTTGTCGAACTGCTCCTGCTCGGTCCGCGCGTAGTTGAGGTAGTGGTCGACGACGTCGTCGCCGAAGGCTTTGCGAACCATCGTCCCCTTCTCGAGGGCGGCGATGGCGTCGCGCAGCGCGTGGGGGAATCGCTGGACGTCTGACTCGTACGCGTTGCCCTGGAAAGCCGGCCCAAGCTCCAGCTTCTGCTCGATGCCGTGCAGCCCGGCCGCGATCAGGGCGGCGATCGCCAGGTACGGATTGACGTCGGCGCCCGGTATGCGCGACTCGGTGCGCAGGTGCTGGCCGTGGCCCACTATCCGGAATCCGCATGTCCGGTTGTCGTGGCCCCATGCGAGCGTCGTCGGCGCCCACGAGGCTGCGGCATATCGCTTGTAGGAGTTGATGTTCGGCGCCAGGAAGATCGCAATCTCCGCAGCACCCGCGATGTGACCCGCGAGGTATCTCTTGAAGGTGTCGGACTCGCCGTCAAAGGTGTTGCGGCCTTCTTTCCAGAGGCTCGAGTGGATGTGGCACGAGCTGCCGATCCACGTGTGGTCTGGTTTGGCCATGAACGTCACCGAGCAGCCGTGCTGGTGNNCGTCGGCGAAGTGGAAGTTGATCTCCTGCTGGCCAGGCCAGGCCTCGCCCTTGGAGCTCTCGACTTTGATGCCCGCTTCCTTCATGCCCTTGCGGACCGCGCGGATGAACGGCTCGTCGTAGCTCGTCGCGAGAACGTGGTAGTCGAGGATGTAGGGAACCGACGGAGTGAGATTCGAGTAGTCCTTGGCGTGCGCTTCCGCGAACGTCTCCTTCATGAGGTAGAACTCGAGCTCAGTGCCGACCATGGGCTCGAAACCCATCGCCTTGGCGCGCGCGATTTGTGCCCTCAGCACCTGTCGCGGAGAAGGTTTCACCGGCTCCCTGTCATTCCACATCACGTCGCTCAGCACGAGCGCGGTCGCCTCCAGCCAGGGGATCCCTCGCAGAGTCGCAAAGTCGGGCACCAGCTCGAAGTCCCCGTAACCGCTCTCCCAGTTGGCCATCGCATAGCCCGGCACCGGGGTCATGTCCATGTCGACCGCCATGAGGTAGTTGCATCCCTCCACCGGCTCGCCGTGCGCTGCCGATTCCATGAAGTACTCGGCGTCGACGCGCTTGCCCATGAGGCGGCCCTGCATGTCGGTGAAGGCGACGACGACGGTGTCGATGTCCCCTTTCTTGACCGCGGCCCCGAGCTGCTCTTTGGTCAGCACGTCAACGTCTCGCGCGGGCGCGCGCCACGAAGCGCTCGAACAGCTTCGAAGCCCATGGCAGATCTCCGGTCAGCTCCTCGGGGTGGCACTGGACGGCGACGACCAGGCCGTCGTCCGTCTCGAGGCCTTCGATCGTGCCGTCGTCTCCTGTGGCCGTCTGCCTCAGGCCCGGCGCCACCGATCGGACCGCCTGGTGGTGAAGGCTGTTGACCTGAATGTCCCTGCCTTCTGCCGCCCGGCCGAGCTCGGATTCAGGATCAACGGCGGCCGTGTGGGCAAGGTGCTTCCGACCGTATGCCCGCACTTCGTGGCCCTCGAGGTGCTGGATCAGGGAGCCCCCCATCGCCACGTTGATGACCTGCTGGCCACGGCAGATCCCAAGCACCGGAATCTCCCTCCCTCGCGCATCCTTGAAGAGCCGGATCTCGGTCTCATCCAGCTCAGGATCGATGTCGCCCACCTTGGCGCCGGCCTCCTCGCCATAAAGGGCAGGGTCGACATCCCACCCGCCCGGAAGGAGAAGGCCGTCGAGTCCGCGCATGGAATCCGTGCCAGACGGGAGGTAGACGGCTTCGGCGCCGGCTGCCTCAACCGCCCGGCCATAAGTCAGGTAGTAGTCCGCCTCCCGCTTCGGGCTGGTCGTTATTCCGATCTTCGGGCGCGCCTCGTTGATCGTGGTGTGCTTATCCAGCGGCGGCGAGTTCGGCTTCGATCTTGGCAAGCTCTTCCGGCGTCCCCTGGACCTTGGGTCCTTTGAACCAATTCTTCGCTGAGAGGAACCAGTAGCCCCCCGCGTAGACCAAGACTACCCCGACCGCGACGGGGGCGTAGTTGAAGGTCTTGAAGTCGTTGCCGGGGGCCGCTTGAGGGAGCACGAAGAGGATCGCGATGAACACGATCCAGATCACGGCAATCCATCCAACGATGTAGCTCCAGCGGCCAAGGTGCCAGGGGCCGCGCTGGAAACTGTCGCCCGCGAGCAGGCGCAGCAGGATCGGGATGCCGTAGGCGATATAGAGACCGATGACGGCGATGGAGGTCACCGCGTAGTAGGCGACAGGGCTGTAGAGGTAGGGCAGGCCCAGGATGAATGCGGCCACCGCGGCGAACCAGATGGAGTTGGTCGGAGTGCGCGTGCGCGGGTTGATCTTGTGCCAGAACTGCGATCCCGGCACGGCGCCGTCACGTGAAAAGGCGTAGATCATGCGCGAGTTGGCGGTCACCGACGACATGCCGCAGTAAAACTGAGCGCCTACAACGATAAAGAGCAGGAACAGGCCGAGGTTGTGTCCGACGGCATCGATGAACACCTGGGCGGCGGGAGTGACCGCCGACGCCTCGGCACCATAGTTCTGGATGGCGGAGGTGACGCCGATGAGCAGTATCCAGCCAGCGATCAACGAGACCACGATCGACCAGACGATCCCCCGAGGACCGGCGATGGCCGCGTTGTGTGTCTCCTCGGTCATATGCGCGGACGCGTCATAGCCCGTGAATGTGTACTGGGCGAGAAGGAGGCCGATTAAAAAGACATAAAACGGAATGTTGAATCCGGTGTTGTTCACGAACTTGGTGAAGACGAATGACGCTGATTGGTGGTGCGATGGGACGAAGATCAGCACGACAAAAATGATCGCAACGCCGATCAGGTGCCACCAGACCGATATGTCGTTGAGCAGGGCCACGAGACCCACTCCGAATGTGTTGAGCAATCCATGGAGGAAGAGCGCGACCGCGTAGATGAGGACAATCCAGCGTGGGGTGGTCGGGTAGTTGAAGAGGGCGTTCAGGAGGGCGTCTGCGAACAGCGCCAGCCCGAAGTCGATGCCGGCCGTAACGCCAACCTGGCCCAGCAGGTTGAACCAACCGGTGAACCAGCTCCAGCCTGCGGAGTTCTTGCCGCCAAGCTTGGCCGCCCAGTAGTACAGGCCCCCGGCGGTCGGATAGCTGGAGCACACCTCGGCCATCGCCAGGCCGACCAGGAGCACGAACAGTCCCACCAACGGCCAGCCGATGTTCATGCTGATCGGCCCGCCGGTGTTCATCCCGTAGCCGTACAGCGTGAGACAGCCCGACAGGATCGAGATGATGGTGAATGAGACCGCGAAGTTGGAGAACGTGG
>PLYD01000045.1 GCA_003151665.1 Candidatus Dormiibacterota bacterium
CACGCAATCCTCAAACCGGGCGGGAGCGTCGTGATTCTGCAGCCCAACATCCGTCTGATCGGAGGTGCCTACTGGGATTTCATCGACCACCAGACGGCGCTTACTGAAAAGAGTCTGGCCGAGGCCGCGGTCATGGCGGGATTCAAGACCAAGAAGGTGATTGCTAGGTTCCTGCCCTACACCACAAAGAGCCGGATCCCGCAGCACCCCCTGCTGGTACGCGCGTACCTCAACTTCCCTCCGGCCTGGCTGCTCCTCGGGAAGCAAACCCTCTACCTGGGGGAGAAGCCGGCTCAGGCCTGAGCGTCCCGTCCGACATATCGGATCCCTTGCGGATCACACTGCCATGAAATCACGAAGCTAGAATCGCCGACGTGTTCACGCCGGAAGAGCGGGAGCGGCTGAGTGAGGAGCTTATCGCGGCAGCGAAGGCTGACGGGCGCATAAGCGGCGTCGCGATCACCGGGTCAGCGTCGCGCGGTGCGGTTGACCGATGGTCCGACATCGACCTCGCTTTTGGGGTCGCCGATCCCGCAAGGCTCCGTGAGGCGATCAGCGCTTGGACTGACCGGATGCATGGCGAGCACGGAGCCGTTCACCACTTCGACGTCACACGCGGCTCGTGGGTCTATCGAGTGTTCCTGCTGCGGAGCACCCTGCAGGTCGACCTCGCGTTCGCGCCGGCCGCCGACTTCGGGGCGCTCTCGCCCACCTTCCGGCTGGTGTCAGGCACGTCGGTCGACCTTCTCCAAGCGCAGCCGCCGGCGGCCGAGGAGATGATCGGGCTGGGCTGGCTGTATGCGCTGCACTCGCGATCGTGCATCGAGCGGGGCAAGGTCTGGCAGGCCGAATACATGATCAGCGCGGTCCGAGACCAGGCACTCGCACTGGCCGCGCTGCGCCACGGCCTGCCGGNNTGAGGCGGGCGTTTCGGGCGGCCACACACTGCCTTCTCCTTGAGGTCGGTCGCTCAGACCGAGGCTTGGCCGCCAGCCTCGAAGGGCCGTTGACCGAGTTGAGTCATTAGCCGGCCTGACGGCGGTCCCAGACGCCGACGGCGGGCTTAGCGCGAGTGGTGCGCGAAAGCGAACCGCCAGAACGCCACCAGAAGCGCTCCGGTGGCAACAAACGCGGCGAGCGGGCTACCCGTCACCCATATGGTCAGACCGAAGACGATGAGCATCGCGGGTGGCCACAACAGGCCCGCCAGCAGCTGGCGGCCAAACTTCAGGTCCCAGATCGTCCAGTTCCGATTCCCGGCTCGTCCCAGCGCTTGCGTCATCCAGTTCCGGTTGTCCCGGATCAACTGCTCTCTGGGTAACCGGTCGTTGGGGTCAAGGGGAGCAAAGATCGAGTCGAGGCTCGTCGGCTGGGGGCTGCGGTCGCGACCGGGCGCCATGCCCGAACTCTACGCGCCCGCCGGGTCGCTGACTTTTGGTGCGCCTGGCAGGAATTGAACCTGCTGCCTTTCGGTCCGGAGCCGAACGCTCTGTCCGGTGAGCTACAGGCGCGCGCCGACTCACCAGTCTAGACTGCCCCCGCCGTGAACCGATTTATCAGCACCTTAGCGCTGGGCCTCCTGCTGGTCGCGTGCCAGACCACGGCATCGGCCCCAACCCCCTCGCCGCGTCCCTCGTCGCACAACACAGTGGCGACCGCCGTCATCCAGCCGGGCGAGGTCCCGGCGAGCCTTGCCAGGTGCCCGGGTTCGGGGCCAATTGCAGGCTACCTTACGGCCCTGCAGTCGAGCGATGCGACGCTCGCGGCAAGCGTCACCGGCCAATGGCAGCAGTTGCAGGCCAAAGGCGCAAAGGCTGCGGCCATCATGCTTTACGCCTACAACCCCACCGCCTGCACGGCAGAGCTTGCAACCACAAGCAGCGCCAAATCTCTCGCCAGCTTCGTCGTTGAGTTCGGTGACGAAGGCCAGGCTGAGCGCGCCTGGGGAGCGGGCGTCCTGGGCTTCCCCACACCGGCGCCGGGCCAGGTGGCCCCGGGCATCCTGAGAGGCTCGGGTACCGGCCTCGGCGACAGCTCTTGGACTTACACCAATACCCAGGTACGGCTTGCATGCTGGCGCCGCTCGGTCTTCGTCTCGCTGGTGATCCTCAACAACCTCGATCCGGGAGCCTACAAGGCGGTAACTGCTGCGATCGATGCTCGCTTAAACTGAACCGCTCGCGCCTGTAGCTCACCGGATAGAGCGCTTGCCTGCGGAGCAAGAGGCAGCAAGTTCGATTCTTGCCAGGCGCACCAGCACGCCATCTCGCATTCGAAGGCAAAGATGGCTTGGGTACTTCGGCCCGGCTCCGACTTCAGGACCCTCTCTTCTTGAGTTCCTCGTCGAGCGCCTTCCTGAACTCCTCCACTGCCCGGCGCGATGCCTCCCTGAGCGCGGGGCCTTGTTCCGTGGTGAACTTGCGAGCGACCTCGCTCATTTCCTTGGAGAGAGTCTTGGCATGCTCCTGGATGATGGGTAGTGATTGGCGCACGACTTCCTGGGCGGCCTCGCTCACCTTG
>PLYD01000231.1 GCA_003151665.1 Candidatus Dormiibacterota bacterium
CCTGGATCGTGCCTTTTGCCGGCCCTAGTGGCAGGGTCTTGATGACCAGGTACGTTCGCCTTGTGCCTCGGATCCCATCAATCACCAGGCTCTTCGACGTTTTCCTCGTTCCCACGTACATCCCTGCGCCGCCGCCCTCGGCCGACACCTGGCCCGGCACGCCCCACACCATCATCCGCGCGCCGTTTTGCTCGGAGCTGCATCCATTGGGGTTGATCAGCCACGTGAAGGCGCCATGGGTGTCATTCGATTCGCAGTTCGTATATGTCCAGCCCGGCGGGCAGTCGAATCTGTAGGCGCCGCTGCCGTTCCTGATTGTGGCTGGACAGTCGAGGGTCGCCCCTGGCGGAGTTGGCGACGGGTAGGAGGTGCGTGGTCCGCTCGCGGGGGGCGGGTTGGTTCGTCCGCCCGAGGTCGGGACGTTCGCGAATGGCGTGCTGCACGCGGTCATCAGTCCGACCACCACGAATGGGAACGCCAGCCTTGGCATGACTCTAAAACTCAACCGACGAATCGTAGTTACGCGGGCCGGCTGCGTGCCGGCCCGCGCGTTGAGTTGTCGGTTACTTGGACCGCTCTTCCATCTTCAGAAGGCCGAACGTTGCTCCCTGCGGGTCGCTCACGATTGCGAAGCGACCGCCGGGCATGCTCTGCGGGGACAGCATTTCCTTGCCGCCCTCCGCGATCACCTTGTCGAATGACTTGTCGACGTTGTCGACGTTGAAGTAAACCATCCAGTAGCTCGGCACGTGGGCCGGCACCATCGGGTTCATCTCCATGCCGCCGGCGATGCTGTTGCCGTGCAGCTGGAACTCCGTGTACTCGCCTTCCTGCCCTTCGGTCATCGGGCTCTTCTTCTCGCCCCAGCCGAACAGTGTCTTGTAGAAGGGCTCGGCCTTCTTGAAACCACGCGCGTTGAGCTCGGCCCAACCCATCGAGTTCGAACCCGTGGTCTGCGCGCCGTGCATGTTGGTGGCCTGCCATAGGCCCAGGTATGCGCCGCTCGGGTCCTGAATGATGGCCATGTGGCCCTGGTCGCCGACTTCCATCGCCGGCGCGATGATCTTGCCGCCTGCGGCCACAGCGTTCTTGGCCGTCTCGGCTGCGTTGGCCGTGCCGATGTAAACAGTCCACGCTGTCGGCTGCTGCTCCATCTGCTTCGGGGCAATGCCCGCGACGTCCTTGCCGCCGGACTTTGCCGTTGCGTAGCCGCCGTACTTCGGCTCGGGGCTGACCTCGACCTTCCAGTCGAAGACCGCCGAGTAGAACTTACTAGCACCTTTCACGTCACTTGTCGCAAGGTCCGTCCATACGGGCTTGTGAGCTATTGCGGTTTTGGCTTCTGCCATATGTAGCCTCCTTGAATCCCCGTGTTGCCAAACGCAAACCCAATACACCGGTAATGGGTGGAGCGATGTTTAAGGGTTCGCGATGGCGAAATCGGTCGTCACGTTGACTCCGTTACGAAGCGTCTGCAGGGTTGAGCAGTATCGCTCCGCGCTTCCCAGCATACGCCTCGCACGCTCCTCATCCAGCCCTTTCTTCAGCGTCACTCTCGTGCGCATCCGGATTCCGGTTGCGCCCACCGCAACATTGCGATCGGTGGCCATCGTGCCCCTGAAATCCCAGTCGATGTCTACCTGCACCTCGACCCCTTCCAGCTCGATGCCCATATTGGCCGCAACCGACCTCAAAGTGCTGTCCTCGCAGATCGCCAGGGCCGCCGCCAGGATGTCCCCGGAGCAGGGCGTGTCGCCGGCGCCGCCTGCGGCGGGGTGGAGGCCTGAGCGGATGACCACGCTCGAGTACTCGACCGGCGCCACCGCGCAGTGGCGGGGGTCGGACATGTCAGAGGGCACGCTTCGGGCCGAGGTGGTGACGAGGGCGGTCTTCGGGTCGGCTTTGTAGCTCTCCTTTAATGGAGCCTGGATCGCTTTGAGGTCGATGGAGTAAGGCATCGACATATTCTGCTCCAAGCCCAGTTCGGAGCCTGGCGATTAAGAAACTTGACAAATGGTGGTGCTTGCCTTAATAATATCAATTCAGCGATGGTAAAGACTCAAGAATGGCAAGAACTCACCATGATCACCCAGGGTCGACAGGTGGTGGTGGAGCGGGTTCGGCTTGGTGAGAGTGGGGCTGCCATCGAAGGGGCTTGGGAGCTGCCCCAGCTCGCACGCCTCAGCGCCGACGACCAGGTGTTCGTCATCGCGTTCGTTCGTTCGCACGGCTCCATCAAAGAGATGGAGAGGGTCTTTGGGGTCAGCTACCCCACGATCAAAGCGCGGTTGAACCGCATCGGCGAGCAGCTCAACTTTGTTGATAACAACCCTGCGCCGTCGCGCGTGGAGATCCTCGAGCGGCTCAGCCGCGGCGAGATCACGGCCGACGACGCCGTTCGCCTACTGGAGGAATTGAAATGACTGAAGAGCGCAGGCAGATCCTGGAGATGCTGGCNNGTCCAAGGCGCCCAAGTTCATCCGCGTGATGGTCGACGCCGAGGAAGGCAAGAGCGACAAGCCGGTCCACATCAACCTGCGGGTGCCGATCGCGCTACTACGCGCAGGGGTTCGGCTGGCAAGTCTGATTCCGGCCGGTGCCCAGGACAAGTTGAATGAGGAGCTTCGGAAGAACGGGCTGGACTTCGACATCAAGCAGATCAAGCCTGAAAACCTCAACGAGGTCATCGACCAGCTCCAGGACCTCACCATCGACGTCGACCAGGAAGAGGACGACGTCAAGATTCGGATCTTCTGCGAGTAAGGCTCGGAGAAGGCCGCGCTCTCGGGCGCGGCCTTCTGCCTGGGGCCGAGGTGCCACCTTCGGGGCCCCCACCCGCGCTTTAAGGAAAGTCTTGATCTAAAGCGCGCCTCCCCGCGGGAGCGGGGAGGTAACCCCGGGCCCCTTCGTTTAGAGGGATTCGGATCGGCTGCTCATTTGATACCTTGCGTTGGCCATGCTCGAGACTGCATTCACGCGGCTTGTCGGTTGCACCGTGCCCATCCAACTTGCGGGGATGGGCAGCATCCTTTCTCCCGAGCTCGCCGCTGCCGTGTCCAACGCCGGCGCCCTCGGTCAGCTCACCTTCGCCGGCATCGAGGTGGATGACGCCAAAGCGCGCCTCGACCGCCTCGCCTCGCTGACCAGCAAGCCTTTCGGCATCAACCAGCTGATCCCTTACCTGAACCGCGACATCCTCGAGCTGTCCGCCCACAAGGCCAAGGTGATCGACTTCTTCTGGGGTGATCCCGACCCCGAGCTCGTTCGCATCGTCCACGAGGCCGGCGCGCTTGCCTCCTGGCAGGTCGGCTCGGTGGTGGAGGCGATGGCCGCGGAGAAGGCGGGTTGCGATTTCATCATCGCCCAGGGCGTCGAGGCCGGCGGCCACATTCGGGGCACGCTGGG
>PLYD01000058.1 GCA_003151665.1 Candidatus Dormiibacterota bacterium
TCGATGAACAGGGATGGGACGCACGATGGGTACGACGTCGAGCTGCTGAAGGCCGTTAGCTCCGCTGTTCGTTTGCCCGTCATTGCTTCGGGGGGTGCGGGCAATGCGGGGCACATGTACGAGGCGTTGACGGAGGGTGGGGCGGAGGCGGCGCTCGCCGCATCCATCTTTCACTTTGGGGAGCTGAGCATCGGGGGGGTGAAGCAGGAGCTGGCGTCGCGGGGGTTGGAGATCAGGCGATGAGGCCGGACTTTTCGAAGGGGTTGGTTGCGGTGGTGGTCCAGGCGGTGGACACGGGGAAGGTGCTGATGGTCGCGTACGTGGATGAGGAGGCCTGGGCGAAGACGAGGGAGACGGGGCGCGCCTGGTTCCACTCACGGGAGAGGGGGCTGTGGGAGAAGGGGGCCACCTCGGGCAACTTCTTGGAGGTGGTTGAGGCGTGGTTGGATTGCGACCTCGATGCGGTGCTGTTGACCGTCAGGGCGGCGGGGCCGGCGTGCCACACCGGGGCGGAGTCGTGCTTCTTCAACGAGGTGGGGTAGGGGCGGTGGAGCCGGCCGGCACGCCTTGAGGCAGCCCGTCGCGGGTTTGCCTCGGACTCATCGCCTTGCTGGTCTTCATCGGCATCGATAGCTCGCTGGCCAGCCACCAGGGCTGAGCCGGTGACGCTGTAATGATCTAGCCCCCTCCTTTCAGCTGCGGATGTTTATGCAGTGTCCTTGTATACTCATGCGTTCGTGGGCAAGACGGTTAGGGCAGCTGTCGCTGGGGCCAACGGCTATGCCGGGATGACGCTTGTCCATCTACTGGCTCGGCACCCGGGCGTGGAGCTGGCCCAGCTCACCTCCCGCTCTTTGGCGGGCCAGCCGTATTCGGCCGTGTTTCCGTTACTTACCCTCGAAGGGACCTTTCGCTCTGAACTGGAGCTCGACGGCATCGATGTGGTGTTCAGCTGCCTTCCTCACAACGTCGGTGCGAGCAAGGCACAGGCGTGGCTCGATGGCGGCGGGCGGGTGATCGACATGAGCGCCGACTTCCGCTTGAAAGACGCGGCTCAGTACCCCGTTTGGTACAAGCAGGAGCACCCTGCCCCCGACCTGCTCGGCAAAGCCGTGCTCGGGCTGCCCGAGCTGCACGAACAAGAGCTCAAGGACGCGAAGTTGATTGCCGTCCCCGGCTGCTACTCGACCGCTTCGATCCTGGCGCTCGCGCCCGCAGTCGCCGCCGGCGTGGTCGGATCCGACATCGTCGTTGACGCCAAGTCCGGTGTCAGCGGAGCGGGTCGGTCGCCGGGCATCGGGACCCATTTCAGCGAGGTCAACGAGTCGATCGGCGCCTACGCGATCAAGGGCCATCGCCACCTGCCCGAGGTGACCCAGGAGCTCGGGGCGCTGAATGCCAACGGATTGCGCGTCACCTTCGTGCCCCACCTGGTGCCGATGACTCGAGGGATCCTCGTCACGTGCTACTTCGACCTCAAGGGCTCGCTCGCCGAGCTCAACGAGACCTACATGGAGTTTTATGCAGGCCAGCCCTTCACCAGGGTGCTCGCCCAGAGCCCGACCACCAAGCTGGCTAGCCACTCGAACCTTTTCCTGGTCAACGTCGCGGCCCAGGGCCAGAAGGCGGTGGTGACTGGAGCCCTCGACAACCTGGTCAAGGGCGCTTCCGGACAGGGAGTGGAGTGCTTCAACATCGCCTTCGGCTTCGACCGAAAAACCGCTCTCGAGATGCCGGTTCAGTGGCCGTAACCTTCGCGCGCGGTTTTCGCGCCGGCACCGCGGCCTGCGGGATCAAGGCCTTCACGACCGGGGCCACCGCGATCCCCACGGCACAGCGCGACGACCTTTGCGTCATCCAGTCAGAGCACGGCTGCGACACCGGCGGCGTGTTCACGACCAACAAGGTGAAGTCGGCGTCGGTGGTCATCGATCAGCTGCACCTGCAGCACAACCGCGTCCGCGCCCTCACGATCAATTCCGGCAACGCGAACGCGTGCACCGGAGCGCAGGGGTTCAAAGATGCCCTCCTTATGGCCAAGCTCACCGCTGACCGCCTGGACCTAGATCCCCACCAGGTGCTGGTGAGCTCAACCGGCGTCATCGGTCGCTACCTCCCNNACGGGGGAGACCGCGCCGCCCGCGCGATCATGACCACCGACACGGTGCCCAAGACCGCCCAGCTCGAGGTCGACATTGCGGGAACCACCATCCGCGTCGGAGGGATGTGCAAGGGCTCCGGGATGATCCACCCGAACATGGGCACGCTGCTCGCATACATCACCACTGACGCGAATGTCGAGTCCGGGTTGATGGCCAAACTGGTCAAGCCGATCGCGGATCGCAGCTTCAACCAGGTCACCATCGATGGCGACAGCTCCACCAATGACACTTTCCTGATGCTCGCGAACGGCGCTGCGGGCAATCAGGCGATCCGAGCCGGCAGCGTCGAGGCCGAGGTCTTCGAGGCGGCGCTGCTCGAGGTCGCCCGCCAGCTGGCTCGTGCGGTCGCCAGCGATGGCGAGGGCGCCAGCAAGCTGATCAGCGTGCGGGTGGTGGACGCCCTGTCGGACGCCGACGCACGAACCGCGGCGCGCGCGGTAGCCTCTTCGAGCCTCGTCAAGACCGCCGTCCATGGCGGCGATCCCAACTGGGGCCGGATCGTGTGCGCGCTCGGGTACAGTGGCGCGGAGCTGGCTCTCGACAAGCTTCACCTCAGCGTGGGTGGGCTGGTCGTATTCGAACGGGGCGCCGGGGTCAACGTGGACCTCTCGGCCGTGCGGCGCGCGTTCGAGCAGCCAGAGATCGAGATAGTGGCCACCCTTGGGCTGGCGGACGGCCGCGCCGAAGCCTGGGGCTGTGACCTTTCGGAGGAATACGTGCGAATTAACGCGGACTACACGACATGACGTTGACCGTCGAGGAGCGCGCGAAGGTCCTGGTTGAGGCCCTGCCGTACATCAAGCGATTCCACGGCCAGATCGTGGTGGTGAAGGTCGGCGGCAACGCCATCGAGCAGGCTCGGGACGAGACGTTGCTCGACATCGTGCTGCTCCGCTACGTCGGGATGCAGCCCGTGCTTGTGCACGGCGGCGGGCCCGAGATCACAGCGATGAGCGAACGCCTCGGCATCAAGGCAACCTTCAAGAAGGGACTCCGGGTCACCGACGAAAAGACCATGGAGGTCGTGAAGATGGTGCTCACTGGGAAGGTCAGCCCGGACATCGTGGCAAGCATCAACCGGCTCGGCGGCCAAGCGGTCGGCATGAGCGGCGAGGACGGGCCGTGCATCATCGCCGAGCCACTCAATGAAGCGATGGGCTTCGTCGGACGTGTCACCCAGGTCAACAAAGAGCCGATCACGGCGCTGCTGGGGCGGGGTTACATCCCGGTCATCGCCTCGATCGGCCTGGGTTACGACGGCCACGCCTACAACATCAACGCTGACACCGTCGCCGCGGAACTCGCGGTCTCACTCAAGGCACACAAGCTGATCCTCCTCACCGATGTCCCTGGAGTCCTCGGTGTGGACGGCAAGGTTGTCGCAGTGCTTTCCAAGGCCGACGCCCGGCAGAGGATCGATGCCGGAGAGGTCACCGGGGGAATGATTCCCAAGCTCGAAGCCGCCCTTCGAGCGCTGGACGGTGTGCCCTTCGCCCATATCGTCGACGGCCGCACGCCACATGCCCTTCTGCTCGAGCTCTTCACCGAGGCCGGCATCGGCACGATGGTGACTCCTTAGGGCTATGCCAAACACTCCTGAGCTCGCCGAGCAGTACCTCATGCACACCGGCCGGCGGTTGCCGGTCACGTTTGTGCGCGGCGAGGGGTGCTTGCTATACGACGAGGAAGGCAAGGAGTACCTCGACCTCGTGGCCGGTATTGCGGTCAACGTCCTGGGCCACGCGCATCCTGACATCGCCCACGCGTTGAGCGGCCAGGCGCGGACCCTGATCCACACCTCCAACCTCTACTTCACGCGCCCACAGGTCGAGCTCGCGCGACGCCTCGTCGAGCTGTCGTTTCCTTCTCGCGTCTTCCTCTGCAACTCCGGCGCAGAGGCCAACGAGGCCGCCATAAAGATTGCGCGCAAGTGGGGCACGCAAAACCGCGCTGGTGCCTTCGAGATCATCACGAGCGTCGGCTCCTTCCACGGCCGCACGCTGGCAACCGTCACCGCCGGCGGGCAGCACAAATACTCTGACCCCTTCAAGCCGCTGCCCGACGGTTTCGTGCATGTGCCGTACAACGACCTCGAGGCAATCAAGGCGGCGACCACGGACAAGACCGTCGCCGTGATGCTCGAGCCCGTGATGGGCGAGATCGGCATCATCCCCGCGGCCAAGGGCTACCTCGAAGGCGTGCGAAAGTGGTGCGACGAGAAGAACCTGCTGCTGATCCTCGACGAGGTACAGACCGGGATTGCACGCACCGGCAAGTGGTTCGCGTACCAGCACCACGGGATCACCCCCGACGTGATGACCCTCGCGAAAGGACTCGGCGGCGGCGTCCCAATCGGCGCGTGCCTCGCATCGCCTAAGGCCGACGTTTTCGAGCCGGGCGACCACGGATCCACTTTCGGTGGCAACCCGCTGGCTTGCACCGTCGCCCTCTCAGTGCTCGCGGTGATCGAGCGCGACGGCCTCGTGGGCCACGCCGCCGAGATGGGCGAGCTGCTGAACGGAGTCCTGCAAGGGCTCGGCGCCAAAGAGGTGCGAGGACTGGGTCTCATGCAGGCCGCCGAGTTCGCCGAGCCTCACGCCAAGGCTTTTCAGGAGCACTGCCTCGAGGCTGGGCTGATCATCAATGCGGTCGACGAGAACTCGATCCGCCTGGTGCCGCCGCTGATCATCACTGCCGAAGAGATCGATCGGGCGCAGGGCATCATGCACAAGGTCCTCGACGTCGGGTGACCGCGACCAAGGGACAGCGCCACCAGGCGATCCTTGCGCTCGTGAACCGCGGCGGGGTCCACACCCAGCAGGAGCTGGCTGAGGCGCTCGCGCGTCGTGGCTTGCGGGCGACGCAGGCGACCATCTCGCGCGACATTCAGGAGCTCGGCCTCGTCCGCTCTGTGAGCGGCTACCGCAGCTCCGCGTCCCTCGTCCGCGAGCTGGTGCTGTCGGTCGAGCTCGTCGAGCCGATGGCCGTGATCAGGACTCCTCCCGGCACCGCGAACCTCGTCGCGCGGCGCATCGACGAGGCCGCGCTGCCCGGCATCGCCGGCACTGTCGCGGGCGACGACACGATCATCGCGGTGCTGAGCAAGCGGGGGGCGGGCAAAGCGCTCAAAGACCTCCTGGCCCATGTCGAATAAGAAGCTCGTCCTCGCCTACTCCGGCGGTCTCGATACGTCGGTGGCGATCCGCTGGCTCAAGGACAAGGGCTGGGACGTCATTGCGTTCACCGTCGACCTCGGCGAGAAGAAGGACCTCGACGCCATCCAGGCGCGGGCGCTGAAGGTCGGCGCCTCGGCAGCCTACGTCGCCGACGGCCGCATCCCATTTCTCGAGCTGTTCGTGTGGCCCTCGCTCCAGGCCGGCGCCGTGTACGAGAAGGAGTACCCGCTGGCCACTGCGCTGGGCAGGCCCTTGATCGCGGCGATGATGGTCGAGGTCGCGCGCCGCGAAGGCGCCAGCGCGATCGCACACGGCTGCACCGGGAAGGGCAACGACCAGGTGCGCTTCGACGTCACCACCGCGGCCCTCGCGCCCGAGCTCGAGGTGGTCGCACCCGTGCGCGAGTGGGGGATGAACCGCGACGACGAGATCGAGTACGCGAACAAGCACGGCATCGAGGTGCCGGCCACCACGCGCTCCCCATACTCCACGGACGAGAACCTGTGGGGCCGCTCCATCGAAGCCGGCGTGCTCGAGGACCCGTGGGCGGAGCCTCCGGCCGAGGTCTATTCGTGGACGCGCGACCCGCGGCAGTGTCCCGATGAGCCTGCCTACGTAGAGGTCGGCTTCAAAGAGGGTCTGCCGGTTTCGCTTGACGGCAAGGCGATCGGAGCGCTGGATCTGGTGACGGCGCTCAACAAGCTGGGGGGCGAGAACGGCGTCGGGCGCATCGACCACCTCGAGAACCGGCTCATCGGCATCAAATCGCGCGAGATTTATGAGGCGCCTGCCGCCGTGCTGCTGCTGCAGGCCCATCAGGCGCTCGAAGACATCACGCTGCCCAAGGAGGTGGCGCGTTTCAAGGACCTGGTCGCGCAGCAATGGGCGCAGATGGTTTACGACGGACTTTGGTTCAGCCCGCTCAGGGACGCGCTCTACGCGTTCGTGGTCGAGACCCAGCGTCACGTCACCGGCGACGTACGCCTGAAGCTGTTCAAGGGCTCTTCGCACGTGGTCGGACGCAAGAGTCCAATGCAGCTTTATCAGCTGTCATTGGCGACCTATGGCAAGGGCGACGTGTTCGATCAATCGGCCGCGGCAGGCTTCATCAAGCTGTGGGGGATGGGAGTGCGCACGTCGGCGCAGGTACAGGGCCGGCTGCCCGGGCGCGACCTGGGCAATCTCTTGGGTGAAGTAAAACGCCTGGGAAAGTAGCCGGCGGCGGCAAGCTTTGGGGCGGTCGCTTCGAGCGGCGCATTCTGCCCGAGCTCGAACGCTTCTCATCGTCCCTCGACGCCGATTACGAGCTGTACCCCTTTGACATCGCCGGCAGCATCGCCCACGCACGAGGGCTGGCTGCCGCCCGAATCATCTCCGCCGCGCAGCTGACCGCCATCGAGCGAGGTTTGCGGCGGGTGAGCAAAGAGCTTGATGCCCGCACCTTCGATTTTCTCGACACCGATGAGGACATCCACTCTGCGATCGAGCGGCGGCTGACGGAGATAACGCCGGCCGGTGCCGCCCTGCACGCGGGCAGGTCGCGCAATGATCAGGTCGCGCTTGACCTCCGTCTCTACTGCCGCGCCGCCGCCAGCGAGCTGACAGCGGAGATCGCTGCGGTGGTTGAAGCCCTGGGTGCGCAAGCCGACCGCCATACGGGCTGGGCGATGCCCGGTTACACGCACCTGCAGCGCGCGCAGCCGGTCACGGTGGGGCACCACCTCCTCGCCCATGCCGAGCCGCTGCTGCGCGATGCCGCGCGGGTTCGCCACGCCTATGACTCAGCAAGCGAGCTGCCTCTCGGCTCTGGCGCGTTGGCTGGAACCACCTTGCCGTTGCAGCGCAAAGTCGTGGCCAAGGAGCTCGGACTCCCTCGCCTCACCGCCAACAGCATTGACGCGGTTGCGGATCGCGACTTTGCGCTCGATCTCGTATACGCATGCACGACCGCTGCGCTTCATCTCAGCCGGCTTGGCGAGGACGTAGTCCTGTGGGCGAGCGCCGAGTTCGGTTTCGTCAGGCTGGCCGACGAGATCGCAACCGGATCGAGCCTGATGCCCCAGAAAAAGAACCCGGACATCGCCGAGCTCGTGAGAGGGCGATCAGGAAGGGCGATCGGTAGCCTCGTCGCGCTCGCCACTGTCTTAAAGGGTCTGCCGCTCGCCTACGATCGCGACCTCCAGGAGGATAAGCCGGCCCTGTTCGCAGCCGTCGACAACGCCCTCGACTCACTGCGGGCGGCCACCCTGCTGGTGCAGCACCTCGAGTTCGACCGGGCCCGGCTGGCGGCTGCCGCCACCGACCCGGGTCTGCTCGCCACCGACGTCGCCGAGGCGCTGGTCCGATCGGGCAAACCCTTCCGAAAGGCCCACCAGGAGGTCGGCCGGCAGGTGCGGGGCGGAACCATGAAGGCGCCCTGGAACGCTGAAACTTCACTGCTGAAAAGGGACCTCGTCGGAGCTCCTCACCCGCGACGCGTGGCCGCGCGTGCAGTCGAGGTGCGCCACCAGGCGGCGGCGCTGCTGGGATGGAGCCAGGCGCACCCGCCCCCTCTCCCGCGTTAACTCCCCTAGAGTCCTCCTGATGCTGCTCGCCGTGGACGTCGGCAATACGAACGTGACGCTTGCCCTGTTCGACGGCGAGCGGCTGGTCGCCGACTGGAGGATCACCTCCCATCACGAGCGCACCGCCGACGAGCTCGCCGTAGAGCTCGGCCAGCTCTTTCACCTGCGAGATCTCGACATGGCGGTGGTCGATGGCGTCGTGATCGCCAGCGTCGTCCCCAATCTCAACCCAGCCTTGATCGAGGTGTCCAGGCGCTACTTGAAATGCGATCCAGTGATGGTGGGGCCCGGCACCAAGACGAGCGTGAAGGTGAGGTATGACAACCCGAAGGACGTGGGTGCGGACCGGATCGCCAACGCCCTTGCCGCCTTTACCAAGCATGGCGGGCCGATCATCGTCATCGACTTCGGCACCGCAGTCACCTACGACGCCATCAACGCCCAGGGCGACTACCTGGGCGGGGCGATCGCCCCCGGAGTCGAGATCTCCCTCGATGCCTTGGTTTCGCAAACCGCGATGCTCCGGCGCGTGGAGGCAGTGGCCCCAGACTCAGTGATCGGACGCAACACGGTCGCTTCGATCCAGTCGGGCCTCGTCTGGGGGTTCGTATCCCAGGTCGAGGGAATGGTCCAGCGCATGACGGCTGAGCTGGGGGGTTCGGCCAAGGTGATTGCGACAGGGGGCCAGGCGGCGCTCGTCGCCGGGCTGACCCCGGTTATCGAAAGCATCGACCCACTCCTTACTCTTGAGGGCTTGCGGCTCATTTACCTCCAGAACTCCGACGGGCGATGATGGATGCGGTGAAGGCGGCGCCTGCAGTCCACGTCTACCTCGCGCCCGGCCTCGATAACGCCAGCTTCGTCTCCGTGCTCGCCGAGATAGGGCTCGCGGGCGAGCCCCTCGGCAACCCGGATTCGGTGATCAGCCCGGCCGTGATCGTTCTGGCCCCAGGCGAGGCTGCGCCGGAAGGATTCGAAGCGAGTGTCGTACGGCCACCGGCGGATGCGTCGCCGGCGGCGCTGCGCGAGCTCCTTCGCGTGGCGCTCCGGGAAGCCGTCGTGCACCGGCAGTTCAGGGAGCTCAACCAAATCGGGATCAAGCTCTCTGCCGAAAGAGACATCGAGAAGCTCCAGCAGTTCATCCTCACGACGCTGCGCCAGCTGACCAACGCCGACGGCGCAAGCCTATGGGAGAAGGAGAAGACGGTCGGTGACGACGGTCAGCAGAAGCTCGCCCTCCGCGCGAGCCAGAACGCTTCCATCGACCAGAACACCTACCAGGCGTTCAAGGTTCCGGTCGACGAGAAGAGCATGGTCGGCTACACAGTCACGAATGACATGAGCCAGATCTACGACGACGCCTACGACCCCCCGCCCGGCAAACCGAAGGGGGGAAAGGGATTCGACGCGCAGTACGGCTACCGGACGAAGTCGATGCTCACGGTTCCGATGCGCGACCACAGAAACGAGGTGGTCGGTGCGGTCCAGCTGATCAACGCCAAGCGCAGCTTCGAGACCAAGCTGACCGTCGCCAACGTTCCGGATGAGGTGGTCAGCTTCAGGCGGGAGGACCTGGAGATGATCGAGTCCATCGCCAGCCAGGCCGCGGTCGCGATCGACAGACAGACCCAGTTAGACCTGAACCAAGCCGCCTTTGACGGATTCGTGAAGGCCAGCGTCGCAGCAATCGAGCTGCGCGACCCGGCCACCCGCGGCCACTCGCAAAACGTCGAGAAGCTCACTATCGCCCTCGCGCTCGCCGTCACGGACATCGCGGTCGGCAAGTACAAGGACATGCGCCTGAACGAGGACCAGTTGAAGGAGCTGCACTACGCATCCTTGCTTCACGACTTCGGCAAGGTCGGCGTGCGGGAGCGCATCCTGATCAAGGCGAGGAAGCTGTTCCCGTACCAGCTAGAGTGGATCCAGTCGCGATTCGAGTCCATCGAGCGCTCGGTGCAGGTCAAATACGCGACCGAGAAACTTGATGCCATGCGGCGTGGGCAGGCGAGTCCAGCCGTCCTGGCAGACATCGATCAGCGGCTCGACGAAGAGCTTGCGCAGTTCGCCAACTGGGTCCAGGGCATCGTTGCTGCCAACGAGCCGAGCGTCCTGCCGGAGGACAAGGCCTCCATGCTCGAGGTCCTGTCCGAGCAGACCTACGTTGACATGGCGGGCGTCGAGCACACGATGCTCGACCCGCAGGAATTCCGCTTCCTGAGCATCCGCAAGGGCACGCTGGACGACGAGGAGCGCCGCGAGATCGAGTCCCACGTTACTCACAGCTGGGAATTCCTGAGCGAGATCAAGTGGCCGCCCCTGATGACGAACATTCCGGCGATCGCGTACGGGCACCACGAGAAGCTCGACGGTTCGGGTTACCCCCGCGGCCTGCGCGGGGATGACATTCCGCCCCAGGTCCGAATGATGACGATCTCGGACATTTATGACGCCCTGACCGCGCATGACCGCCAGTACAAGGCCGCTGTGCCCGTAACGAAAGCGCTCGACATCCTCACGAACGAGGCGGGGGAGGGCAAGCTCGACCGCGACCTGCTCGACATCTTCATCACCAAGCGTGTCTACGACGTGACGGCGAAGGGATGAGGATCAAGTTCTGGGGCACCCGAGGCACCAGGCCGACGCCCGGCCGAAGAACCCTCAGGTATGGCGGCAACACCACCTGCCTCGAGGTGCGCGACAAGGACAACAACCTCATCATCGTCGACTCCGGTTCCGGCATCGCAGAGCTCGGGAGCGGGCTCAATCAATCAGAGCCGCTGCAGGCCCACCTCCTGATCACGCACACGCATCTCGACCACATCCAGGGGTTCCCCTTCTTCCTGCCCGCGTTCGTTCCCGGCACGCACCTGACGATCGTCGGGCCGTCGGGCTCAGCCAAGTCGCTGCAGGCAGCGTTTGCTGACCAGATGGATCCCGCCTACTTTCCAGTGCGCCTGGACCACATGCCGGCCGAGATGGAGTTCATCGAGCGCAACCCTGGCGAGACTTTCGAAGTTGGGGGCCTGCGGATCACGCCTCACCTTCTGATGCACCCGATTCCGACGTTTGGTTATCGGATCGACGAGGGCGACACGCGCTTTGCGTTCGCGACCGACAATGAGATCGCGCTTTTCGCGAACAACGAGAACGGATCGCTGAAGGACCTCGCCAGCTGGTGCAAGGATGCGGATCTGCTCGTCCACGACGCCCAGTACAGCCGGGAGGAGTACAAGACGCACGCCGGTTTCGGTCATTCGACCTACGAGGAGGCGCTGGCGCTGGCGGAGCAGGCGGGGGCCAAGCAGCTCGCTTTCTTTCACCACGATCCCGTGCACTCGGACATCGATATCGACGGTCTCATCGAGGAGGCGCTGGGCAACCACCGCGCCGCGGGCGGCGCCAACATCGACGCCTTCCCGGCGGCCGAGGAACAGGAACTGGCGCTCTAGCCCTTACGCTTTCCGATCGTGACGGAACAGAACGATGCCGATCTCCCTGAGGAGATGGTCGACCGCCGCGAGAAGCTGGAACGGCTTCGCGCGGCCGGGATCGATCCGTATTCGCGCGGGTTCAGGCCCACCCACACCACCGTCGAGGCACGCGACCTGCTCGGGGAGGGCGATAGGACAACCGAGGAGGTTGCGCTCGCGGGCCGGATGATGGTGAAGCGCCTCCACGGCGGCTCGGCCTTCGCCGATCTGCAGGACGGCGCCGGGCGCATCCAATTGTTCGCCGGCCGCGACATCCTCGGCCCCGCCGCTTTCGAGTTGTTCGCCGATCTGGACCCAGGCGACGTGATCGGCGTGAAGGGACCGATGTTCCGTACACGGCGCGGGGAGCCCACCGTCGAGGTGCACTCGCTGCAGCTTCTGACCAAGGCCTTGCGGCCGCTGCCTGAGAAGTGGCACGGCCTCAAGGACATCGAGATCCGCTACCGCCAGCGCTACGTCGACCTGATCGCCAACCCTGAGGTGCGCGAAGTGTTTCGTGCGCGGACGCGGATCATCACCGGGCTGCGCACGCTGCTCGACGAGCGTCGATTCGTCGAGGTGGAGACCCCGGTGCTCCAGGAGGTGCCTGGTGGCGGCCACGCGCGGCCATTTCTCACGCATCACAACTCACTGGACCGCGACCTCTATTTGCGCATCGCGCTCGAGCTCCACTTGAAGCGATTGCTGGTCGGTGGGTTCGAACGGGTCTACGAGGTGGGCCGCGTGTTTCGCAACGAAGGGCTCTCGCCGCGCCATAACCCTGAGTTCACGATGCTCGAGTGCTACGAGGCATACGCGGACTACGACGACGTCATGAAGCTGGTCGAAGACCTCATGGTGGCCTCAGCGAAGTCCGCCGGCCGCCCGCTCGTGACTACGTACCAGGGTGAGGAGGTAGATCTCACGCCGCCTTACCGGCGAGCGCGGATGGCCGACCTCGTGCTGGAGCACACCGGAAAGCAGGCTGCCGGCAATGAGCTCAACGACCTGTTCGAAGAGCACGTGGAGGCAAAACTTCGGCAGCCGACGTTTGTCATCGACTACCCGATCGAGATCTCGCCTCTTGCCCGCCCGCGGGCTGATGACCCTCGGTTCGTAGAGCGATTCGAGCTGATCATCCTTGGGCGCGAGTACGCGAACGCTTTCACTGAGCTGACCGATCCGGTCGATCAGCGCGCGCGCTTCGAGGGGCAGGCGGCCAAGCGCGCCGCGGGCGATGTCGAGGCGCATCCGATGGATGAGGATTTTCTCCGCGCTGTGGAATACGGCCTCCCGCCATGTGGTGGTCTTGGGGTCGGCATCGATAGGTTGGTGATGCTGCTGACGGATCAGCCATCGATCCGGGACGTGATCCTGTTTCCCGTCATGAAGCCGGAGGCGTAGCGTGCTGCCGCTCGAGCTGATTCGCAAAGACCCGGAGCGCGTTCGCCGCGCCGCGGCGCTGAAGAAGGAGAGCGCGCCGATCGACGAGATCCTGGGGCTGGATCGTGAATGGCGTTCCCACCAGAACACAGCGGAGACGATCAAGGCCGAGCAGAACCGCCTTTCCAAGGAGTTCGCCAAGACGCGTGACGAGCAACTCAAGGAGAGATTGCGCGAGATGGCCGAGCGCGCGAAGGCAGAGCTGGCGGAGGCGGACGCGATCAAGGCAAAGCTGGACGACCTTTTGCTGCGGGTGCCGAACATCTTTGACGAATCGGTGCCGGTGGGGGATAGCGAAGCCGACAACGTTGTTTTGCGCGAATGGGGCGCGAAACCCGATCTTGGTTTTTCGCCGCGCACGCACTACGACCTTGGCGAGGCGCTGGGCATCATGGATTTCGAGCACGCTGCTCGCGTTGCCGGTTCGCGCTTCGCTTTTCTTCTGGGGGAAGGGGCGCGCCTCGAGCGCGCGTTGGTGCAGTTCATGCTCGACGTGCATACCCGCGAGCACGGCTATACCGAGGTGCTGCCGCCCATGCTCGTGAACAGCGCATCGATGATGGGCACCGCGAACCTACCAAAGTTCGCGGACATGGCCTACAAGATCGAGAACGAAGACTTGTGGCTCATTCCGACGGCTGAGGTGCCCGTCACCAACTTTCACCGTGAGGAGATCCTGGACGCGGATCAGCTGCCGCTGAAATACGTTGCTTATGCACCCTCGTGGCGCACCGAAGCGGGCGCTGCGGGCAAGGACACGCGTGGGTTCATACGAATGCATCAGTTCTCCAAAGTCGAGCTGGTCAAAGTGACCACTGCCGAGACCTCGATGGAGGAATTCGAAAAGCTAACCGCGGACGCGGAAGACATTCTTCAACGCCTCGGGCTCCACTATCACACGCTGCTGATGTGCACCGGTGACATGGGGTTTGCGCAGTACAAGAAGTACGACCTCGAAGCATGGTGTCCGGGTCTGGATCGATTCCTCGAGGTGTCGTCATGCTCGGTTTTCAACGATTTCCAGGCGATGCGAGCCAACATCCGCTACAGGCCGGCTCGAGGTGCGCCGCCGCGGTTTGCGCACACCATCAACGGCAGCGGTCTCGCCATCACGCGGACCATCGACGCCATCATGGAGACGTACCAGCGGTCCGACGGAACGATCACGGTGCCCGAGCCTCTGCGGCAATACATGGGCGGGCTGGAAGTTATCGGGGGGCGCTGAGTTCCTAGAATCCGTGGTGCCCACGGAGGGGTGGCCGAGTCCGGTTGATGGCGACAGTCTTGAAAACTGTTATAGGTGCAAGCCTATCCAGGGTTCAAATCCCTGCCCCTCCGCCAATCCGATCAACTCTTAAATGTTCTGGCTTTCATCAAGGAGACGACATGAAGCTCGGTCTGCACATCCCGTCGACGACCTGGGAGGGTGGCGCGAGTCGGCTTGGTTCAACGCTGGCCGAGATTGTCGAGGCCGCTGAGTCAGCGGGCTTCGAAACCATCGACGTGGCTGATCACGTCTGGGGGCACCCGGCCACGGGCGGAGCGGAAGCGAGCCAGATCGAGGCCTACACGACGCTTGGCTTCATCGCTGCGCACACGCATCGCGTTCGTCTTCTTGCACTCGCCACCGCCGTTTCCTACCGGTATGCGGGGCTGCTCGCCAAGATGGTGACCACCCTCGATGTGCTCTCGGGCGGTCGCGCGATGCTGGGTATCGGGGCCGGCGACTATCCCGAGGAGGCGGATGGCCTCGGATTGCCGTTTCCGTCACTGGGCGATCGATTCGATCTCCTGGAGGAAACAGTTCAGGCTTGCCTGCGGATGTGGGAGGGGGATCACGGCGCCGACGAGCCGTTTATTGGAAAGCACGTCCGAATCGAACGGCCGTTGAACGTGCCGCAGAGTCTCAGCCGCCCGCATCCGCCGATCCTGATTGCGGGGAGCGGGGAGCGACGGGCGCTGCCCCTAGTCGCCCGTTATGCGGATGCATGCAATTTGCGGCCCTCGCCAGAGATACCCCGCCAACTTGAGTTGCTGCGCCGCCTCTGCGAGAAGGAAGGCCGCGACTATGACGCGATCGAGAAAACAGCGCCCTTCGGGTTCGACGTCGGCGCGGGTGGTTCGAAAGTCGACGAGGTGATCGACAAGCTTCGTTGGCTGGCAAGCATGGGCATCGAGTCTGTCTTCGGGTGGGTGGTCGGTGTCGACCACATCACGCCCCTAGAAGTCATGGGTCGTGAGGTGATCCCGCGCGCCGCAGAATTGAGGGCGGCATGATTCTGGTCACCGGCGCCACCGGATTGAACGGATCCGAGCTCGTGCGGCGGCTCTCCGCGAAGGGCATCCCATCTCGCGCTCTGGTTCGAAACCCTGCCAAGGCACAGCCTTTCGCGTCGTTACGCAACGTCGAGGTCGTGGAAGGTGACATGGCCCGTCCGGACTCGCTCACCGACGCGCTTAGGGGCGTTGAGCGCGCCATGCTCATCTCGTCTTCGGACCAGACGATGGTCGAGGTTCAGTCGAGCTTCATCGACGCGGCCCGCCGAACTGGTGTCCAACACATAGTCAAGCTGTCAGGCATCCTTCCTGAGCTCGACTCTCCTTTTCGCTTCGCCCGGATGCATGCAGAGATCGAGAAGCGGCTCGAGGCTTCGGGAGTTGCCTCACCCATCTGCGCGCAGGCGAGTTCATGCCCTCGTACTTTCGTCAGGTCCCGTCGATCGTGCCAGGGGCGTCATGGCGCTGCCGATGGCGGATGCCAGGATCGCCTCCGTCGACATCGGTGACATCGCCGAGGTTGCGATCGCTGTCTTGACGACACCTGGACATGAGGGCAAGACGTATCCGCTGACGGGTCCGGAATCTTTGACCATGGCTGAGGTCGCCGCCAAGTTGTCAGCTGCAATTGGAAAACCTGTCCGTTATGTCGATGTCCCACCGGAGGATGCAAGGCAAGCTCGGCTCGCGGCAGGAATGCCGCCCTACCTCGCGGAAGGTTTGGACGAGCTTTTTGCCGAGCGACGGAAAGGCAAGGAATCGACGGTCTGGCCAACCATCCAAGAGGTCTTCGGGTGGGCGCCGACCAGCTTCGACGAGTTCGCGAGACGAAACGCCGCGATCTTCCGCGGCGAGCTGCCCTCCCCAAGGTGATCTAAGGCTGAGGCCATGCCTCGGGGTCGTGGCCGGTGTTGGGCACGCTCCCGGTTCGCCAGTAGATGGAGTTGCGTCTCTGCATTAGCTCCTCGTCCACGAGGAACCGACGGAGGGCGGCGAAATTCCAATGTCTGCGACCGATGATCTGGTTGACCTCGGACTCCGGGTAGCGCCGTCCGGGCTCGAAATCCTCCACCAGCCAGCGCAACACCGAGAGTCGCTTCTTGTGCTGGGCCGGGATGGCGAGTAGCCGGCCCGCCGTATCTACAAAGTTTCCTAAGACGCGAGCCTCGGATTCGTCCACTTACTTAACCATGCGTTGCACTAAGACCTTATCGAGGCGGAGCCAATCCGCGAGCTCGTGCAGCTGGCCCTCGACTGTTCTGAGATCCTTCGCGCTCGTACCGGGCTCCATGTGGATCACAGGCACGCGCAGCGTCGACGATTCCCGGTCCGCCTTGGCGTCGAACCTGCCGATGAAGGTGTCGCCGTCGAGCACCGGGAGCACGTAGTAGCCCCAGCGACGCTTTGCTGGCGGTACGTAGATCTCCAACAAATATTCAAAGCCGAACAGGTCGAGAAGGCGCCGCCGGTCGTGGATCAGCCTGTCGAACGGAGACAGGGTGGCCGTGCGTCCTTCGAAGTCGCGTCGCAGCAGCCGTGGGTCTGCGACCCATCGCCCGGCGACGTCTTCAACCTCGACGGGCACACCGATGCCCTCGACCGCCCGCGCCGGGCCGTAGTTCGATGTTCCGAGGTAATCGGCCGTCGACGTATTACGGCCGAGAGAGGCCGCTCGCGCGATCCCGAGCGAGCGCAAGCGATTCTCAGCGCGGATTCGCATCGCCTCCTCGGTGGTGATCTCCGCGTGATTCTTTGGGTGC
This sequence comes from Candidatus Dormiibacterota bacterium, assembly GCA_003151665.1. The sequence continues at coordinate 16,856 of PLYD01000058.1, forward strand.
ACTCGGTGCGCCAGGTCCCAGAGTCGGTCGTTGCCTTCGCGGCCGAAGATCGCGACCTCCCCGCGCGCGGACAAGAACTCGAGCATCTGCCCCGTCGTGCGCCCGTCGTTCCAGCCGGACGACGGCCATGAAGCCACGGCGGCACGGTCTTCGAGCTGGCGCGATCGCAGGGGCTCTCGCGCTTCCAGCTCGGCGAGCAGGTATGCGCGGAACTCGGCATTGGCCGTCATCCACTCGCGGATACGGCCCGACCAGACAGAGGGGCCGGGCGGCCAGGCCGCCATGACGGCTCGGTACACCGGGAAGTCGGCGGTCGGGTAGATGAAAGCGCGGTGTTCGAACAAAGAGCGCTTCGCGTACACCAGGCGCGCAAGGTCTGCGGGGAGGAAGCTGTTGCCAAGCCTGCTCCACAGCACGAGATGCTCGGTTCGCGCCACAGCCGCGGTGGGATCGAGCTGCAAGAATCCCAGCTGCCGCACGACGTCGACGATGTTCTTCGGCCGGCGGGCGTCGAGCATCTGCGCCATCACCGCGATCTGGCGTGCACGCTCTCGCGTGATTCGGGTCGCCGGCGCCGCCCGTTGCTTCTTGTTACCCGCAGGCGGAAGCGGTCGTTTGCGCTTCATGGACTTAAAAGATATGACGCCGTCCGCTCGTCCCGTCCTGTTCTCTGCGGCCATCGCAACCGTTTGTGCGCTGGCAGTCGCGCTGGTAGTCGCCGCGGGCAACCGGCCTCAGGTCGTGGTGGCAGCGCCTGCCGCCTTACCGCAGTCGACCTCGACATTTACGCCTGGTGTTTTCGCAGGCGGAGACGCGACTGTGTCGACCAAGCCGGATATCGCTTTCCTAATGGTCGGTGTTCAGTCGTCCAAGCCGACTGCCGCCTCGGCCCAGTCGGACCTCGCGAGCAAGGCGGCCAGGCTGATTGCAAAGGCCAAGGCGATTGGGATCGCTGACAAGGACATCAGCACATCCGGCTACTCGGTCAACCCGAACTACGTCGGGTCCAACACCACCATCGACGGCTACAGCGCTTCGGAACAGATCTCGCTCAAATGGCACAACGTCGACACCGCGGGCAACGCTCTCGACGCGCTCGTTCAATCCGGCGGAGCCACCAATGTGAGCGTCGGGTTTGGCCTTGCGAACCCGAAGGCGGCGCAAGCCCAGGCTCGGGCGCTGGCGATCGCCGACGCCAAGACCAAGGCCCAGGCGATGGCTGACGCAGCAGGTGTGAGACTCGGCCAGGTGATGCGGGTCAGCGACACCTCCTCGTACGGAAGCACGCCGGTGTTTGGGTTCGATGCCAGGGCTGCTGCCGCGCCGGTCCCCACCCAGATCCCTGTGGGCGAGCTCGACGTCCAGGTGACGGTGGAGGTGGACTTCGCGATTATCTGAACGCAAAGACGTGACGTTCTTTGCGTTGTGACTTATGGTCGCGGGATGATCAAGGCGTACCCCGACCGGACGTTCCCCGCCTTTATGCGCGTCCTGGGCGATCTGCTCACCATCGCCTGGACCATTGCTTGGGCTGCGCTGGGCTGGCTGATCTACCAGACCGTGCTGGGCCTACAGGTCATTGCCGACGGCATCACGAGCACGGGGGCCACGTTCAATGCTTGGATCGCGTCGTTCCGCAATGCTGTGCCGACCGGAATCCCATTCCTGAGCCAGTTCCTGCTCGACACGGCGACGACGCTGCAAAGGTACTCGGGTGATCAGCTGGTGTCGGCCGGTCACCAGGTCCACCAGGCGATATTCCAGCTCGCGATCGTGCTTGCCGTGCTCGTGGCCCTGCCCCCGATTCTGCTCGTGCTGGTGCCGTACGGCACCTGGCGGTGGCGCGACATGAGGGAGGTCGGGGCGGCGTTGGCGTTCGTGCGCATCGCTTCTCTGACCGGACGAGCTGACCAGGCGCGGGCCGTGCTCGCCTACAGGGCCGTGTCCACGCTGAGCTTTCGCCAGCTGATGTCTGCGAGCGCTGATCCTGTGGGGGACATCGCCGAGCGCCGTTACGACCGGCTCGCGAACGCGATGCTGATCCGGGCGGGACTTGATCCGACCCGGCTGGCGCCGACAGATCTTCCGGAGCTACCTGCGCATCGTGGCGATTAGGGACCGGCTGTCGGTATCGTTGTCGCCATGTGCCGGAGCATCAAGACGCTGCGCCATGCCGATGTCGTCGCCACTGACGAAGAGATCCGCGCCGCGGCGCGCCAGTTCGTGCGGAAGGTGAGTGGGTTCAGGGAGCCCACGGGCAAGCACCAGGTGGCGTTCGAGGGAGCGGTCGACGAGATCGCGGTCGCGTCGCAGCGCCTTCTCGAAACGATCTCAGGAAACCTGGCCCGCCGCAACGCTTAACAGCCAGGTTTGCGGTTTAGACCTGGCAGCCGCGGCAGAAGTTGAGCGGCTCTCGGTTTGAGCCGAGCTGGCTGATCCTATGCCCGCACCGCGGGCATGTCTTGCCTCCTTTCATATGGACGGCCATGAACGAGCGGTCCTGCTTGGACTCCTCGTATTTGGGGTTGGCTAGGATCGCCTCGACCGCCCGCGCCAGCACTTTCGGGATCGCCTCGAACAGCGCCTCCTCGTCCGCCGGCTTTAGCGACGCCCGACGGCGCAGTGGCAGCAGTCGAGCCTCGAACAGAATCTCGTCCGAATAGGCGTTGCCGATTCCAGCCAGAAATTCCTGGTTTCGCAGCAAGTCCTTCAGCTCATCCCGGAACCGCCGCAGCCGCTTACGGAAAACTTCGAGGCCCATCTCCCTTACAGAGTCGGCCTCGGGCCCGACCAGTGCCCAGCCCGGCACCTCCCGGTCCAGGTCGCTGACCCAGTAAATCCTGCCCATGTCCCGGAAGTCGAGGTAGCGCATCTCCTGCTTGCCCTCGATCCGGATCGTGAACACCTCTGTCGCGGGCACCGGTGTCGACCCATCGGCCATCTGGAACCGCCCGCCCAGCATCGGGTTGATCACCAGCCACCTCTCGGATCCGCCGGCGCCAAGCTCGGTGCCAAAAACAAGGTGTTTGCCCCGCCGGATGAGTGAGACGACGCGACGAGCGGGCAGCTCATTCGCAAAGTTGTCCACGGGGTACCGGAGCATGTGGGCCTTCTTCGGGTTGACGGTCGCTGCGGTTATCAGCTTTCCCTCGAGGCGTGGTGCGAGTCGGATTCGCAGCGCCTCCAACTCTGGCAACTCGGGCATGGAGCCAAGATACGGCGCCTAAGCAGGCTCTTTTCGGCAGTCGACTGCCGTCATCGGCCGATCAGCTGGTACAGACGGTTCCATCCGCCGGCAGCGTCAGATTGACGAGGTAGAGGATCTCGGCAACCGAGGCGCAAACGCTCACCCCATAAGACCCGTGGCCGTTGCCATTGCGTGTCAGAAGGATCGAGCCGGCGATCTGCTTGTGTGCCGCGACCGCCCACGCGTAGGGGGTGGCCGGATCATTCGTCCCCCCGACCATCAGGATCGGAGGCGCACCGTCGGCGGTCAATGGACCCGCCTGGCCGGTCGGCCGCGCCGGCCAGTACGCGCACGGAAGATTCGAGTATTGAAATGACGATCCGAAGAAGGGCGCGGCCTGTGCGTAGGCAGACCCCAGCTTGTCGTAGGCGGAGATATCTGTCAGGGCCGGGTGGTCCAGGCAGTTGACAGCGTAATTGGCCTCGATCTCGTTGGCATAGGTGCCGTTGGCGTGGCGCATCAAGTACGAGTCGGCGAACTTCATGAGCAGGCTCCCGTTGCCCTTATCAGCCTGCGTGAGCCCCTGGTCGAGGTCGGGCCACAGGCCTTGGTCATACAGCTCGGCCGCAACTGCTGTCTGCGCCAGAGCGCGTGTAAGTGCCCGGTTGCCGACGGCAAGCGGGGTGGTATCCAGCCGCTGCATCAAAGCGTTGACCTTCGAGGTTGGGTCACCGGACTGCGCATATGCGCACCTTGGAGCTGCCGAAACGTGCGCGCTGCAATTGGACAGGAAGGCTTTGAGGTTCTGGTCAAAGCTGGCGGCCTGAGAGATGTTGAGGTCATCCGCCGAAAGCGATGGATCGAGAACAGCGTCGAGGACCATCGCGCGGATGTGCGTGGGAAACAGGTGGGCATAGTGCTCGCCCAGATAGGTTCCGTAAGAGAATCCGAGGTAAGTGAGCTTGTCGTCGCCGAGGGCAGCACGCATCACGTCCATGTCCCTGGCAGCGCTGACGGTGTCGACGAACGGAAGGACTTTTCCGCTCAACTGTTCGCAGCCGGCGACAAAGTCTTTGTCGGCCTGGATTGCAGCTGCCTTCTCCTGTGGATCATCGAGCACACCGTCCAGGGCCACGAAGGTATCCATGTGCGGGCCGTCCAGGCAGCGCACGGGTGCGCTGCGCCCGATGCCCCTTGGGTCAAATCCGATCAGATCAAATGTCCGGTTGAGATAAGCCAGTGCGGGGGCGAAAGCCACGAGAAAATCGATTCCCGACGCACCCGGACCGCCTGGGTTTACAAGTAGCGAGCCGATGCGTTGGGACGGAACTGTGGCGGGCTTGCGGTTCAAGGCGATGTCGATGGTCCCTGCGCTCGGATGTGCGTAATCGAGAGGGACCTGGACGGTGCCGCACTGGAAGCCACCGCCGCAGCTCGTCCATGCGATCTGGCCCGCTACCGGTGTTGGCACTGGCGACGGAGTTGCAGTTGCGGTTGGACCGCCGCGCGAGCACGCGCTTATAGCGACGATGGAGGCAATGAGCAGTGCAACCGTTCGAGGACTCACCAAACGAGTCTATCGGGCGAGAGAGTTTAGCCTGCGGGCGTACTCACGAACTACGTCACGCCCCCGGGCTTGGCACGCACGGCGTCAGCGGCAAGCCCCACCTATCACGCAGCTGATTCACTCGCACGGCGGACTGGTGCAGCTTTGCTCGATCGAGTCGACCTGAATTGACCGCCGCCTGAATCGCCGACATTGCTTTGCCATAACTCCGATCGGAGGCGCGTTACACCGACGACCATGCCTGCACTCCGCCGGAATCTGACAGCGCTGATCCTCGTCGTGGCGATCGTCGCCGCCGTAATCCACGGGGTTGTCAAAATGGCTACGACATGAATGCCGATGCCTTCCAACATTTCTTCGACAAACTTCAGCGAGAACCGCAGCACATGGGATGAATACATCGCTCTGCTCTCCGATGAACAGTTCACGCAGAACGAGAGCTACTCACATGGGTCGGTTCGAAACCAGATCGTGCACCTCATCAGCGTTGATGAAACGTGGTTCAGTGGATTGCGCGGCGCCGAGATCCCGGACGCGCTCGATCCTGCGAGCTTCGAGGATCGGAACACCATTCGTAAGCAGTGGGACGCCGTTGAGCAGCGGATGCGCGACTATCTGGCGGATCTAAGGGACGACATGCTCTTCGAAAAGCCATTCGCTGATGGGGAGGACAAGGACCTCATCCTGTGGCAGGTGCTGCTCCAGGTGGCCAATCACGGGCACCGACCACCGCGCGCAACTGCTCAGGCTGCTGAACGATCTGGGCGTCAAGACTGTCTCGCAGGACTACATCTTCTACGCGTACGACCATCCGGTAGAAGCGCAAAAGGGGTCTCAACCCCCGCCTAGGAGCGCTCGATCGCTCCCGCGAGTACTGCGGCGTTAGCTATCCCGGCGAGCACGTACCTGATTGCTGCTGCCGCCGTTGAAACCTGGCCGTGAGTCAACCCCCCAGATCCCTGCAACAATGGCGAAAAGGATCAAGCCCGCGAGCACGAAGAACACTTCCATTTGCTTGAGCTTAGTCCGGTCGCCGAGAAACGTCCAGTGCGCTCCTGCAACTCTGACAAAGCCTTAGTCGGGAGCGGGAAGGGAGGGCTTGCCGGGCTGGTTACGTGTCTGATTCCTTGGGCCTGCCGCCGAATCCTGCACTGCCTGGGTAGAGGGGAATGGACGGTCCCAACTGTCAAGTGCGGGTACCCGCGCGGAGGTCGCGTAAAGGCGAGTCATGAGGCCTTTGGCTCGGGGCGTTGAACGGCGGTTGGCCTTTCGTCGCCGCCGTATGGCGCGTCGGCTTGGCGGCAATTGACAACAGAACCATGGACGGCGCGAGGCGTAAAGCCTCACGCGTGAAGGGCGCGTGGATAGCCTTTTGCGGCGACCATCTTTGTCTCGCGTCGGTGGCTTGCCAACCAGGTATGCCGCTCACTCCATAGCTGGAGCACCAACTAGATGAAGTTCCTGCACACATTTGAGACTCCCTTGATTGGGTGCCCGGCTTCAGCTGAGAACCAGGCTTTGGAACTGCGGCGAGGAATGTGGCCGAACTCGGATCGAAAGCAATTCGTATTCACGGGGAACGGACTTTTATCGAGGACAAGTTGGTGCAGAGGCCGGCTCCGACTGATCGATGTATCGGTCTTGAAGCTGTGTCATATGTATCCAGGAATCTCAACTAGAGGATAAGCGCCACCGTGATTCCGAGGATCTTTCCCAAACTCAAGGCTTCGTCTGCTCGCGAGAGTGCTCGACATCGTAGGCGATGGCCTTGGCGGCCTCTTTGACCCTACCCATCTTCTGGCGGGCTTTGCCCTTGAGTTGAAGTCCCTTGTCGCCGGTGACCTTGCCCTTGATCTCCTCCGTCTTGCTTCGCACCTTATCTTTCATTTCCAATCTCCTTCATTTTCGCGGTGAGTAACGACCAAGCGGGGGGCGCGTCAGCAGTTCAAGGCGCGCGGGCCGATGCGCTTCAGACCCCTGAATCAGGAAGCGGTTCCAGTGAGAGCAGCACACGGATCAGCCGCAATCGAGTTCGCGGCCGCCACACGTGCCACCGTAGTGCGCAACGAATAGCGATTTCCGATCCTGCCGTTCTGACTCCCCGAATGCCACCTGACCTTCGCATCGACATATGACCTCCTATCGCGACAATCCTGGGCCCGCGAGCGGCTTTCGTCGAGTGCCGCTGGTCCCACAGTAGGTGGGTAAAAAGACCTTTAGAGAGCAGGACTGAGGGCACTCTCACGTCGGTGTTTGCCTGGACTAAATTGGCTACAGCCCCAGGCTCGCGAGGACCATTCCAAAGGAGGTGCTGAGATGATCCACTTTTTGCTCGTGATCGCTGCCGTTCTCTTCGTGCTGTGGCTGCTGTTCCACGCCACTGGCGCCCTGGTCAACTTGATCTGGCTGGCAATCATCGTGCTGGTCGTGATCTGGCTGATCGGTTTCGTCCGCGGGCGCTCCAGGACCTCCTGACCGCCTCAAGTTGAACTGAGGGGGCGCGTGTCGGCGCCCCCCTTGGCAGCGGGAAGGTAGGGTGTCAAACCCGGTCATCCCGGAGGATCAGCCGCTACTTGCTGATCGCGTAGCCAGCCGGTCTAATCGCGTACGTTCGCATGCGGCGACCACGACCATAGGGAGAAGTGGATGGATTTGATCAAGGGGACATCCTGCGAAGCCGCGATTGAAAAGGCGATGCTGCTAGCTCGCCAGATCCTGGCGGGGGAGGTCGACCCGTTTGACGGCGGTACCCAAATAGCCTGGCTTGGATCGGCAGATTGCTACGACTTTCTCAATGAAGTCGACGTGGTCGACGAGATGGGTGGGTTCTGGCAGATCGTCGACACCCTGGAGCACCGGCGGATTCTGGCGCTTCCAGGGCAGCCTGTTGAAGACACCCCCGCAGTCAGAGCCGAGATCGCCGAGGAGATCCGTCGGGCCGCGCGCACTCTGCTCGAGCAGTTCGGGCCGAAGACTGATTCCTAAGACACGATCGCGCCACCTACCGGTCGAGGCGGTCGTAACCGAGGCGGGGCGTGCCCGGCACGCGACAACGGAGGCAGCGCGATCACGGGCTACATCGTGACGCCATACCTCAATGGTCTGATCGCGGGCAACCCCGTTCGGTTCAGCCAGCGCACCACGCTCGTCGCCATCTTCAAGCTCAGCAACGGGTCGAGCTACACCTTCAACGTTGCCGCGATCAACTCTGTCGGAGCCGGGGCTGCATCAAGCCCGTCCAATCCGGTCGTGCCGAGTGCCTCTATGCATCCCCCGCCGGCCTCACCCCCCGCCGGCCTCACCGCCCGCCGGGCGGGTTAAAGTAGCGTGACTCAGGCTCAGATTGGATGTGGAGGTTCGCGATGACTGAAGGCCGCGGCAAGACCAAGACCACTCGGCGCGAAGTTCTCAAGCTGGCGGGCGCGGCCGCCATCGGCGCCGCCGGGGCGGCAACGTTGGGCGCGCCTCGCGTGCGCGCCGCCGGCAGCGGCAATACGATCGCCATGTACTTCAACCCACAGCGCGTGCTCGACACCCGCGGCACGCCCAAGATTGGTGGCGGTACCGAGACAGTGGTTGGTCCATATGTGGTGCCGGGTGGAACGTTCCATTGGTCGGACTACTACGGCATCATCGGCAATTTGACAGCGACCTCTTGGAACGGCCCCGGATGGCTCTCAGTAAGACCGGGTGGAACGACGTTCGACCCTTCGACTGCTGTCTCCAACGTCAACTTCGCCGGCTCCTTCAATGGTTGGCCGAACTTCTTCATCTGCAGGTTTGGGATTCCTACCGGTGTGGGCGTGAGCGATGGCACGTTCATCGTCCACAGTGGCGGCGCCGCGACGAATTTCATCGTCGACCTGTTCGGCTTTCTAGGGCCCGACGGGTAACAGAACTGTTGCACTAGCGTCCTTCGCGGGTAGCCGGCCGGCGCCGCTTCGGCCAAGCAAGCCCACTGACACTCGCGACCGCCACAGACACGAACGGGAGAACGAGCTAAAGGTGACCAGGCCGTCAAGCCTGTGCCAAAGCTCGCGCGTGAAGCGGCGCCCTAAGGTCTGCTCGTGTGCGCAGCCTGTGGGCGTCCTTTGCGGGCATCAAAGACGTACGGAGTCGCTTACTACGGATGCAGGCGGGACGTTCGCCGGCCGGAACGGCGCGAAGGATCCGGTGATCAACTACCAGATGGTGGTCGCGGACCTGACATCATCGAGCGCTGCGGCATTCGGCCCACCCGACTATCTGCCTGACACGTGGCTGGCAGATGGTCGCATCGTCGCCACGCACCAATGCATCGCGTCCGAATGGGGCGGGCACCGTGCAACAGCGGCCTCGACGGCACCTACTTCTTCAGCGCGGACGGCACCTCACACTCGCTCTTCTTCCAGCTTGCGAATGGGGCGCGCGTGATCGGCGTCATCTGACGACCAACCGTTGGAAGCTCTGGTGCTGCCCATATCTCTGGAAGCGGGGAAGGAGGGATTCCTTCCGTCGATTGGCAGTATCGAGTCCGAATCGCATAAGGCAATCGGACCACTTAGAGTCGGTTCCGCAAGCATGGTCAACCGGATTCCGCTCTCGAGGATGGCCTTCTGGGGCGCTTGGGTGCTAGCGGGCATGGTCGGCACCGGGCTTCCGTATCTAGCTACATGCCCCTGAAAAAC
>PLYD01000016.1 GCA_003151665.1 Candidatus Dormiibacterota bacterium
CTCGACGACGAACATGTATTGGCCCGGAAGGTTGTACTTCAAGGTCGAGGGCAGGGCGATCGGGACTATGGGTTGGCTTGCCAGCTGGGCCGGCGTGCCCGGTCCAACTTTTCCGACGACTGACCCGAAGTTGTCGTACCAGCGCGCGTCGACGGTGATGTTCGGCGGCAGCGACTTCCAATCCACGAGGGCCGCGAACAGTTGCATGCGGGTGAAGGCGCTGCGGTCGGGACCGAAGGTCTTGTTGGTGGCCGGCTCGTACTGGAAGACGCCGACGATCGTGGCCTTGATTCCTGTGTACTGGCCGGGCGGTTCGAAGTAGAGAAACTCGACCAGTCCCGCGGCCAGGATGAGGATGGCGACGACGTCGAAGATCAGCAGGGTTCGATAGAGCGTCCGGACTGGGTCGTAGGGGGCCGCGCGCACCGCCGCCAGTCTATCGAGCGTTGCGGCGATAGCCGCGGCGCAGCGGGAGCGCCAAGATGTTGGCGATGAATCTCGAGTTCAGGCCTGGGGCTTTCTGACGATCAGCGTGGATGGCACACCCGTAAGTGTTCGTTGACGGCACACAACCTGGCGAATACAGCAATCAGCCGGTCTATAGGCCGGTCTGGATCCCGAGCTTCCCATGTCGCGTTTCGTCTACGCAGACCAGCACGACGAATCCGGTCTCCGGGTCGTTTCGGCCTCCAGCTGCCGCACCAACTCCGCATCGCGCACACGCGCTCAGTGTGTGGGCGCCACGACAACGCGAATCGCTGGTGCGGCGGAGAGGAGTTGAACCTCCACGTCCTTGCGGACACTAGCTCTTGAAGCTTCGTCCTTCGTAACCAGGCCGTTATTGAATTAGCTTCGCATCATGGAGCAGACCCGCTGGGCACACAAGCCTATTTACGAAGGCTAGTGGCGTGGTCTCGAGTGAGCAATATGCTTGACCAACCTGAGGTGAATCACAAATCGAGGGCTTTCGGTGGCCGCCTGACGACGGCTGCCGCGACAAAAGCTAAGCACAGGGCGCCAACCCCAAACGCCGCTGCCGAGCGCAGGTCTATGCCGACCTCCTGGACATAGGTCTGTTGGCTTATCTCCGCGTGAATTCCATCCGCGGTCGTGTGGTAGTACAGACCATTGTCAGTGGACCATTGATAGCCCTTGACGCATGCGAGGGGCGCTCCTCCACACACCTCAGGAACGTCCCAGCCTATCGCCAAGAAGAGAGCGATCACTGCGACTGCGCCGAAGGCGACAGTGAGAGTTAATGGTCGAAGCATGTCCCCGGCCGGCGGATAAGCGTGACGACTCAGGTCGACTCGGCGAAGTGTGCCCCAGACGAACAGTCCAGGAAGGAACAACCAACCGACGAGGACCAGTGGGACCTCAAGGGAGGGCGGCAGTGGAACGAAATGGCTCGCGGCGATGATGACGAGATATCCAAGAAGCACGAACATCGCCAGAAGGCGAATCCGTACAGCTCGGTCTGCCATCCAGGGCTGAATCACGCGAATTTCGGGCACTTCTCAGCATGGGTAGACGGTGCACGCGACTGACGTCGAAGTCTGCAGTTAGGGCCATCGACTCCCACTTATGGCGAACTTGCTAGGGGGCGACAGTGACCTGGAGGAGCCGCGGGTGTTCTTTTTCCTCCGGGATAGGCTCGCCACCAGCCACAATGTCGTCCAGGTACAGGCCGATCGCCTCCTTTGCGTTGACGACGCAATCCTTGATCGTTTCACCCTCTGTGATGCATCCGGGCAGAGCAGGAACAGTCACCGCATACCCACCTTCGGGGTCAGGGTCGACAAGGATCGAATAGGTTCGCGGCATGCCTTGAAGACCTTAACGTGAAGGCACCCCCGTGATCTCGATTCTGGTTTTTGGCGGTCCTCTGTTAGGAGACCCGGACCGCCAGGGCTTGCTGGAGCCGATTCCTGGTGGGCGTTCGCCGACAATTCCGCAATGCCTCGGCGGCGTACCTAGGCATGGCGGTCGCAGCGACGCTCGAACCTTGCCGCGCTGCGCGTTGCGCGCCGGCGCGCACGCGCTGGTAGAAACGAACATCGCAGGCCGTCTAGCTGGCGCGTTGCCGGCCATCGCCGAAGCCCACGACGCTCCTAAGGGACTGGCTCCGGCGCGATGGCATCCAGTAACCGTCAGTGGCACCATGCGTTCTATGAGTCAGGTGGGCCCTCGAGTTTGTTTCCTGTCAGTGCTGCTTGTGATTGCAAGCGCGTGTGCGCCTTCGCCCGTGGCCAGCCACAGCCCAGCACCGGCGTCGGCTAACCCAAGTGCCGCGAGTCAACCTGCCCAAGCATCGCCCATATGCGGACCGTGGTCCGCCGCCGGCAGCGCAACCGCTGATGAGGTTAGTCGCCGTTATGGCGAGATTCGGAACTGTCTCTTGGCGGGCAACGATTGGGTGCTGACAACCCTCGGCCTCGTCGGAGCGCACGGAGTCGTTGGCTTGGACGATTGCGGCGTATCGGACACATCGTGTCGGGATGGTTCGGTCGACCATCCGTTTGCTTCTTGGCATTTTTACAGCGCACCGTTTCCGGGCGGAGTCACTGTTCTCGGCCAGAGCCAGGGTGGGTTGGTTGTCGATAACGGCGGCCACCAAATAAGATTCACGCTCGCAACGGCTTCATTCGAGAGTTAGCCGCTGCACCCTGACCACAGCTGATCACCGTCGCAGGAAAGGCGCAGGTGGCAAGCCAACGTGTGGCGGGACGGCGATGAATTCGGTCCAGTCCTCCAGGCGGCCAAGATCACGGTCCATTGCCAACCGCACGTAGCGGTGCAGGGTCATGTAGTCCTCGTGGCCCATCGCTGAACGCAGGCGCTCGAAGTTCCAGCCCAGCTGCGTCGCCACCGTCGCGAACGTGTGCCGGAAGCCGTGGGCGTGGATGCGGAACCCCACTGCTTCCTGCAGCCGGTCCATCATCGCGTCGACGCCCCAATTGCGGTACGGCCTGCCGTTCTCGTTGATGAGCAGCTCGAGATAGCCGACCTCAGGTCGGAACCGTGCGACGTAGCGCTTGATCTCCGCACCCAGCTTCATGACGATCGGCACTCGACGAGCTCGCCGGCCTTTCGCTCCGGCGTCTCCGCGGATGCGCAGCTCGACCACTCCGCGATCGAATGAGTCGAGCATCAGGTCGGGTAGGCCATCCGGTCCCTGGATGGCGATCCCGCTCAGCTCTGCCCGCCGCACGCCGGCGCCGACCAGGATCCTCCCCGCCAGCGCTTCCTGAGGCCGCTGCGTGTTGCAGGCAGCGAGGATCGACCGCAGCTGGTTGATGTGGAACAGCGTCGGCTCCTTCCACGGCACTCGGACCTTCGGCATCTGCAGGATTCGCGGCGCGACCGGATAGCCTTCGGCGACCGCCCAGCGGAAGAACGTGCGCATCGAACGATCCGCGCCGCTCAGCGTCTCCGGCGTCAGCGTTTTCCCGTGCAGGCCTGGTCGCTCCGCCATCTCTGCGCGGTACTGGCGGACCACCCCCACCTCGAGGTCCTCGAATCGCCGCACCTCCGGATGCTCACGCGCGACCCAGCGCAGGAACGCGCCCAGCGTGTACTCGTAGGTCAGCATGGTCGCCTTCGAGCAGGGGATCGCCTGACGGTCGAGACGAAAGTGCGCGTACGCCTCCAGCAGCGGCGTGGGCGCGGTCGATCCATGTCTCCTGGCTACTGCACTGTCGATGACTTGCATGTGCGCATCCTCCGAGGCTAGTGGCCTGGAGGGAGGGACTAAAGCCTATTTACTCGGTAGTTTCCCACCACTTTCAGGCTCCATTCCAGCGCCGTCCCGTCGCGATTCCAACGCCATCCCTTCGATCTCGACTTGAGATCAGAGGTCACATCGCTGGTGCGGCGGAGAGGAGTTGAACCTCCACGTCCTTGCGGACACTAGCTCCTGAAACTAGCGCGTCTGCCATTCCGCCACCGCCGCTTTCGGGGCGACGCCAAAGTATACCGAGGGCCCGTCTGGCGGCCGAAGACCTTGCCATTCGGGCACGAATGGTCGCGTTCCCAAAATTCCGTGCGCCATTAATGCCCACTTGGTCGGATCCCGACCGGACGCCCGGCCCGGCCGCTCAGCTCGTGATGAACAGCGTGTGCCAGGCCGCCTCGACCAGCTCCAGGGTGAGCTGCGGGCGGACGCCACGCGCTGCTGAGACGTCGACGAGCCGCTCCAGAAGGTCGCGTGGGTGGTTGCCCCGCAGCGGCCGGCCGCTGTACAGGCTGCGGATCAGCTCCAGCGCCGTCGGGTCGGGAGGAATCGTCAGCCGATCCCGCTCGCGCTCGAAGATCCGGCACCACATCTCCCACGTGGGATCGGGCATCAGCACCTTGTACGCGAGGCGGCGCAGGTACGCCTCGTCGAGCAGCTCTGCGGGCTTGAGGTTGGTGGAAAGCGCGAGCTGGGCCCAGAACGGGACCTCGACCTTGCGCCCGCTGGAGCTCAGGTTCATGTAGTCGATCTCCTGCTCCAGCGGCACGAGGAGGCGGTCGAGGATCTGCTTCGGCGACACACGCTGGCGGCCCAGGTCGTCGATGAGCAGCACGCCTCCGTTGGCCTTGACCTGCAGAGGAGCGCCATACGTTCGGCTCCCCTCCTCGAAGGTTGGGTCGAACATGTCCAGCTGAAACTCGCCGCCCACCTGCACCAGGGGACGCGCGATCCTACGCCAGCGCTTGTCCGCAGGCTGGTGTTGCTCCAGACGGTGAATGGAGCCGTCGAAGATCGTCATCACCTCGC
>PLYD01000060.1:0-215 GCA_003151665.1 Candidatus Dormiibacterota bacterium
GCGGATCGACGATGACGTCGGCGCGCGGGATGCCGTGGTCGGCGGCGCGTTCGACGATCCGCTTCGCAACCGCGAACCGGACATCGGGATCCTCGGAGATGCCCGAATCGTCGTTCGAGATCGCCACGACCGCGGCGCCGTAGCGTTTCACGAGCGGCAGGACGCGCTCCATCCGCTCGTCCTCGCCGGTGACCGAATTGACGAGCGCCTTGCCG
>PLYD01000060.1:229-34041 GCA_003151665.1 Candidatus Dormiibacterota bacterium
TGACGTCGAGCATCTGCGCGCCGGCTTCGACCTGGGCGACAGCGTCGCGGAGCACGCGGCTGAAATCGCCGGCCCGCATCTCCCCGGCAAGGAGCTTGCGGCCGGTCGGATTGATTCGCTCGCCGATGATGACGAACGGCCGATCGGACCCGATCTCGACCTCTCGAGTGGGCGACGCGAGGATCGTGCGCGTCATGCGGGTTCGGTCGGTGCGGCGCCGGTTGTGCCGCCGGCGGCATCCGCGCCGCGCGCGCTGTCGGCCCTCGCATCGGAGGCCGCATCGGCGGTCGCATCGGCCGTCGCATCCGCCGCCGGGCCCGAGGCGCCGGCCAGGCCCCCCGACGCGACCAGGGCGTTCAGCCGGTGCCGCGTGTATTCGGCTTCCAGGCGTTCGGCCTCGACGCGCGCCTCGGCCTCGAGGTCGTCGCCGCAGGCTCGCTGGACCTTGCGCCACTGCTCGATGTAGACGTCGAACGCCTTGAGCCCCGCCTTTGTCGCCGCCCGATCGATCGCCACCTGGAAGCGTGGATGGAGCACGATCTTGTGCGACTGGCGGCGGTCCTTCGCGATGACCTGCGCGGGGATGTCGCGCCACCAGATCACGGTCAGGGTCGCGGCCATCAGGCCGCCCCGACGAACGCGGCGATCGACGTCGCCAGCTCGCCGTAGCCGGTCCGGCGCAGCTCGAACGTGAGCCCGAGCGTCGCCGCGGCGGCGCGCGCCACCTCCTTGCCCGTCGAGACGTCGCCGGTCAAGGACACCATCGCGACGTCGGCGTGCCGTACGAGGCCTGCGCCAACCGGCTCCCCATCGCCCGTGATCACGTTCAGCACGCCTGGCGGGAAGATGTCCGCTGCCAGCTCGGCGAGCCGCAGGGCAGTCATTGGCGTCCACTCCGACGGCTTCAGCACGACGGTGTTGCCCGCCGCAAGCGCAGGTCCCAGCTTCCAGGCCGCCATCATCAGCGGGTAGTTCCACGGCGCGATCGAGCCGACCACGCCCAGCGACTCGCGGCGGATGATGCTGGTGAAACCTTTCATATACTCGCCCGCCGACTTGCCCTCCAGGATGCGAGCGGCGCCGGCGAAGAACCTGAAGCAGTCCGCCGTGGGCGGGATCTCCTCCGACAGTGTCGTGGCGCGCGGCTTGCCGACGTTCTCCGACTCCATGCTCGCGAGCTCTTCGCCGTGCTCGAGGATCACGTCGGCGAGCTTCAGCAGCATTTCGCTGCGTTCGCGGGGCGTGGTGTCGAACCAGACCTCGTCGTAAGCCTTCTTCGCCGCCGCGACGGCGCGGTCGACGTCCTCGGCGGTTCCCTTGGGCACGTGAGCGATGACCTTGCCGGTGGCGGGATTGATGATCTCCTGGTCGTCGCCGCTCGAGCTATCCGACCACTTGCCGCCGATGAACAGCTGGTGACGCTTCAGCGTGGTGCTCATATGTCCCTCCTTGCGGGTGCTATGACTTCTTCGATTTCGTGCTGGCGGCGACATCAGCGAGTGCTGCGCCGACAATGTCGAGCCCTTCGTCGAGCTGCTCGTCCGGGATGGTCAGCGGCATCAACGTGCGGATCACGTTGTGGTGGATGCCCGAGCGCAGCAATATCAGTCCCCGCTCGCGCGCCCGCGCCATGACCTGGGCGGTCTCGGTGTCGGCGGGCTCTTTGGTCTTGCGGTCACGCACGAGCTCCATGCCGGCCATCGCGCCCATGACCCTGACGTCGCCGACGAGCTCGTGCTCGGCTGCCCAGCTGCGCATTCGCTCTTCGACGACCGAGCCGATCCTTGCCGCACGCTCGGGGAGCCGCTCATCGCGCATCACGTCGAGCACTGCGAGGCCGGCCGCGCATGCGACAGGGTTGCCGCCGTACGTACCGCCGAGGCCGCCGGGGCCAGGCGCATCCATCACTTCAGCGCGCCCAACAACTCCTGACAGCGGAAAGCCGGCGGCGAGGCTCTTCGCGACCGTCACGAGGTCCGGCGAGATGCCGGAGTGCTCGATGGCAAAGAACTTTCCGGTGCGCCCGAAACCACTCTGGATCTCGTCGACGATCAGCAGGATTCCGTGCTTCTTGGTCAGCGCGCGCAGCTGTTCGAGGAATGCCTTTGGTGCTGGCACAAAGCCGCCTTCGCCCAGTACGGGTTCGATGATGATGGCGGCCACGCGCTCGGGCGCGACCGACGACTCGAAAAGGTCGTTCAGTGCCGCGAGCGCCATCTCGGTGCTCCAACCGCGGTACTCGTAGGGGAAGGGGACCTGGTAGATCTCGGCCGCGTAAGGTCCGAAGTTCTGCTTGTAAGGGACGACCGACCCGGTCAGGCTGAGCGCCAGCAGCGTCCTGCCGTGGAAGGCACCCTGGAAGCTGATGACTGCAGGCCGGCCCGTGTGAGCGCGGGCGATCTTGACGGCGTTCTCGACCGCCTCCGCCCCGGTGCTGAAGAAGATGGCCTTCTTCTCGCCCTCTCCGGGGGCCAGCGCGCAAAGGCGCTCGGCGAGGCGCAGGTAGGACTCGTACATCACCACCTGGAACGAGGTGTGGGTGACGCGGTCCAGCTGGGCCTTGACGGCCGTCATCACGTGCGGGTGGCCGTGGCCGACGTTCATCACACCGATGCCGCCGGCGAAGTCGATATAGCGGCGGCCCGCGACGTCCCACAGCTCGGCCCCCTTGGCGTGATCGGCGACGATCGGGTGAGCTGTGGTGATGCCGCGCGGGATGTAGCGCCGGCGCAGCTCGGCCAGCTCCGCCTGCTCGGACTCGGTTGCCGCCGGCTTGATGCTCACGCCACCCATCTCCTGAACCCTTCGATTGAGAGCCCTGACATTCAAACACGGGCGCAGGATGCCGCGCCTGCTTCCTGTCGGCCTACCCTACGCTCGGGGAGAGATGGAAGGCACTGAAACGGAAGTTGCGTCGGCCGCGGTGGAGCGGTTCTGGCCGGGTCGGCCGGCACGGATCGCCGCACTCTCCGGCGGAACCACCAACCGCAACTACCGCGTGGACGTGGACGGCTCGTCATTTGTGCTGCGCGTCGGCGGAAAGGACACCAACCTCCTGGGAATCGACCGCGCCACCGAGCACGCGGCCAGCCTTCGCGCGGCTGAGATCGGTGTCGGTCCGGCGGTGGTCGCCTTCGTCGAATCGGAGGGCTGGCTGGTGACGCGCTTTATCAGCGGCAAGGGCATCCCCCCGGAGGAGCTTCGCACGCCAGAGGGAATTCGCAGGGTTGCCGCCGTCCTGCGAAAGATCCACAAAGCGGCTGCGATTCCTGGCCGGTTTGACGCGCACGCCGTCGTCGATCAATACCGTGAGGAGGCAACGAGGCATGGGGTGTGGATCCCTGCCGAGTTCGACCACGCGCACCTCGCGTCGGAGCGCATCCGGCGAGCCCGGGGGCCTCAGCCACAGGTGCCATGCCACAACGACCTTCTGAACGCCAACTTCATTGACGATGGCGAGATCCGCATCGTCGACTGGGAGTACGCCGGCATGGGCGATCGCTTTTTCGACCTCGCCAACCTGTCGGTCAATCACGACTTCAGCATCGATGACGACCGTTTGCTGGTAGCGGCTTACTTTGGTGTCGAGAGGCCCGCGGACCTGGCCGCCCTCAGGTTGATGCGGCTGATGTCCGACTTCCGCGAGGCGATGTGGGGAGTCCTACAGAGCGGAATCTCCACTCTCGACTTCGATTTCAGGAGTTATGCCGACAAACATTTCAACCGCCTGCTGCTCGCCGCGGCAGACCCTGACTTCGAGCACTACCTCCGGCAGACGAGCGCGGGCAGGATGGAGGATCCCCCGCCTGCTGCTCGCCGCCGCGGACCCTGACCGGAAATGTCATGGGACGTTTGAGCGCGACTTTTGTGCGCACCTGAACGTCCCCTCCGGCCGCTGCGCGGCCACCTCCCCGGCGAGCGGGGAGGATCGACCTATTAATTCTTAAGCGCGCACTCGTGTGCCTTTCGGGTCGTAAAGGGGCTCTTCAGAGACCGTGCCTGTCACCCAGGTGCCGAAGATTTCGACCTCGACAGGGGTGCCAGGCACGGCATCGGCGGGCACATACGCGTACGCGATCGAGCGTCCGACCGAGTAGCCGTAGCCTCCGCTCGTGACGCGGCCCATGGCGCTGCCGATCTTGACCGGTTCGGACCCGAGCGCAACCGAGTGGGGGTCGTCGAGCACCAGGCAGGCGAGCCTCGTGGTGGCTGGCGTTTCGCGCGCTTTGAGCAGTGCTTGCCGGCCGATGAAATCGCCCTTGTCGAGCTTGACGCAGAAGCCCAGCCCCGCCTGGTACGGGTTGGCCTCGGGGCCGATGTCGGAGCCCCACGCGCGGTAGCCCTTCTCAAGCCGCAGCGAGTCGACGGCCTTGTAGCCGCCGGCCACGAGGCCATGGTTCCCGCCCACCTCCCACAGCGTGTCCCACAAGCGCTGGCCGAACTCCGAAGGGCAGTACAGCTCCCAGCCAAGCTCGCCCACGTATGTCACGCGCAACGCAAGGCATGGCACCGACCCGACGGGAAGCTGTTGCGCCGTCATGTAGGGGAACGCCGCATTGCTGATGTCGGTCGTGGTCAGCGGCTGGAGGATTTGCCTGGCGGCCGGTCCCCAAAGCCCGATGCACGCAGATGCCGACGTGACGTCCTCGACCTGCACTGATCCGTCATCGGGCGCGTGGTCGCGGATCCACGACAGGTCGTGCTGCCCGAAAGCGGTGCCGGTGACGACCCTGAACCGGTCCTCCGCCAATCGGGTGATCGTGAAGTCGCACTCGATGCCGCCACCTTCGTTGAGCATCTGGGTGTACGTCAGCGTGCCGATGCCGCGCGCGACGTGGTTGTCTGAGAGCGTCTCGAGATAGTCAGCCGCGCCGTGCCCGCGAATCTCGATCTTCGCGAACGACGTGAAGTCGAAGAGTGCCGCGTTCTCGCGACACGCCTTGTGCTCGGCGGCGATTGCTGGCGACCACAGCCGCCCAGCCCACCCCCTGGGCCTCAGCGACTCGTCGCCCGCCGCCTGGTTTGGTTCGAACCAGTTGGCTCGCTCCCAGCCGGACTTTTCGCCGAAGGCGGCGCCGCGCTCGGCCAGCCTTGTGTAGATCGGAGAGACTCGCAACGGCCTGCCAGCGCTTCGCTCATGGCCTGGGTACTTGACGTCGTAGTAGGTCGAGTACACCTCGCGCGTGCGGACCAGGGTGTACTCGCGGCTCGTGTAGTGGCGGCCGAAGCGGCGGGAGTCCATCTCCCACGTATCGAGACTGGGCCGTCCTTCGACTATCCACTCCGCAACGAGGCGGCCCATGCCGCCGGCGCCGGCGAGCCCATGCGCGCAGAAACCGGCCGCGACCCAGAACCCGCGGATCTCGCTCGGGCCGAGGATGAACTCGCCGTCCGGAGTGAAGGCCTCGGGGCCGTTGACCAAACGCACCACTCCGGCGTCCTTGATGTCGGGAGTCCTGACGATCGCGTTCGTCATCAAGGGCTCGAAGCGATCCCAGTCGGGTTCGAGCAGCTTGCCGTTGAAATCCGGCGGTATGCCATCGAGACCCCACGGCGCGGGATCGCGCTCGTAGCCGCCCATGATCAGCCCGCCCGATTCGGGTCGGTAGTAGACGAGCAGCGATGGGTCGCGCATCGTCGGCATGTCGAGTGGCAGCCCGGAAGGAGTCGTGATCAAGTACTCGTGGGCCATCGGGATGATCGGCACGTTGACGCCGGCCATGCGGCCGATCTCGGTCGCGAACATCCCACCGGCGTTGACCACCAGCTCCGTCTCGATATCGCCACGGTCGGTGATGACGCGCCGGACCTTGCCGCCGGTGACGTCGATCGCTGTGACCCTGGTGTCCTCGCAGATCTCCGCGCCCCGCCGGCGGGCGCCTTCGACCAGCGCGAAGGTGAGCTGGCTCGGATCGATGTAACCGTCGGTGGGCAAAAACGCGGCGCCGAGGACCCCATCCGCAGACATGGGCGGAAACATCCGTTGCGCCTCTTGGGCCGAGATGAGCTCGAGGGGGAGGCCAAACGTCTTCGCCCACCCAGCCTGACGCGCGAGCTCCTCCATGCGCTCCTGGCTCGAAGCGAGACGTAGCGAGCCGACTTCGTGCCATCCGGTCTCGAGGCCGACCTCCGTGCCGAGGGTCCTGTAGAGGTCGACGGAGTTCATCATCATCTGGGCGAGGCTGATGGACCCGCGGAGCTGGCCGACAAGGCCGGCCGAGTGAAACGTCGATCCGCTGGTGACGCGCGATCTTTCGACGAGGACCGTGTCGGCCCAGCCGAGGCGCGCGAGCCAGTACAGGATTGCTGCACCGCCGACGCCTCCGCCGATGACGACAGCACGGGCGTGCGTTCTCACGGTTTCAGGGTGTCAGGAATTGCGGGGCTGGATATAGCATCCAGCCCCGCACGCGTTTTCAGGCGTTGGCTTGACTCTGTGCCTGCGTCGGCTGCACGGTCGCGGGCGCGTTCCGCTGGGCGATCAGGAAATAGATCACGCCGATGATGAGGATCAGCCCGAGGGTGGCCTCAAAGACTGGAATGTTGCCGAGAGTTCCGCCGATGGTGACGTTTGGCAGGGCGCTCAAGGGCGGGTTCTGGCCGCCGACCGCTGCGTTGCGCGGCCACAGGAAGTTGATCTCCATGGCGATGCCCCAGACCAACCCAAGGATGTTGATGATGGTGCCCCACTGCCCGAGCTTGAAGGGCGCCGAATCCTTGGGCCAACCACGGAACCGGGCGACAAGGATGGCGAAGTTGCCGAGAATGTACGCTAGGTAGATCATCCCCGTGGCGCCGATGGCGATGGTGCCCGCGCCGACGTAGTAGATCAGCGGCAGGCCGGCAAGTACGCCGACCACGATGCACGTGCCGATGGGAGTGTGCAGGCGGGAGCTGACGTTGTTGTAGTACTTGGCCAGCGGGAGCTTGCCGTCGCGGCCCATGCCGAAAGCCAATCGGATGGTCGAGGTCTGGATGGCCAGGCAGCAGACGTAGATTGCCGCAAAGACGACGAACAGGTAGAGGTTTGCCGCCCAGCCCGGGAAGTTCGAGGTGATGATCTGGACCAGCGGGCCGTTGACGAACTTTCCGGGGGTGTTCGTGTCTGTGACGAACTTGCTCATGTCACCCGGGACGGCGATGACGACCGCGAACAGGAAGATCGCGCCGATGATGGCCGCGCCGATGATGGCGGCGAGCACGGCCTGGGGAGCGGCCTGCCGGGGGTTCTTGGTTTCCTCGGCCAGGGTGCTCGCCGTGTCAAATCCGTAGATCACGAACAGGGACATGAACATCGCGGCGAGGAATGTCCCCGCCTGATTGTTGAAACCCGAGCCGAGATAGCTGAAGTCGGTGAAGGTCGAGAGGGATTGGTGGTGGTAGAAGAGAAGCAGGATCAGCGCGAACACCACCATGCCGAGAATCTCGAACACCACACCGGTGTTGTTGACGAACGCCACGATCCGGACGCCGAAGATGCTCAGCAGGGTGGTGCTCAATAGCACTAGGGCGGCGACGTTGCGCTCGGTGTCGAGGTCGGTTGGGATCGTGGTCCCGAACACGTTGTTAAGCAGCGGAATCAGCACCAGTGGCACTGTGGCGACGACCGCCGCGACTGTGAGTAATCCCGCGAACAGGTAGATCCAGCCCGTGAACCACGCATAGGTGCGATTCGAAAGGTATTTGGTCCACTGGTAGACGGACCCCGCGACTGGGAAGTGGGAGCTAACCTCGGCGAAGTTCAATCCGATGATCAGTTGTCCGACAACGACGATCGGCCAGCTCCAGAAGAACGATGGCCCGGCGAGGCCGATGCCAAGGATGAACAGGGTGAAAATGCCTGTCGACGGCGAGATATAGGAAAAGGCGACAGCGAAGCTGGAGTAGACGCCGAGAACGCGCCGCAGCTCTTGTTTATACCCAAACCTCGCCAGGTCCTGGGCGTCTGTATGGGTGTCCGGTGTGGCGCTCAAAGCTTCCCCTCCTCGCGTACGTCGACCCCTGTGAATTGCCGCGGACGCTATCACTCGGTTTCGAGCGCGTCAACGGTCGCGCGCAACGCAACAAAAAAGGGGCCGGCGGGAGCCGGCCCCTGGTCGAGAAAATCTCGCTTACATCGAGAAGATCGGGCGGACCTCCACGGCACCCACGTGGGCCGCCGGGCAGTTGGCCGCAGTCGCGACTGCCTCGTCGAGGTCCTTGGCTTCGATCACGTAGAAGCCGACCAGCTGGTCGTCGCCGTGCACGAAGGGTCCTGCGGTCGCCTGGGTGGAACCGTTCCGCACCCGCACCGTCTTCGAGGTTTTCGAGCCCTGGACGGGGTCGCCGGCCTTGAACATGCCCTTGCCGTCGATCTCTTCGAAATACTGGTTGAACGCGGCGTTCTGGGCATCGAATTGCGCGCTCCCGGGCGCCGGCATCTTCGACTCGTCGGCATAGAGAAGGTAGAGGTATTTCACTCGCTGACTCCTTATAAGGCCACCTGACGGTGGCGTGGTGGTGGCTGGAGTGGGTTAGACGGGCTTGGCCTGGGAAAGCACCTGCTCTCGGGTCACACCTTCCATGTGGTGGACCTCCGAGGCGTGTTGCTTAACCCCCGCGACGAGCTTGTCCTCGTCGTCGGTTTCCAGCACCCAACCGCACTCACACTCGACTCGCTTCTTCATGGCGTCTCCTTGGTTCGAACGGGCCCGACGCTTAGCATCTTGGCCGGAGGGCTTTGGGGAATCTTTGGAGGCTGATTGCTAAGAATCTACCTTTCTGGCGAGGTGCAGGCGGAGCGCGATGGGCGCCTCCTGCGTGAGTCGACGCTGGGCGGGCCCCAGGGCCGGTTCGTGCTTGCGTATCTCGTGAGCGAAAGGAAGCGCGCGGTCACGCAAGGGGAGCTGGCTGAAGCCCTGTGGCATGAATCACTGCCGCCTTCGTGGGCGGTCGCGCTCAGCGCGATCATCAGCCGCCTGCGATCGCGCCTGGCGACGCTGGGCCTGGTCCGCTCGCACATCATCGGCAACGCGTTCGGTTGCTACCAGTTCTCGGCGCCGGCCGACACGTGGGTCGACCTCGAAGCGGCGCTTGCGGGAGTCGATGCGGCTGAAGGTTTCATCGCCGGCGGCAACCCGCAGGCAGCCTATGGTCCGTCGTTGATCGCAACGACGATCCTTCGCCGCCCCTTTTTGCCCGGAGACGACGGGCCGTGGGCGGAGGAGAAGCGCGTGGCCTTGGCGGCCGCGCTGGTCAGGGCTCTGGACAGCAGGGTGGAGGCGCTTGCCGCGAATGGGGAGGTGGAGCTGGCAATGACGCACGCGCGAGAGGCGGTGCGGATGGAGCCCTACCGCGAGTCGGGCTACCGGCGCCTGATGCGCATGCACGTGCGCAACGGCGATCGCGGGGAGGCGATCCGCTCGTACTTGGACTGCAAGCGGTTGCTGGAGTCCGAGCTCGGTGTCGGCCCATCGGATGAGACGGACTCCCTCTATCGAGAGATCGCAGGCCAGGCGGTGTAACAGAAGTGCCTGTCCGAACGTACAACCGGTTACGGACATCTTGATAGCGGACCCGCTGGCGGAGGAGCGACTCCGGCGCGCAAGAGCCGGCGATGCCTTTGCGTTCGGTGAGCTGCTCGCGCCCGTCCTCGACTCAGGTTTCCGACTGGCCATGACGATGCTCAAAGACAGGAACGCTGCGGAGGACGCCGTCCAGGAGGCGGCGTTGAAGAGCTGGCGCAAGCTGGATCGGTTCCGGTACGGCGCGGACCTGAGGCCATGGTTCCTGGCGATCGTCGCCAACGAGTGCCGCACGACGCGCCGCTCGCGGTGGTGGCAGGTGATTCGGACAGACGAGGTCGAGCCGCGCGAGCCGGCCACATTGTCGGAAGGCGGCTGGGCGGACAGCATCGACCTGAACGCGGCCCTCGACCAGCTTCCGAAGCACCACCTGCTGACCCTGACTCTGTACTACCACCTCGATCTACCGATCGAGGAGGTTGCTGGTGTGCTCGGTTGTTCCACCGGCGCCGCGCGCCAACGCATTCATCGAGCCCTCGCTGCCTTGCGGCCCGGAATGGTTTTGGAGGTGGGTCGATGACACAAGAAGAGCGCGAGCTCCGGCGTGCATTGGAGGCGCGGAGCGGCGAGGTGACGCCGCAGTTTCGAGCGAGACTGAGCTCGGCGCTCACCGAGGGCAGGCCGGCATCAAACTTCCTGCCGGCGCTGCCGGCGCTGCCGGCGCTGGCGGCGGTGGCCGCAGTCGTGCTCGTGTTCGCGACGGTGGGCGTGCTGCTGCTGGCGCGACAGGCTCGCAACCATCCACCGCCGGTCGCGGCAAACACGCCGACCGCCAGCGCGACTCCTACGCCGACCGCTATACCGACGGCCACGCCGGTCGCTGGCGTGGTGGCCGGGGTCCTCACCAAGCCGCCAGGGCGAATCGACCTGCCGGCAGGCGCGCAGCTGAGCGCTCCCTCCCGCTATGTGATCTGGGCGCTCATGGTTGACCAGTACCTATATCGCTCAACGGATCGTGGCGCGACGTGGAAGCAAGAACCGCTGCCGCCCCCACAGGGCCATTTGCCGCAACCTGAGCTTTCGTTCGTGAGCGATGCGGACGGTTGGGTGATACGAGGCGGTTCGTCAGTCGCGCAGCTTGACCCGTGCGGGATCCAAGCGACGGCTGTCTGGCATACGACCGACGCCGGCACGACGTGGCAGTTGCTTCCGTCGAAAGGCATTGCCGCATCTGATTGCAAGAGCGGACTATCCTTCGTAGATTCGAGCCGCGGCTTTCTCGGAGCCTGGGATCGCAACCACCCGGCCATCATCTACCGAACTTCGGATGGCGGCCAGACGTGGACTGCATCCCAGCCTTTGCCCGATCCACCAGGATTCAAGACGGTGTGTAGCGGATGCATCGGCATTCAGACGGGACCTGTTCGAGCTTTCGGATCGACGCTCCTTGTCTCGGCGTGGCAGCCATCCGACCCAGGCACTCAATACGTATTCAGTTCGATTGACGGTGGCGCGACCTGGACTTACGCAGCCAGCCCACCGAGGCAGGATGGCAATGTTGATTTCGTGACGGCGACGAGGTGGCTCGAGCTCATCGGCCCAGGACAGTCAAAGGAGACAACCGACGCTGGTGCGACATGGCATGCCTTTGCATCCGACTATTCGCAGGCGGCGCCAATCGCGGCCGACTTCGTGTTCGCCGACTCCCAGGTTGGGTACGGGACGGTGCGCGGAGAGATATCGCGAACTGCCGACGGTGGCCTGCACTGGGTGCAGATCAAGTCGCCCGGAACCTAGCGAGTCGCGGGGACGAGCAGGCCTCGAAGAGCTGACGCCAGCCACGCGCCGGTCAGGCCGAGCAGCAGGCCGACCACACAAGTAAGGAAGAGTGGAATCGCCGGCTGACCGGTGAACCCCATGATCGCGGCGAGGCTGCGCGCCGCCGGCCCGAGGCCGTAATACACCTGCAAGACGGCCAGGCCGAAGCCCCAACTCACAACGCCTGCACCTGCGCCTGCCGGAATCGCCACCCGGCCTTGACCGATCACGGCGCCGATTATCAGACCCGCGGCGAACGTCAACCACCAGGCGCCCAATAGAAGGCCGGCTAGCGAAATGGCCAGGCCGATGAGCGTGATGAAGACCCAAACCCAGCCTTTCATGGCTGCATCGCCCACGTCGCCACGCCAGGTGCGAATGACGCTTCGTCGGCGGACAGCATCGGCGCGTACAGGCCGCTCCACCACGTATCGACCTTGTTCTCGTACCACGTCGAAGCGGGGTTCTCGCTCTGCCCGCCCGGATAAATACCGCTGAAGGTCTTGGTGCCCCAGTCGACGACCATCCGCCAGCTCGGGCCGTGGGTCGAGGGATCGCCGCCAGCGGCCAGAGGGGTGTTGCCGTCGCCGCGGTCGGGCCTCGGTCCGTAGTTAAGGCCCGAGATTTGCGCGAGGTTCTCGAGTACGCGGGTGTGGAGCTTGCCCCACGTCCACGATCCGGGATCGCCGCCCAGCTTGGTGCTCAGCGTTGAGAACGCCGAATGGAACGCCGCGCGTAACGTCGCTTCCTGGGCTGACGGCGAGCTCAGGGTCGACGCCTCGAGGTACTGACCCAGCGCATCGTCCAGCTCGTGCCGGTCCACCGTGACGTTCTTGGCCTTCCACGTGGGATCGAACGTTTGCGAGAGGTACGACTGCCAGAACGTCGACCAGATCGATGCGGCGGCCGAGTTCGTTTCCATCCGGAAGTCCCAACCCGCCAGCAGGTCTCGCGCCTGTTGTTCGGATGGTGTGAGCTGATCGCGCGCCAGCGCTTGCACGAGGATCGGCGTGATCTCTGACGCGAGGAAATCGCGCGTGTCAGTCTGCAGCGCCATCATGTCGGCCGCGCTGAGCTTGCCCGGCTGGTTCAGCACGCGCTTGATCTCGTTCGCCCGGTAACCGGGGTCGAAGAAGTTCGAGGCGGTGCCGATGTAGTACGCGTAGTCGGGTCCAACCTGGCGCTGGTTCGCGCTCCACACGATGTTGGTCGGCGGGTCGTAGATCTGCGGGATGTCGTCGTAGGGCACGGTGCCGGTGACGTCGTACTCGCCGGTGCCCGGCATCGGCAGCCACGGTTGGCCCTGCGCCACCAGCGGGTAGTAGCCCGCGGAGATCAGGCCGATGTTGCCCGCATCATCCGCGTAGACGAAGTTGTGCGTAGGCGAGTGCCAGTCGCGCAACGCGTCGCGAAACTCCTGGTAATTGGAAGCCTGGCCGACATGCATCAGGACGCTGAAGTCCTGCGATGGAATGTTGCCCGCCCACCACACCGATGTGGTCAGGCCGCGCTCGCTGATCACCGGTCCATGGGTGCTGAGCTTTACGACAAGGTGGTCGGTGGTGCCGCCCAGGATGGGGATGTCGTAGCTGACCGAAGTGTAGTTGTGCCAGTCGTTCTTCCAGAAGTACTGGCCGGGGTGGGCGCTGTCCTCCTTCTCCTCGTAGAAGAAGGTCTGCTGGTTCTGCGCGTCGGTCAGGCTCCAGGAGATGTGTTGGTTGTGGCCGATCAGCACCACTGGCGTGCCGGGGATGCTGACGCCGCTCGTGTGATAGTCGGGCGAGTCCTCGGTCAGCTGGAACCAGATCGAGGGCAGGGTGAGGTGGAGGTGGGGATCGCCCGCCATCAGCGCGCCACCGCTCACGCTCTTGGCTCCGGCCACCGCCCAGTTGTTGCTGGCGCCGCCTGTGGCGACGAGGCCGGGCGGGAGGTTTGCCAGGCGGTTGTGCAGCGCTAGCGCGGTCGCGGCTTCGGAGTCCGTGACCGAGCTCAGCACCGTGATCGGGGCGGGCTTGGCCTGGGTCGGATAGGGGCCCGGGTCGTAGGGCGATTGGGGATTCGGGGGGAGGACCGGGAACCATTGCTGTGTGAGGTCGGGGCCGAGAGACTTGTTGAGCAGCTCCATCACCAGTGGCGTGTCGGTGAAGTTGAGCGTCTGCGTCATGTCGCCTTTGACGATGAGGGTGTCGATCGGCGTCCACGGCTGGGGCTGGTAGCCGAGCAGCGTGAACATCACGTCGAGCTGATGCGTTTTCTTCGCCTCGTCGATCCTGTCGTTGACGCCCTTGGCGTAGGCGGTCAGCGCGACTTTGGTGGTGTCATCGGCTTGGGCCCATTCCAGCTGCGCGGTTCGCAGGAGGCCAAGTTGTAGCTCGAATCGGTCGCTGTCGAGCGCGGCCTTGCCGACGACCTGCGACAGAAGGCCCTCGCCCTGGCGGCGCTCCAGGTCCATCTGGAAGAGGCGGAAGCGGGCGTGGACGTAACCCACGGCGAGGAAGAGGTCGGCGTCGGTTTGCGCTACGACGTGGGCGGTGCCGTCCTTTTCGAACATGACACGGACCGGTTGCTGGAGGCCTGGGATGGTGAGAGTTTGGCTCTGGACGGTGGCGGCGTCGGCGGCCATGGTCCAGGCGCCGGTGGCCGGGTTGAAGGCGGGGCCGAGGGCGGGGAGGGGGCCGGCGCCGATGAAGGAGGCGTAGAGGACGGCGGCGGAGACGAGAAGGGCCAAGAGGGCGTTGATTGCGCTAAGGGGGCGCCGGGGGCGGCGCGGAGCGCGCTGCGTGTGGGTAGGCACGTCCGGAATGTCGGTGGTTTTTGGGTCGTTAGTTTTAAGAGGGGCTTCGCCGGCGGGGTCGAGCGTCACTGCGGAAAAGTGTGAGCCAACGGTGATCGGGCCGTGCCCTGAGGCGACCAAATGGCCCGAACGGCGCCAATAACGACCCTTGGGTTCAAGGAGCCGACCAACCGTGCCCAAGTGGCGACAAGGCGTCGCTACCCCTCTTCTTTCGCCGCTTCCTCTCTGCCCCGGCGCGCGATCTCCGCGACGACCGTTGGATCAGCCAGCGTTGTCGTGCCCTTGGGCTTGGCGGTCGTCCCGCTCATATATAGAAGGAAGAGGAGGTCCTCCGTGGCTGTCGTGACCCGTCACCCGGTAAACATCCCACGGGGTGGATGAGGGCTGCAACCCTTTTGCAGACCCGCAGCGCACTCTGAAACGTTGGACGTAGTAGACCTCACTTGGGGCAGACTACCCTGTCCTATCGCGTAATCCGGCAAATCTGGGTCGAACGCCCAGTTTAGGAGAGCAAGCAGCCTATGCAGCCCGGCGTCGTTGCTTTAAGGGGAGCTATCACAGCCGCCTGGGAGGAGGACCTGCGTGCCGTCCGCCAGGACGGCTATGACACGGGTGTTGGCAAAGAAGCGTTGGTCTTCATCCAGCGCTTTTACTCGCTCGTCTCCCAGCTTCGCACGCCGATCCAGCGCACATGGGGTCGGGGAGGCCTGGTTCACGTGGCCGACAACCCCGACGTCACCGGGCCCGGGCAGCGCGTTTCGCAGACCAGGATCAAGCTGCGAAACCACGGCGACCTGGTCGCCGTCGAAGGCTTCACCTACAGCGACGGAGCGTCCAAGCCCAACCCTTCGCTGGGGCTCGACGGCGAGATCAAGGTCGCGGGGGTGGGTGGTTTCGTCTTCGTCCAGGAGCTCTACCGCACGATGGTCGGCTTCCTGGAGGTCGCCCTGGGCGTGGACCTGCAGCTGAACGGTTCGGGCTGGCTTTACGAGCAGGCCGCAGCGAGCTACTTCGTCGCCAACGGTCGGTGGCCTACAGTCGGCGAGCTCTACCAGGGGGCGACGCGTGAGTTCGCCGTGGACGAGACCTTCGAGCGCGTGATCGCGATATTCGCGCCGGATGAGGCGTCCAGCGGCGAATCCGAGGTGAAGCTCAGCCTTGATCAGCTTCGCCGCTCCCGAGACACCCAGGGCGAGCTCGACATCTTTGTCCAGGCGATCCGCCTGGCCGTCGACGCCGACCAGGCTGTCGAAAGGGTGACCAGCGACGACGCGGCTCGAGAGCTCAACCTCGATCCGCCGACCACCGCCAAGCTAGGGCGGCTGCTCAGCCTGGCCCCCGACATATGCCGGGAAGGCGAGGTGGTTGACGGCTTTTTGAGCTGGAGCTACCTCCCTTCCTACAACGTCCACTTTTTCCGCCGGGCCAAAACCATCGACGACTATCTGGCAGTTGTCGGCAACCTGAATCCAAGGGACGGTACGGGCGACGTCGCCCTGACCGCCCCCGGGCCGGTCAACGGGGAGCTCCTGCCGGACGGCGTGGTCACATTCTTGATGACCGATGTCGTCGAGTCGACGCCGATCTGGCTCCAGAAGCGGGCTCAGATGTACGCGGCAATGAAGCGCCACGACCAGCTGCTGACCGCGGCCATCGAGGGCAACGGCGGGGTGGTGCTCAAGGAACGAGGGGAGGGGGACAGCTTCTTCGCCGTCTTCCTCCGGGCGACGGACGCGGTGGCCGCGGCCTTCGACGCCCAGAAGGCGCTCATGACCGAACCATGGACCGACAAGATCCCCATCAGCGTCCGCATGGCGGTGCTCACCGGGGAGGCCGACGCGCAGGATCGCGACTACCGGGCGCCCGCCGTCAACCGGTGCGCCAAGCTGCGCCGACGCGCGGTCGGCAACCAGATCCTGGTGTCCGAGGCGACCTACTCCATCGTCGCCGACATCCTGCGAGACGACATCCGGCTGGTCAGCGTCGGCAAGCGCCGGTTGGAAGGCCACGACCGCCACGAAGAGGTTTACGTGGTGCAGCACCCTGAGCTGGCGTTGGAGCCGGCTGTCGCCGAGGACGAAGGCTAAGCCTCACAAGAATTCGCGTTAAGGGAGATGAAAAGTCTCCTGTCCGCCCTTATTCTTCTTCACACAGCCCCTAAATGCGGGGCACAAGTGCACGAAGTTACGAGGATGGGAGTGGGTCGTTGAAGTCTCGAAAGCTGGGTGTGGCTTGGGTGCTGTGCGGCCTGGCGCTGCTGGTGTCCACGCTGCTCCCGTCGGCCGGCGTTTTCGCATCGAGCGGTGAACAAGGGTTCAACTCCTCATCGTCCGATTCGTCCGATAACGGGAACGCCTCGTCCGGGAAGCCACGGACGGTTCCGCATTGGAGCTCCTCGTTTAAGGACCCGACCAACCAGGTTAGATATCCGTTCACGATGGTCGGCTCGGATCCCAGGCGGGGCGAGTCGACGACGGTCGCGACCTGGATCATCCCGCTGAGCTTCACGTTCGTGGCCGGGCCTCAGGACGTGTCGGTTCTCAACATCTCGCCGGCCAACTTCCCTCCTAACGGTTATGTCGCGACGGCCCAGAACGCGACCATGAATGGCGCGGACAACGTGGCTGACACCATCGCCTCGCCCATCTTCACGCCAACCGACTTCCCGATCTCTAGCGATACCGGAGTCCAGTTCGGCGACGCCTTCGCACGGGCGCAGTTCGGCAAGGTCGGAACCGGCTACCACGTGATCCTGGGCCAGCCGCGCGTCTCCGAGACCGTGTCGATCCAGGTACCTGAGAGCCAGGGAGTCGCTGTATTGAGCCCGGGCAACGTAATGGTCGGCCGAGTCGATTCCACCTGGTTCAAGGAGCAGCTGGCGGCGCTCATCGACGACATGAACCTCAAGCCCACCATCCTTCCGATCTTCCTCACCAACAACGTCGTCCTCTACTCGGGCGGCAACTACCTTCAGCTCAGCCTCGGCGGCCACGGCGCCGGATCGCCGGCCAGCAATGCGCCGATCTCTCTCAAGGGCAAAGACAAGATTCGTACCTTCGTCTTCGCCGCGTACTTGACGCCCAACGGCCTCTCGCGCAACCCCGCCATTTCCGACATCCAGGCCCTGAGTCACGAGGTCGCCGAGTGGATCGACAACCCGTTCGGCATCAATCTGGTTCAGCCGTACCAGATCCCAACCGCACCCGGTATGTGCTCGTCGGATCTCGAGACTGGCGATGTCCTGGCCGGGGTCTGGTTCCCCCTGCCGGGAAACCCCGATCTTGCCGCAGGCTTGGTCTGGCACCCACAGGACGAGGCGTTCCTCAACTGGTTCGCGCGCGATGGCGAGAAGCCTGCCCTGGCGCCGGCCGATCTCGGGGCTCGTCGAGGTAAGCGCGTTCCATTGAACGGCCGGTACACGTACATGGGCCCATCGATTTTCGGAATTGGCGTTCCGACGCAAACCGGGGTCACCTTTCCGTACGCCGCCTTCGGGCACGCCGCGCAGGCCTGCTTAGCCGCGGCGTAAGCGACACTGGTGGGGTGTTCGCCAGCTCCAATTACCCACCCGACCAACAGGCCGCCGACCGATTCGTGGCGGAGATGCGCCACGGCACGCTGATCGCGTGCCCGCCCGAAGGATATCCGCAGGTCAGCATCCTGCCCTTCGTCAGGACAGATGACGTCATCGAGCTGCACTGCGTGCAGGCCGACCCGACATTTGACGCAGTGAGAGCCAACCCCCACGTCACCTTCTTCGTCTCGGACTATCTGGCGTGGTCGCCCCACCACTGGGTCGATGAACGAGATGCCGGGCGCGCAACCCTGCACTTCCGAGCCGTGGCCTTCGAGTGCGATGCGGAGCGAATCTCAACCGATCCAGAGGACGTCGCCGGCGCGCTGCAGCGCCTCCTGCGCTCATACGAGCCAGGAGCCACCTACGAGCCCGTCCAGGTGGGCGAGTTCTACGGCGCGCGATTGCGGCGGCTCGCCACCATGCGGCTGCGGATCGTGAGGAGCCACATCAAGTTCAAAACCGGCCCGGCCGGCACGGCCGAGACCAAGCAGAAGGTCGCTGACCGGCTGCGGGAAAGCGGACGCGCCGGCGATCTTCGGGCGGCGGAGGTCATCGAAGCCTCCCTGCAAAATCGGAGGTAGTCGTGAGGGTGGAAGCAATCGGCTGCTGTGGCCGTTTGAGATGGGGCCGATGAATCGAGTTATCGATCGTTACGCGGTCGTGTTCGTGGCGCTCGCGGCGACCATGTGGGCGTCCGACGCCTACTTCCGCAACCAGCTCGTCCAGCACCTCACTGCAACCCAGATAGTCGTCGCGGAAGACGCGCTCATCACCCTTTTCCTGCTGCCGGTGCTGATCCGGAGCCGCCATGAGCTCCGGCTTCTGGGCGCTCGCGGCTGGACGGCGGTGGCGATCATCGCGGCCGGCGCGCAGGCGCTGGCGACGATCCTGTTCACCGCATCGTTCCAAATTGCCGCTCAGCATCAGCTGTTCGCGGAGACGTTCGTGCTGCAGCAGACCCAGCCCTTGATCGCGATTGTGCTGGCCTGGATCGTCCTCGGCGAGCGCCGGCGGCCGTGGTTCTGGCCGGCGGCCGCGGTTGCGATCATCGCTGTCTACATGGTCGTTTTTGCGAGTGACCCGCTGTCACCGATCTCGGCTCTGCAGAACGGGCGCATTGAGGTTGGGCTCCTTGCACTGGGCGCGGCAGTCCTTTGGGCCAGCGGCACGGTGCTCGGACGTTTTGCCCTGGGCTCGATTTCCTTCTGGAGCATGACGGCGCTTCGCTTCACCCTTGCGCTGCCGGTGCTCATCGTTGTGGTCCTGGTGCAGAACGGGCTCGGCGGTTTCGGCCACTACCGGTTTAGCGACTTCGTGCCCAACCTGTTGGCGATCGCAATCGTGCCTGGGCTGCTGGCGCTGCTCCTTTATTACCGCGCGTTGTCGAAGACGCCGGCCTCGCTGGCGACGATCGCCGAGATGGCCTACCCTGTCGCCGCCACGCTCATCGCGTCGGCGCCGCCGCCGTGGGGCTTCAACCAGCCGATCTATCCGATCCAGCTGGTGGGCACCGCTCTGCTGCTGGGGGTAATCGTCTTCTTGAACTGGACGCGGGCCAAGGCGCCGCCCGTGGTCGTGCGATCCTCCTTGAAGGTGGCGGAGGGCTAAGCCGCCCCCGACGTCGCCCAGAGCTGCTGCGCACGGACGCCGAGGCCGTGGACGACGGCGGTGAAAGCGTCGCGTTGCTCGAGGCGATCTGCGCCGAACATGTCGACCAGGTCGGCGCGAAACGCAGGAATATAGGCCGAGCCGCCAGTCAGGAGAACGCGGTCGACATCCTTCGATTCGATCGCGGCTTCTTTCAAGGCCGCGGCGATTGCCTGCTTGACCAGGTCCAGCTCGGGACGAATCATCGATTCGAAAGCGTGGCGTCCGAGCGGTATCCGCAGGTCCAAAGCGGGATAGCTGAGCTCGACCTCCTCCGAATCCGACAGCGCGATCTTGGCCGCTTCGATCGCCTTGTAGAAGTCGTACGCGTGGCCTTCGTAAAGGAGGGCGTGGACGAGCTCGGCTTCGCGACCGCCGATCCTGGCGAGGATCGATGGGATGCCAGGGTCAGCCATCAGGAGCCGTACTGAGCTGGCGGTGCGCAGCTCGTTGAAGAGCCAGCTCGGTAGGCGCTCGAGCCCGAGCGCGGGCCCGACGCTCGTCTCGAACATGACGCCGTCGAGGATCTCGCCGCCCACGGCCACGCCGGCCATGCCGGTGATGTGCGGAGCTCCCGTGCGCGAGTCCATGATCGCCGCGTCAAATGTGCCGCCGCCGAAGTCGACAGCCATCTCCACCCCGCGATGCTTCTCTTCACCGATCACGGCCGCAGTCGGCTCCGGCAGGAACGCGACCTCTGTGAACCCGACGCTGATCGCGGCGTGCTCGAGGCGCTTGAATGCCTCCGCCTCTGAGGCGGCCCGATCGTGCGGGTCTGCCCCGGCGAACACCACCGGGTGACCCAGCACCACGCGATTCGGTGCTCGCTCAACGGCTGCGTCCGCCTCGGCTTTCAACCGCTCCAGGACGACGCTGACCAGATTCGACACCGAGAAGTCGACAGCCCACGAGTTGGTACCTGAGAAGCCGAGCTTCGCCAGCTCGTGCTTCACGCCGGATAGGAGGCGCGCGTCGTTGCAGCCGCCACCCTTTCGGTACTGGCGGCATTCGGTGTCCCAGCC
The DNA here is from genome assembly GCA_003151665.1 of Candidatus Dormiibacterota bacterium. The sequence continues at coordinate 20,591 of PLYD01000060.1, forward strand.
ATAAGGCGCGAGCGGGCATTTCCAGCAGTCGGTCTTGCGGTGGCCCGATTTGAGGAAGGTCTTGACGCCCTCGTCGCCCGCGTTGCGGCGACCCGACCGGTGGAGGTAGACGAATGAAGGCAGGGTGAGCGAAGAACGTGCGGTGCCCAGGGCGAGCACCTCGACGCGGTCCGGGTAGGCGATGGAGACCGCGCTGTTGCTGGTCCCGAAATCGATGCCGTAGCCGAGGGGGATTCCGGTGGACTTCACATCGGGACTATAGAATCCGATCCGTGGCTGAATATGGAACGTCAGTCGTGAGCACCGCATCGCCGGACAAGGTGTGGAAGGTGTGGTCTGACACCTCGACCTGGGGCGAATGGAACCCCAACGTGAGCACGATGGAGCTGCAGGGACCCTTTGCGACTGGCAGCACCGCGGTGATGAACACCAAGGCCGGGCAGCATCACACGATGCGGATCGTTGAGGTGGAGCCGGGGCGCTTCTTCGCGCTCGAGACCAACGTGATCCCGGGGACAACGTTCCGCTTCAACTGCCGTGTGGAACCAGTGGGCGCCGAGACCAAGATCAGTCAGACGGTCGAGGTCAAGGGACCGCTGGGGTTCCTCGGCGGCATGTTGGGCCCGGGCGTTTCGAAGGAATTCGGGACCCTGCTTTCCAATCTCGCCAAGAAGGCGGAGACGAGCACTCACTAAGGCCCATCCTTAACGCCGCTTGCCGCGCCCAGGGCGTCGGACTACTAGGACAGCCGCGCGAGGGCGGCGCTCATCGCGTCCGCGTCATCGGGTTCGAGGTGGCTGGCCAGGTTGCGGTCGAGGCTACGTAGAAACACCGCGTGCGCCTTCTCGAAACCGGCCTGTCCCGCCGCCGTGATATGCGCGTAGACGCCGCGGCGGTCGGTTGGACAGGACTTGCGGTCGATGAGGCCTGCGTTGACCATCTGCTCGAGGCGCCGGGAAGCCCCGCTGTCGGTGATGCCGGCAACCTTCGCCAGGTCCTGGTAACGCATCGACCCTTGGGATGCGCGAGTGAGGTGCAGCAGAACCTCGTACCACGCGAGAGGCATGCCTGCCTCGGGCTGCATGTCCTTCTCGATCGCAGCGGTCATCGTGCTGTGCGCTCGGGACAAACCTTCCCAAAGCTGCACTGCTTTCGCTCGACTGACCTTTGACACGGCGCTCATGGTAAATGTTGCCCTCCTGGTTCAGAGATAAAAAAGAGGGCAGGGATTTGCCCTACCCTCTGTCGGGGAACTCGTGATTACGCTTGTGCCAGCTCGGCGGTCTTGACGACGATCTCGGCGTCGATCTCAAGCTTGATGGTGTGGCTCGCCATGGGTATCGCCCCCGCGAGGCCGTCCCAGTTCAGGCCGAAGTCCATCCGGTTGATCTGGCCCTTGGCGGTGACGCCAAGGCGTTCCTTGCCGCCGAATGGGTCGGCGACCCGGCCCTCGAGGGTGGCCTCCAGCGTGAGCGGCTTGGTGGTGTCTTTGATCGTGAGCTCGCCCTTGACCTTGTAGGTGTCGCCCTCGACGTGCTCGACACCGGTGACCTTGTAGGTCATGTAAGGGAACTTCTCGATGTCGAAGAAGTCGGCCGAGCGAAGGTGGTTGTCCCGCTGGTCCGTCTTCGTGCTGAGGCTCGCGACGTCGATCTTGACCTCGCCGCGTGCCTTGGTGAAGTCGTCGTCGGGGCCCTCAAAGAAGCCGTCGAACTTGCTGAAGTGCCCGCGCACGGTGGACACCGCCAGATGCTTGGCCGAAAACCCGACGTTGGTGTGACTTGGATCGATTTCGTACCTGACCATTGTGTGTTCCTCCTGGAATTTGAAGCAGCCTTTCCAGCCGCAGCTAAGTACTACTACTTGCTTGCGTAGGCAACTATTCCAGGTGAGGTCCGGCGCTAGTGGATTCGGGTGCTGTAGGCGGTCCCAGCCTTGCGCCAGCTGAACAGGATTCCCGCGACCATCGCCAGCAGGAAGATGGCCAGGACCATGGCGAATACAGTTGGCCCGGTCTTCCCTGCGCTCACAGCCGTGCCCAGCGGGCCCCAGTCGACCGTGGCGGCGGCGTTCAGCCAGGCGATCAGCCCTGTTGCGAAGGCGGCGGCGGCCAGGATCCAGATCCGCTCGGGCCGGGACATCTGGCCGATGTCGAAGCGCCGTTGTCTAGTCGAGACGGGGATGCGGCCGAGCCGGGTCAGGAGCATGATCCAGACGGCGAGCATCACGAGCCCGATCCCAAGGGCGATCCACGGGTAGGCGGTCTTGTCGACCGGGGAGAGGTCGGCGGAGCCCGCCCAGGCGGCCATCGGCACCGCCCAGATCAGGCTCGAGAGGGCCGCGAACCCCGTCCGCCCGAACCTGTCGACCATGGCGTTCATGGTTGGCGAGGGTACCGCTTCTAGAGGTTTTGCTCAAAAGCCGTAGTGCCGTTCGTGTGATCCGGCGCGACGAGGGGCCTCAGGAAACTGGCGGCTGAACTTGAACCGCACCCTGCGCGAAACGGGATTTCGGCGAAACCGGTACAGTGAGTGCCTCGGCCGGTTCCTGCCGGCACGCTCGCTCGGGTCCTCTCTCGCCGTAATCGGTAACGGTGTCCTGATCGTCGCGGCAAACACGACCTTAGAGAGGATCAGGAGAAAACGTTGTCATCATTCGCTGACGCGGGCGTAGGCCCGCATACCCTCGCGGCTCTGGCCGCACTCGGAATCGACGAGCCGGTTCAAGTCCAGGCTGAAGCGATTCCAGCCCTCATGCAAGGACGCGATGTCGTCATCGAAGCGCCCACAGGCTCAGGGAAAACTCTCGCCTTCTTGATCCCGATGATCGAGCGGCTGCCTCGGCGTGGCGCCGGGCCGAAAGCCCTCATCGTCACCCCGACCCGGGAGCTCGCCCTCCAGGTGGAGAAGGTGCTCCGGTCGATGAAGTGCGACCTCCGGTCGACCGTTCTATACGGCGGCGTCGGATATGCGACACAGAGGCTCGCTCTCAAGGGTGGCGTCGACGTCGTCGTCGGCACGCCGGGCCGGATCCTCGACCTCGTGGGACAGGGCAAGGTGTCGCTTTCACGCATCGAGTACCTCGTGCTCGACGAAGCGGACGAGATGCTCGACGCCGGCTTCGCGCCGTCGGTCGAGAAACTGCTTGGACTCACATACCAGCCGCAGACCGTGCTGGCCTCGGCCACGATGCCGACGTGGGTCAGCAACATGGCGGAGAAGCACACGCACGACGCGGTGCAGGTGAGGCTGAAGACCGAAGGTGGTCCGACCCTCGAGCACGGCATGCTGCGCGTGGCACGCGAGCACAAGCTGCAGACGCTGAGCCGGCTGCTCCACCGTCATGGTGGCACGGCGATCATCTTCGGGCGCACCAAGCACGGCGTGAAGAAGCTCAACCACAGCCTGCGTCAGCTGGGCCACAACACGGTCGAGCTGCAGGGTGACCTGTCGCAGGCGATTCGCGACCGGGCGATGGCGTCGTTCCGCGAGGGACGCAGCCAGATCCTCGTCGCCACCAACGTGGCGGCCCGCGGCATCGACGTGAACCACGTCGGGCTAGTCGTCAACTTCGAGCTGCCCGATTCGGCGCAGTGGCTCACGCACAGGGTCGGCCGCACCGCACGCATGGGCGAGGCGGGGCGCGCGCTCACGTTCGTGACGCCGGAAGACGAGGTGGCGTGGGTCAAGCTCAGCCGGCAAGGCGCGCCCGACATCCGCGAGCTGGACACCAACCGGCTTCTCGAGGAAGGCGCCTGGCACTATCGCGAGCGCAGCACGCGGCCTGTGCAAGCGGCTCACCGACCTTCGCAGCCGGCGACTGTCAACCACAGCCGGCGGAGGCGTTGGCCTGCTCGCACGCGACCGTAGTCGCGGCGTCGTCCGCTCAGCGCTTCGGCGTCAGGTGCTCCCCGAAGAAGCTGAGGACGCGTGTCCATGAGTCGTCCGCAGCCGGCTTGTTGTAAGCACGGCCTCGATCGTTGAAGAACGAGTGGCCCGCGCCAGGATAGATCTTGATGTCGTGCGCGATGCCTGTGGTGTCGAGGGCCTGGTCGAGGGCGCGGCCGGCGCCGGTGGTGAAGTCCTTCTCGGGGTATGACCCGACGACGGGACACGCGCGTTTCACGGCGTCCAGCGGTCGCGGGTTGGCGCCGTAGAAAGGAGCGATCGCCTTGAGGCGCTGATCGGTGCAGGCCCACGCGATCGCAAACCCACCACCCATGCAAAAGCCGATCGCCCCGATCCGCTCGGGATCGACCTGGGGCATGGCGGCCAGGTGAGTGAGGGCCGCTTTCAGATCGGAGATTCCGTAGCGGTCGACCGATCCCCGAAGCATCCCGGCCATGTATCGCGTCATGCAGATGGCGCGGTTGCGTCCGCTGAACAGATCGACCGCCAGCGAAGCGTAGCCCTGGCCCGCGAAGCGGCCCGCGATGTCCTTGATGTTGTCGTTGAGGCCGTAGGCCTCATGGATGACGACCACGCCGGGGTGGGGGCCGGGCGCGTCGGGGAGTGCGAGATATCCTCCGCCCTTCAAGACGCCAGGTTCGATTTCGCTCGTCTTCATTTGGCTGTGTTGGATGGTAACGGCGTCGGGCGGGTCGGGTCAGAGGTGGGCGGTATCATCTTCTCCTCCCCGTCGTGGGCCCGTGGCGCAGTTGGGAGCGCGTCTGACTGGCAGTCAGAAGGTCAGGGGTTCGAATCCCCTCGGGTCCACCAAAGTTTGAGATCAGAATCGACCCATCGCATCATCGCGCGCCTAAGCGGCTGGGCTCCTGCAGCCTATTTTGCAGCCTATCTGCAGCCTATTTTCTTGGCGATCGTGGTGGCCGCCCTACCTAGGGCTCGGGAATTCGCAATGTTGGGTGGAAGATGATGGAGTGCCTCGTGTACAACCACCCTCGGTTAGAGCTTCGCCCATAGAGGATCGCGGACACCTTCCCCTTGGATTGAAGGGCTCCACGCCTATCTGTTCGAATGGCGATCTTTCGGCGCTGAAGGGGAATTATTGAGCATGCGTGAATAGGCGAATGCACACCCTTCTGAAACCACCGGGTCGGGACTACAAACAAGATCCGACCAGCCCGGCTCGCCCAGGCGAGAAGCGACCCTGAAAGAGGCCCTCCTGTACCTGCAGAACGCGGACGCGATCGCGTTCGTCCTCCTTGGCGTGGCAACCGCTGTGGGCTGGGCAAGACGCCGCGACCGTTCCCTCGGATTCCTCGCCCTGGCCATCGTGCTTCTGTCACTGGTTGTACTGCTCGGCCGCATTCCGAAGGCTTACACACCACCCCTTCTTCCGCAGATAAGCCTCCTGGTCTTCATCGGCTCCGGGTACGCACTGCTTCGGTTCAGGGGCTCGTTGATTCCGCTAACGCGAAAGTGGCACGCCGTCGCGGTCATCGCGGTATTGGTTGCCTTCGGTGGCTACCTCGCAACCCAGGGCCTGTTCGCGGTCAATGCTGGACCGCTGAATCTCATGACCGGAGCCGCAATCTTGCTCATTCTCGTTTGGTTGGCAATGATCGTGGAGCCAATCGTTCGCTTCTGGCTCGTCGCACGCGACCTGCCCGCGGTCCAAGCATGGCGCCTGCGTTCCTTGAGTATCGGCTTCGGTGGCCTGGTGGCCATCTTGTTGGCTGCCGTTGGCTCCCTTGCCTTCAACTCCACCCCACTGTTTCAGATACTGATTCAGCTGTCCGTACTTCTGATTGTTCCGTTGCTCTACGCCAGCTTTTCGCCACCGTCCTGGCTTCGCCGGCAATGGCGCTCCTCCGAGGAGGAGGGTCTTCGCGTGTTTATGCAGGACAAACTGCTCCTCGGCGAAGGGCCCGTCGCTCTACTTGACCAGAGCCTCGAATGGGCGATGCGGCTGGTCGGTGGGGCGGCTGCAGTCGCCTTCGATGGAAGTGGCACCCGAATGGCGTCCCGGGGCCTCGATACAGATCAACTGAGCAACCTCGAGCAACACATCTCGCAGCTGAAAGAAGGGGAGAGTCGGTTTCTTCTTGATGGAGTAGACCGGACGCTTTTGGTGCTTCCCATTGCCGGTTCAGGCGAGGGGGGGCGCCTCGTGGTAATCGCCGGCCCGTTTACGCCGAACTTTGGAAGCGACGGGTTGACTCGCGTCCAGCAGTTCATGAGCGCTGTCGCTACAGCAGTGGACAGAGCACGGTTACTCGAGAAGCTCCAAGAGGCGAATGCCGACCTGATGGAGGCCAACCGCCACAAGACCGTCTTCCTAGCCAACATGAGCCATGAGCTGCGGACGCCACTGAACGCGATCCTCGGCTTCTCTGAGCTGCTAATCGACTCCGAGAATGGTCAATTTCCTGCCGCGACTACGTTGAGATTCCTGGAGCAGATCCACTCGAGCGGCAAGCACCTCCTTGAGCTCATCAACGACATCCTCGACCTCTCGAAAATAGAAGCGGGGCAGATGGAGCTTCACCTGCAGATGGTTTCAGTCGAAGACGTCGTCAGCCAGGTCGCGGGCATCGTGGAGCCGCTAGTGGCGCAAAGGCGGATACGCCTCGAGTTCGAAGCCACGGGCGCCGGTCAGATCCTTGCGGACGAAGGCAAGTTGAAACAGATGATCCTGAACCTTGTTTCGAACGCAATTAAGTTCACGTCTGATGGCGGCGAAGTGACCATCAAAGCCGCAAGAGCCGTCGACCGGCTGGAGATCGTCGTCTCAGATAACGGCATTGGCATCGCGGAGGATGACATTAAGCGGTTGTTCAAAGAGTTCCAGCAGGTCGACTCGGAAGCCAACCGCAAGCAGCAGGGCACTGGGCTAGGTCTCGTGCTGACCAGGAGCTTCGCCATCCTGCACGGAGGCGACGTTCGCGTGGAAAGCGAGCTTGGCAAAGGCAGCCGCTTCACGATCTACCTTCCGTTGGAAGCTCGCAGTCCCGATCGCGTGCCTCGGGCACCCGACCGGAAAATCAAAGCGGCCATCGTGGACGTTTCGCGACCGCTGGTGCTCGTTGTCGAGGACGACCCTGCTTCGGCCGAGTTGATCACCCGTCAGATCGAGCGCGCCGGGTTCCGGACCGAGAACGCTCGCAACGGTCTGGAGGCGTTGGCTATGGCGAAGGAGCACAAGCCCGTCGCCATCACCCTGGACATCATGCTTCCTGGGGTCGATGGCTGGGAGGTCCTCGGGCGACTCAAGCGCGACGATATGACCAGAGACATACCAGTCATCGTGGTTAGCGTCGTGGACAACCCCGAGTTAGGGACAGCTTTAGGCGCACTCGACTACTTCGTCAAGCCGGTCGATGCAAAGGAACTCGTCAAGCGACTTAACAGCGTCACCTCCAAGCCCAAGTCCAATGGCCAGCAGGCCCGCATCCTGATCGTCGATGACGAAGCCGCGAACCGCGACTGGCTGATGCACGTGCTGAAGCCGGCGGGCTTCAAGGTCATATTTGCGACCGGTGGACAAGAGGCCATCCGACTAGCCAGATCGGGCAAACCCGATCTCGTGGTGCTCGATCTCCTCATGCCGGAGGTCAGCGGTTTCGACGTGGTCGAGGCGCTTAGCAAGCACAAAGCGACCAAGGGAATCCCGATCATCGTTCTCACCGCGAAGCAACTGACCGACGCTGACCTCGATCAGCTCGATGGCCATGTTTCGACCATCCTCAGCCGCGGATCGATCGGAGCAGTCGACCTGCTCGGCGAGTTACAAGTGGTTCTGAACATACCTGCGGTTAAGAAATGAAGATGTCCTCGCTCATCCTTGTCGTTGACGACAATGAGGCCGGCCAGCTGCTCGTCTGCACCGTGCTCCAGCTCGAAGGCTTTCGAGTTGATTCGGCAGGCTCGGCGGAACAGGTTCTGGAGCGGTTGAACCTCCGCATGCCGGACCTGATCCTGATGGATGTGCAACTCCCTGGGCAAGACGGCCTCGCACTCACACGTAAGCTCAAGGCTGACCCAGCGACGGCGGCGATACCCATAGTGATGCTGACAGCTCACGCGATGGCCGGCGACCGCGAGCAGGCGCTCGCGGCCGGTTGCGCGGGGTACATCTCCAAGCCAATCGATACCAGGACTCTGGGTGATCAGATCCGGGAATTCCTGTCCGCGCAGCGACTCGAACCAAGTGTTTCAGTCGAATGAGCGCCGCGCGAATTCTCGTTGCAGAAGATGACCCGGCGAGCCTTGAACTGTTGCACGCATTTCTCGAGCAAAAGGGGTACGAGGTTGGCGCTGCGCCTGATGGCAACCGTGCCCTGGAGATGGCCGCAAGCGGAGAGTTCGACCTCTTAATATTGGACGTCCACATGCCGCTTTACGGCGGCCAAGAGGTGCTTCTAATGCTTCGGAAGCGTCTCTTGGCTCATTCGATCAAGATCATCGCCCTGACCGCCGACACACGATGGGCGCTCCGCGACGAGATGAAGCGTGATGGGGTCGACGGCTACCTGATAAAGCCGGTCAGCTTGTCAGAACTGGGAAAGGAGCTAACCAGGCTTTTGGCGGCTTAGATGACCGAGGAGGGAGCGATAGCCCCGTATCGAAGCCGCAGCGGTTTCAGTGACTATCCAATCGAACTCTGAACCTTGGGATTAAGAGTCACCCAGTCCGGAGGTCTGCTGGCAGTTATCGAGCCTCACGACTCGCTCAGCCCACTTGCAATTTGGCCACGCAATTAGCCCTTTGTCAGTGTGCCGATCGGCGACGGGATCCGTGAATGCTGGATGTTGAGGTAATCGAAGAACACGATGTCGACCGGGCGTTTGCTTTTCTTACTGGGCTCCATCAGACACCGCGCGTCAGCACTCCAACGACAGAATCGCTGACCGTGGGAATTGATCCTGCACGAGCTTGTGTGTCCCGTAAAGCAGAGCAATGACTTTCAAGCCGGCGAGTGACATGACAGCCAGGCCGAGTCCAATCGCGAGGGGGGCAGGCATTCTGGGCCCGACTATCGCGACAGCAGCGGGTAGGCATGCCAATGCGGAGGCTAGGGCCATGACGATTGTTGCAAGTCCGCCAGCGGGCTCACCTTCCTCATCATCGAACGAAATGGGCTCAACGCAATCCCCGGTTGCGTTGCAGCGAGCTGGCGCGTACGCGGGACCCGCGGTTTGGAACGCGGCTACACCTGCCATCGCCAGGCTCCTTCGGGGCCTGAACGGGCCAGCTCCCTCCCGACAGCAGCCGGCACGTACTTAGGATCGCTGATGACAAGGGTCTTGTCAAGCGACTAAGAGTCGCTTGACGGGGACATTTGCTAGCAGTCACGATGGCGAGCATTGGCCGCCACCACTCTGGGGCGACCCATTCCAGGGAGGTTCCTATGCGCAAGTGGCTCCTTACGTCATTGATCTCAGTGGCGATGTTCGTCGCGACAGCGGCTGTCGTATTGGCTGACAGCACGGGACCGCACGTCTAACTAAACCTGAGGGCGCTTGACTGGCTTTACAGCAGAGTGAATGGCAAGGCGGTGTTGTAAAATTACGTCCATCTCTCCTCCTCGCACACGGCCAGGCAAGCGTCCTCTCGGGGTCCGCGTCGACGCGACTGCGCTGCGGCGGGCCCGCCTCGAGGCCGGCCTGACGCTTGCCCAGGTGGCCGGAAAGGAGCTCAGCCGGCAGGCCATCCACTTGGTTGAAGTGGGCAAGGCGCGTCCATCTATCAACACCCTCGAAATAATTGCCAGCCGTACAGGCCAGCCCATTTCTTCCTTCCTATTAGCAGGCCAAGAACTACCGCCCACCTTCGGTGACAAGGGCGTACAGGAACTTCAGCGTCTTTGTTTGGAACAACAGTTCTCGCAAGCGCTCGATGCCGGCATCGAAATGCTCAAAGAGCGCCTCACAGGACGTGTCGAAGCGAATGTCCTCCAATACGTTGGGCAGGCCCTAGTCAAACTGAACCGCCCAGACGAGGCGCTAGCACACTTGGAGCGGGCGCAACTTCTGTTGGCTGATCATCCAGACCCCTGGCTCGCTGTTGAATGCGCCGACTGGGTGGCCTGCGCGCTATACCTCAAGGAGGACAACCGCGCTCGGCAGGTCGCGGAGGATGCGTTACGGCTATGTCGCGAAACCAAGCCGCGGCTCCCGGGCACGGAGGCCAGGATTCTCGAGCACCTCGCAACCATTCACGTCCACAGTCATTCATACGATCGCGCGATCACGTACTACGAAGAGGCTCTCGCTGCTGCGGGCTCAGTACGAGACCTGTCTCGCATGGGGCGGACATACCACGGGCTGGGCATCGCATACCAAAATTTGGGCGATCTTGAACGCGCAAGCGAGTACACCAACAAAGCTTTGGCGTTTTACGCACTCGAGCGTGACAGCGCACTGATCGCTCGCGGCGAAAACGAACTTGGCCTCCTCCTTATGCGCCAGGGTGATTTGAAACGAGCTGAGGAGCTCTTTCAGAGTGCACTCTCGCATCTGTCAGAGACTATTGATGAGCGGGCGAAAAGCCACGTCCTTATCAGCCTTGCCGAGGTCAAGCTCGCCGGCGGCGAACCAAATGAGTCGATCACATTTGCGGCTGAGGCGGTAGAGCTTTCCCGCCACTTGGGTGAGACTCTCGCGCTCAGCTCCGCGCACCAGGTCGCTGGCGCGGCGTACTCGCATTTGGGACGATTCGATCAAGCTGATGCAGAGTTCTCCGCCGCGATCAGGGTCTTGGCGAATTCAGGGTTTCGTGAACGCCTTGCGGAGAGTCATGCGCAATATGCGGAAATCCTTGAAGCCCGGGGCGATTCAACCGGAGCGGCTTCTCATTGGAGAGATGCGGCACGGTTAGCGCTCAAGCGTGACCAGACAATCGCCTCGGCCGATCACTCGGGTCGAGTGCTGCGAACAGCGAACTGACCTGGGCCGGATGCCGGCCGAGGCAACCGCCGACTGCGACTGCGCCTAACTGAATTGTGTTGATTTCCGGCGGATATCGCACGCGCGCGTGCGCAGTTACCTCGCCTGTGGGGGTCACTTATTCATCGGTGGGCAGGCTACTCGGAGTGAGGTCGCCTGACCGTTAGGATTTCGACCGCCGATGCTTTTGGTCTCATGTACGCCTGGCTTCGGCTCCTCCTCGATTTGGTTGATTTGCGGCTGCGGGTCAACGACCCTGAGGCGGAGCTGCTCCTTCTCCTGCACCAGCTTCGCGTCGCGCGCCGGCAGGTCAAGCGGCCGCGACTGAATGCTGCGGATCGGACGATCATGGCGGCGCTGAGCCAGAGGGTAAGCCGTGCGGCTCTGGTCGGGATGCTGGTCCAGCCGGAGACGGTTCTGGGCTGGCATCGCGAGTTGGTGCGGAGAAAGTGGGCGGCTTTCGGTCGCCTGTGGGGCACACTTATTCACAGGCGGGTTGGTTACATGGTGTGGCTGTAGCTAGCCGCTAGGGTCGTCCTTCTCGCTAGGCTCTTTAGGGAATGGCACGACCTGGTGGTCGGGAACCCGATTTTGACAGCCTATCGGGTGGACTTCGGTGGACTCTGGTGGACTAATCGACCACCGGCAATGTCGGGTCTGAACTCGAAAACGACTCTCGTGGACTCTGGTGGACGGTCAACCCTGTGCCTGGCAGTCAGAAGGTCAGGGGTTCGAATCCCCTCGGGTCCACCAAATTTTGAGATCAGAATTGTCACAATCGACGGTCATCCCCCTCCAAGTGGCTTGTGGGACACACTTATTCGTCCGAGGCTGACTAAGTAGCTCCCCGCTCATGGACAGCTGAACCTTCGCAAGACCAGGAGGCCGGCCGGCAGAACAATCGCTTCGACCCCGAGCGCGAATTGATCTTGACGCCGGGATCGCGTGCCGATTCATGTTTCGGTTCCCTTCTCAGGCGTAGCATCGCCACGATGGCCACCGAGCCCCCGAACAGCGTGCCGCCTCCGCCTGCCGAGCCACCCAAGCCTCCAGGTCCTGGAGCTTCACGCCATGAATGGTGGGCATGGCGTCGCCAGCGGCGGGACTATATGCACGATCACTGGGCAGGCGGTTGGTACGGACCGTGGGCGTGGGGCGGCGGGGGCGTGTGGCCGTGGTTCTGGGGAGCAGCCCTAGTTCTGATCGGTGCCTACTACCTGCTCCAAAATCTTGGCCTGCTCAGTTGGGTGAGGGGCGACGTGCTATGGCCCAGTCTCCTGATTGTGCTTGGCGTTCTGCTGTTGATCCGCCGCGGCCGGGATTTGTGGCGCTAACCCCGGGGTCGCCATTCCCATAACGTCATGGTGAGGATAACCCTTTGTATATCGCTAGCGCCAGTGTTATCTGGCTCGGTCGGTCAGTGCACGGTCACGGCAAGACATCGCCTTCCACCTCCACCCGGGTCCGAGTCCCCCCTGCGGCTCTCAAAATCGCCTGTCCTTGGGTGGGATGGTGCGGGGAGGCTGACCGGCCCTCGAGACGTGTCCACAACTGAAGAGCCAGATGAGCGAACCGTTGCCGGCGCAGAGGGGGTGTGCCGTTAACCCGTCTCCGTCATCTCCTGGCAAGGTCCAACGGGAACGATGGCGGGAATTCGAACTCCTCGCCCCTCAGGCCGCCGACCTTCCTTTGCCACCCCCTCGACCGGGCCGAAATTGCTACTGTCGTCCCAGTTCAATGACCTCACCAGCTTGGGCGAACCAAGCCAGAGCCTTATTCAAGGAGTACGGTGTAACCGGCACCGACATCCGGGTTGTTGTGCCGCTCGACGCGGATGAGGCGATCTTCGTAATTCCGCTAGCCGCCGCGGCCGGCATGCGAGAGCTCGAGCTGACAGTGGCGCTCTCGACGTTGCTCAAGCGAAAGGTCTGGGTTGCCACTGATGGCCCCCAATGGCGCGATCACACGGAGCCGCTCGACCGGACATAGCACGATTAGCGACTTGGTGCGGGGGTCTGGGCGGTCTTGAGGGAAATCTGCAAGTGCATTACTTCGAAAACGCGGTCATTGGCGTGCGGGTTTGGTTCCACTCGAGGCTGACGTAGGCACATGGGTCGAGTGCTCGATGATCAATGCCGAGCCGCAGTTCAACGCGCCTTGGAAACCGCGGAACTCTGCCTAAGAGGTGATCTCTCTGAGATTGACGCAGCAAGTGAGATAACCAAACTCGCGAGCATCGATTGCTTCGACTTTCTGGAGGGGGGCTTTGAGCTTGTCGATCTAATGGGAGAATTCGCCGCCCCGACCTATGTATTGGAGGTGGATGAGCCCGATGAGAAAGAGACGGCAGAAATCTCGCTAGAGATACGTCAGTCGTTGTCAGCATTCGTAATGCGGGCCAAGCGCGATGGCTAGGGATCGTATGAGGCCCTCTCTTTCCGGTGGTATGGACTTGACCAGCTTCCGACCCGAGATGAGTTCGGATTCGATCAGGAACTCGTCGTTGACGAATGTCTGGCCGTGATCCTGGGTTCCTCGCGGCCTTCGACGATTGACCCAAAGCGCTGAGGCTGAAACCTAACTACATGCCCCTGAAAAACAC
>PLYD01000135.1 GCA_003151665.1 Candidatus Dormiibacterota bacterium
CGACTACTTCGGCACCACCATGACTCTCACCCTGGAGTCGATCGTCGTTGCGCTGGCGATCACCTTCCTGCTGCCATTCGCCCTCGCGGCTGCCTTCGGCTACTTCCTGGTGCTTGTCCCGACAGTCTTTGCGCCGAGCCGAAAGGGTGTCATCGCTTACGTACTCCTCGGCGTTGTCTTGCTCCGAGTAATCATTAGCCTCGTCGCATCGCTCACCGCGATTGCATCGGGCTTGGCGCACTGGTCACTTCTTCCGGCACCCAACACGTTCACCGTGTCACCGCTCTTTCCGCTGAGCATGCTCGTTGCCATATTTGCGGCCTGGAGGGGGCGAGCTGACGCACTCGCAGCCGGTAAACGTTGATCCGATCGCTGGTGCTGGTATTCCTCACAGTCGTTGCGCTCGTGGGCTGCGGCCATGGGCAGAGCCCTACGACCCAAACGGTCTCTTGCCCGAAGGGATCAATCTCGGCGGACAATATCAGCCTGCTCAAACAAAACCTCGGGACCACTGTCACCGTGGACGGGACGATCGTCTTGACGCATTACGCGCCGACAGAAGAAGGCCAACCGACCTTCTTGGACTTTCACAATCCCTACCAGGGTTACTTCGAAGTGGTCATTTGGGTGGAGAACCGAAAGGCATTCAGTAGTCCACCGGAGGGCTATTACCTGAATCGACACGTCTGTGTCACGGGCACCGTTAGCTCCTATGTCGGGCCGGAGATTCGCGTCACATCGCCAAGCCAGATTGTGGTGATTGGATCCTGACCGAGACGAGCTGACGCCCTAGCTGCAGCCGAGGCATAGAAGGTCTGATAGATGCAAACGGTCTCGTCAAATGCCGTCTGCAGACCAACCTGGCGGTGGTCAGCTGAACCACGGCGAGGCGCGCCCCCCGGAAGGAGGCCGAGGGTTCGGCGCTGAACGCATAGCCTATGGGCCATTCCTTGGCTAGGCGCTTCTCAGGCTCAACTTCTGCAACATCGGCATTTGCCGGAGTTGTTGCAGATACGTCGCGCCATCTTCCCGCTCGTGCCGGTCGCCAGCACCCCGTGTCCTTCAGGGATTCACGGAGACAAAGTGACCGCCCGATACGCAAAGATCGCTCGAACTCGCTGGATAGTCGTAGTTGAAGCCGCTCTGCGTACAAAAACCGAGATTGGAGGGAACTGTCCCAGCCGGACCGGCTGGGCCTTGGGGACCGGAAGGTCCCGTTGAGCCCTGCGGACCGACCGACCCCTGAGCGCCGCTCGAACCAGTTGCACCAGACGGTCCCGCCACCCCCGCTGGTCCGGTTTCGCCACGAGGTCCCAGGTGGAAGGCGGTCCCGAGATAGCCCCCTCCGAAACCAGCGCCAGCGGCGAGGACCACAGTAACGGCGTAGCTCGCGATCCTGTCTTTGGTCAACCACATCGCAGCCTCCTGAATCCATACGGCCCGCCGCCCCGTTAGGTCTCTACCGGCTCTGGCCCCGAGATCTGGGTAACGTCGATGATGATCAAGTCACCGAAGTAGGCGCCCGCAGACCGTGATCATTGCTGCTCACAAACGCGCGCGTGCGCCTCGAGAACGTAGCGCACTGGTCGAAACCCAGGACCCTGCAGCCCGCGTGACTGTCTAGGAAATCAGAGCGTGGCCCGGTGCGCGTGCGTAGCTGCGGGCCGAACCTCAAGGTGGCATTCCTTCGCCGCTTTTTCGACGATCAGAACCGCGGCCGCCCGCGCATCCTCTTCAGACTGGGCTTGCACTCGCACCTGGACCACCAGGGCGGCCTGAGGCATGTGCTCCATGGCGAAGGTGATGAAACGTTCTCCGAGCCTCGCTTCGAGGTCGCGCAATCCTTCGCCGACGATCGGCTCCTTTGCGCGAGGCGCGACGACGACGTCCCACAGGTCCATGTATGAAGCTCAGCGAAACAGTCGGCGCCAGAATCCGCTGCGGGCGAGCAGCCGGCCGACCGCTTTGTTCTTCGCCCTGCGTGCGACCCGCTTCGGGTCACCGGACGCCGGCGCCTCGACGTCGTCGACGCGGCGAGCGGCGCGGAAGAGCTTCGAGGACAGGCGCGGCTGTCTCATGGCACTAGTCTGCTCGTCGGGGCGATGAGTCCGCGTGGGGGCTCTTAGCCCTCGTGCAGAGCTTCCAAGGAAAGCGCGAAGTTCTTTCCGCTATCGTCCTCGCGGTGGCGCAACTCGGACGCCTCTGCGCCCTCAACGTACTGCCGCGCGGCGGCGGCGTCGGACTGTCGGGTGCTCCAGGCTGCGTTCAGCATCATCAGCGCCACGTACTCGGCTGCGGCGTTGAGCGTGACTGGGAACAGACGCTTGCCATGTATCCCGAACAACACAGCCTGGGGTGCCTTGAACCCGTGGACGCGCAGGCATTGCTCGAAGAAGATCTGTGCAGACACGAGGTCTCCGAGCAGGTAGTGAGCGCAGCCAATGTTCGCGTCGAGCAGCTCGGGATATTTGTAGCCAAGCTCCCGTGCGCGTTGGAAAGCCTCGATCGCGGGCGCCGCCTTACCCGCGCTCAGCAACACGAACCCGAGGTTGTTGTGGCCTCCGGCGTCTGACGGGAACCTGGCGACGACATCGCGGAATGCCGCCTCTGCAGCCGCGAGGTCGCCACTCGTGAATGCCTGGTATCCGCTGTCCAGCAAGCGGCTCGCCTCTGCAGCCGCATCGAACGCGCCGGGAGTCCGCTCCACCCGCAACGGGACGCTGGTCGCGACGTTGTCGTCAAGGAGCACCGAGAAGGTGTAGTCGCCCTCGGCCGGCAGCGTGATGTTCTCGAGGTTGAAGACGAAGTGGAAGTAAACGGGCTTGGCCGGTTCAGTCGGTTCCGCGCGCACGGTGAACTGGGCCGACAACGGCTTGAGCGGGGGCTCGGTCCCAGGACCGGTGGCGTCGATCCGCATCGTGTGGGGCTCGGGCCGGAGCTCGTCCGGGCCGAACTCGAGGCCCAGCGCCAGCGCGAGCCGGGGCACGTTCGCAGGAAACGTGGGGAACGACAGCGAGCGTATGCCGCCGCCGAGAACGTATAGCTTGAGGTCCGCCGCGTTGGCGACGGCATGGTCGGCGAGCAGCGCCAGCGGGATGCTAGGCATTGAGCGGCGGCCTTGGCTCCTGAAATGCGTGGTGCAGGTAGTTCCAGTACGCACCCGCAACCGCCTCTCGAAGCTCCTGCGAAGCGGATGCGTGTCTCGTTGCAGGTGCGGCCAACGCGCCCGGGCGTAGCGGGGTCGTCTTTCGGAAGTCGACAAACGAGGTGACCATCGCGGGGGGCTCGTCCTGCGCCTCCAGCGGGAACATGTCCATGCGCTCGCCGGCGAGGCACTTCTGCTGGTATGCGGGCTCGAGGTCCGTGATGGGCCGAATCATGGCCAATGCCCTATGGTCGGGGTCGTTCTCGATCTCACAGTCGTGTGTGAGCACCATCCCCATCGCTAGGAGCACGGGTACGAGCGCGAGTTCTGGTCTCTGCCGGTCCTTCAGTCTGAACTCTTCCCTCGGAGGGCGCTCGCTGCCTTGGTGTGAGGCCGGGCCGTCGAACTCCTTGTGAATCGAGTAGATGATGCGGCCCTTGCTAGGCCCCACGTACCGAGCGACTAATAGCGGTCGCTCAGGAACCCACACGAAGGGGACGTCGATGAAGATGTCGCCCTGCAGCATGGGCTCGTCTGCCTTGGGCGGCAGGTAGAGGGCCTCAGGCAACGGGCCGCGACGGCCGCCTGCGGCCTAGAAGCGCTCGAGCTCGCCGGTGGGCCCGTGCTCGTGGTGTGCCGGCCGGGGCATCGCCCGGAAGGTGGCGGCCATTCGGGCGTAGTAGGCGCGGACGTTCGGTGCAGGCGCGGCGGCATTGGGGGCCTCAGCCTCCACGACGAGGTCGTCCCACGCCCAGCCCTTGAGCTTGGCGGGGCCAGTCACGAATACCTCGACCCGAGGTCGGACGGGAGCCTCAAGTGACGCCATTACGAACTACCTCCAGTTCCGATCCTAGTGAACTCGGCGGGCGCGGTGCGGCCGACTTCGGAGCATGAGTCTACAGGTTGCCCCTTGGAGTTTCCCCAGCTTTAAACAAGCCCCCAACCCGATTGCGATTCAGCGGAGTACCCATGTAACAGTAACGCAGCCCGGCCTGGCGGGGTTCAAGCGCCTTCGCGGCTCCTGGCGCGTCTCGAGCTGCCTGCAGCCCCGGTGCGAGCGACCGTCGGCGTCGCCGCGGAAGTCTTCAAGCGAGCCAACCCATGCAAGGGAGGTCACGTTTGCCGGCAAGGTCGTCCGGACTCGGCAGTCGATGTGGCTCGGCAGCCGGCCGGATCTTGACCGCTAGTCCGCGCCCGTGTCGGGCCGGAGTTCGACGACACGAAGTTTCTCGATGGTCGCGGCGACCGCGAGCGTGAGGTCGTTGAGCGTGTGCACGATGTTCTCGGGCATCAGCGGGGCGTCTGCCATTTACGCCGGCGCGCCGAAGTCTGTAATGATCGCCTTGCACAACGCCTCTACCCGTGTCTCTCCGAAGTCCACGAGGCGCGGTATCAGCTGACCGATCGAACCCTGTCCGCGCGCTCCTTGTTGGCCGTGAAGGGTAGTTATCTCCGAGAGATCTCTCCCTTGCTCGGCGGTGCCGGTAGGCTCGTGCGGACTGATTGCGAAGCGCCGTGGACGCTCTGCGCAGGCATCGCGCCAAGGCCCCATCCATCGGCTTCGTCTTCTCCCGGCCTGACGGTCGACCGCTCGCGGTCACCACGACCTGGAAACGTTGGCAGGCGCTCCTCGATCGAGCCAAGGTGCCGGCGAATCCCTTCCACAGCGCCCGCCACTCAGCCGCGACGTTGCTGCTCAGCCGCGGCGTGCACCCGAAAATCGTGAGCGAGATGCTCGGCCACTCGACGGTGGCGATGACGCTGGATGTCTACTCTCATGTGACACCGGCGATGCACCGCGAAGCGGCTAGGACGATGGACAGCATTCTCGGGAGGAATTAGCCCGAGGGCTTGGACTTGGTCTTGTTGAAGTAGTCCTGCCACGTCGACCCTGCATATGACGTGAGCCAGTTTTCAAGTTGCTGCCGGTCAGCGTGATTGTCGAGCGCCCTCAGGAGGTCGGAGCGCCGTGCAATCCGGTTCTCACCCGCGAAGCGCAGTACGTGATCAAGGGTCCATCGAACCGTCAGCCAAAACCCCGAAACCGAACGGTCGTCGATGTCGGGTGCCGCCTCACCATGGACAGCCGCGGAACGCACGACGTCGTAGAGAAACAGCGTCTCATTCGGGTGCGTGAACTGACCGGTTACCACCTGACCCAGCATTGCCTGCCTGAACGCGAGCGCATGAGCCTTCTCTCCCTCGGAGATGTCTCCAAGGAGAGCTTCGAGGGCGAAGAACAGGTAGAGCAGCGCGACGATGGGTTCACCGGTGAAGCGCGCACGCTCCATCCACCTGATCGAAATGTGGACCTGCTTCTCCAGCCCGGTCGAAGCCACAAGAGGCACGCTGGTGACGGCCTGTTGGTTCGCAAGATCGATCAGGCTTTCGTCGAGCTCGAGTTCATAGGCGACGTCAGTAGGCGTTTGCCAACCGCTCAAGTCAGGGCCCAGCGCGTAAGCACGGCCGAGCCGAAACCGCAGCTGCTTGTCGTTGATGCCACGATGCTCCCGGAGTGCGATTCGCAGAACACGAAGCGCGTGTGCAACCCGTGTGCGGCCGCGCTCACTCATTAAGCTGCGATTGGTCCCGGTCACCTCAACTGCAGCGACCGAACCTATCGGAGCATCGCGCAGAAGGCCAGGCAAACGGTCGTCGTGCGGAACCTCCGGCGCCTCCACCGGCAGGAGCTGGATCCCGGCAACCTCGACTGGCGATTCGACCTTGAGGTAGTCGATCGTGACGTAGCAGATCCGCGTCTCCAGCTCACGCGCGTTCTCAGCGAGGAACCCAGCCACATGATCGCGCTCGCGGTCGATTACAGATCGAGCTGCAAACCGCCGAACGATATCCTTCGCGCTATCGCCGAGGTGCTCTAGGCTGAGGTCCTCGAGCAGGATGTCCGGCACCTTCTCCAGAGCATCGGACTCCTGGCGGGTGAGCCTCAGCTCCACGTCGGCTGCGATGTCACTCGGAACCGTGATCACGTGAAGAAAGCCAGGCTCAAGTTCCCGGGTCTTCACCCGCATCAACCGCTGCAGCTTCGCAAGGGCATCTTCAGCCCGCGACTTCTTCTTGCGGGTTGGGGTCACGGTTGGGGTCAAACCTATCCTAGACGGCGATTCCGAATTCAAAAGGTGGAGCGGGAGACGGGGATCCTCCGCTCTCGGATCCCATCAGCCACATGATCGTCATCGGTCACGATGAAAGACAGGTGCTCGCCAGGTGTCCACTGGGGCCGTTTCTGATACTTCCCAGGGAAATTGTGACCCGGCTGTGACCCGGCTACCGCTGTGACAGTCGAGGATTATGGGATTCGTATTCAGAAACTGGTCGGGGGCCCGGGATTTGAACCCGGGGCCTCACGGTCCCGAACCGTGCGCGCTGCCAAACTGCGCCAGCCCCCGACTCGAGTGCTGATTCTATCCGGCGGCGGTATCGACCCGGGTTTCGGTCATCGCCAAAATGGCCGTCGCATCCGCGACTCGCGAGCCGTCGTCCCTGTTCTCGATGAAGGCCGACGCATAGACCAGCGTTCGCCTCATCCTGTCCACCTTGCCCACAATGCGAATGGGCTCGCCCAGCTTCAGCGGTCTGCGGTAGCTGACCTGTAGGCGGCCCGTCACGCCTGGGTGGCCCGCATGCCACGCAGCCCAACCAACGGCCTCATCGAGCAACAATGCAACGATCCCCCCGTGCGCCATCCCCGCCCAACTCTGGTACTTATCCGGCACCTCGAACTCGACGCTCGAACCTTCCGAGCCAGCCTCGAACACCAGGCGCAGGCCCTCCAAGTTGAGTGGGCCGCAACCAAAACAGTGGCCGTCGAACCTGACTTCCATCGGAATCTCCTATGTGCGGCGCACTAGCCCCGACAGTTCCACGTGCCTGTGACTTTGAGGGCCGGCTTGCCAGTGTTGGCATCTGTTAGGGCAGCGTTGATGGCCCCTGATTGCTGCGTCGCGTCCATGGTGAATGTCACCTTGTCGCGCGCGAGGTTCAACCACGCCTTCGTGTGGTCAAGACTGCGGACGACGAGCGCGGAATCGCGCGAACTGTACGTTCCCGCGCCGCGGAAGTTGTTGACGACAAACGCGATCTCCCATACCGTCGGGCCGCCGTCGGTCGATACATAGAACGTGTCGGCCCACTGCTCGCCGGTGCGGGTATTGGACCCCGTGCACGCGCTGACCTGGTCCCCTGAGTCGGGCACGATCGCATTGATCTGGCCGGTGATCGCTCCCGTGAACGTGAGATTCTGCGACCAGTTCCCCTGAGGAATCACCGGCGACGGCGACGCCACCGCAGGCGGGTTGTTCTGGGTGCAGGCTGTGAAAACGATGAGGGCGACGATGCCCGCAGCACGGAGCATGTGATCGAATGTTAGCCGTGGCAGGGGGTGCGGAGCGTTTGACCCAGGCCATGAGATCGCTCGAAGCCACCTTCCTGATCGGCGTAGAAGGCGTGACGACCATCTGGTTCGTGCGGCACGGCGATTGCTACGAGGGCATGACCGATGGCTCCGATCCACGACTCAGCCCCCTCGGCCGCACTCAGGCAGCACTCCTCGCAGAGCGGGTCAAACACGTTGGCGCCACAGCGTTTTACGCGAGCCCCCTGCGCCGGGCGGTCGAGACCGCTCACATCATCGGCGGCGACGTGCATGAGGACAATCGGCTTATAGAGATCGACCTCGAGCTCGACGAGGACAGCACGCTCCACTTCAAGGAGTCCACCGCGAGCGTCGTTGAAAGGATGCGTTCCGCCATCGACGACATCGTCGCGGCACATCCTGGCGAGCACGTGGTTGTGGTTACCCATGGCATCGCCCTCATGGCTTACATCTCCGACGTGCTTCATCTCGAACCCGGCCAGCTCCGCCTGCTTCCCTACTACACCAGCGTCAGCGTCGTCCGAGCGTTTGGTGACGTGCGCATGGTCGGCACCATCGCCGACACAGCACACCTCGAATGACCAACCAGATCCAGTCGGATCTCGAGGCTCAGTGTTGCGAGCGGCTGGGACGCCCGCAGCTGCGAGTGATCTCCGTGGACCCCATTCCCGAAGGTCATTCCGGCTTCACCTACTTCGTGAGCATCGACGACGGCGATGGCCCGCGCCGCTTTGTCCTTCGCCTCCCCCCTCCCGGCGCCCGGATAGCCGGGCCCGCCGACGTCGTCCGTCAGGGCCGCATCATGGCCGCCCTCCACGCGGCGGGCCTGCCAGTTCCCGCCATCCCGGTCCTCACGTCAGACCCTGTGGTCGACGGCCGGCCGTTCGTCCTTATGGAAGCAGTCGCCGGCGAACGAATCGAGAAGGCCGGTGTCGAGCACCAACCACTCGACATCGCGCGCTCAGCGGTTGACGTTTTGAAACGAATCCACGCGCTTCCGCTGGACCAGACTGGCATCCGCGATGAGGCTCCCGTCGGCCTGAACGCCGAGATGCTGCGGTGGCTTTGGCTCATGGACCGTGCTCCTGAGGAGCTCACACTGCGGGCCGGCGAGCTCGGCGGCCTGCTGTCAGTGCGCGTCCCGGAAGAGCGTCCGCCGGCCCTCGTCCACGGCGACTTCCACTACGGCAACATGCTGTTCCGCGGCCACGAGGTGGTGGCCGTGCTCGACTGGGAGATTGCGCAGATCGGCCAACCGCTGCTCGACCTGGGCTGCCTTTGCATCGTTTCCCACCGCCGCAGATACGAAGGCGCACCCAACCCGGGCGGCTCAATCGACGTCCCGATCGAAGCTCTGTACGAGCTCTACGGCGCCGATGCGGACGAAATGCGGTGGTACCTCGCGATGAGCCTGTACAAGTACGCCGCGATCTTCGGTTATAACCTCATGCTGCACAGGCGCGGCAAACGCCCCGACCCCATGTACGAAGGTTTGACGGATACCATCACGGGCATGATCGAAGAGGGCATCGCACTGCTCGAGCCCCGCGCGTAGGAGATTGAAAAGATGACCTGGGATTTCTCGACTGAGCCGGAGTTCGAAAGCAAGCTCGACTGGATGCGCGGCTTCATGCAGAAGGAGGTGTACCCGCTCGAGGTGCTGGACACCGACGAGGCCGGTTTCATGCGTGCCATTCGCCCTTTGCGCGATGAGGTTAAGAAGCAAAAGCTGTGGGCCACTCATCTGGCCCCGGAGTTGGGAGGGCAAGGTTACGGGCAGGTCAAGCTCGGGCTGATGCACGAGATCGAGGGCGCCTCGATGTGGGGGCCGATCATCTTCGGCAACCAGGCGCCCGATTCTGGCAACTCCGAGGTGCTCGCCCACTTCGGCAGCGAAGAGCAGAAGCAACGCTGGCTCCATCCGCTGCTCGAGGGCAGGATGCGCTCGGCCTTCTCGATGACCGAGCCCAACACGGCGGGCTCCGACCCCACGCTCCTCTCCACCACCGCCGAGCTCAAGGGCGACGAATGGGTGATCAACGGCCACAAGTGGTTCACGTCGAACGGGATGATCGCCGACTTCCTCATCGCAATGGTCGTGACCGACCCTGAAGCCGGCCCATATGAGCGCGCCTCGATGATCATCGTTCCGGGTGACGCGCCTGGGCTCAAGAGGGTGCGCAACATTCCAACCATGGGCGGCGACGAGCGCTTCGGCTACGGCCATGCCGAGATCCTTTACGAGAACGTACGCGTGCCCAAGGAGAATCTCATCGGCAAGCGGGGCCAGGGCTTCCTGATCGCGCAAGCCCGCCTGGGACCCGGCCGCATCCACCACTGCATGCGCTGGCTCGGCCAGGCCCGTCGCGCCTTCGACATGCTGTGCGAGCGTTCCCTGCAGCGCGAGGCGTTCGGCAAGAAGCTGGCCGGCCATGAGACGGTGCAGAACTGGATCGCCGACTCGGCGGCCGAAATGTCGGCGGCGCGTCTGATGACCCTTCATGCGGCCTGGGTGATCGACACCGAGGGCGCTGCGGCAGCGCGCAAAGAGATCTCGCTCATCAAGTTCTTCGGCGCCAAGGTCCTGCACGACGTCATCGACCGGGCCATCCAGATCCATGGGTCGCTCGGCTACTCGTCCGATCTCCCCCTCGAGGAGATGTACCGCCATGCTCGCGCCGCGCGCATGTATGACGGCCCCGACGAGGTCCATCGCGTGTCGGTCGCTCGCCAGATCCTGTCCGGCTACGAGGCGCCGAAGGGCATATGGCCGCGCGAGCACATCCCCACTCGGCGCGAAGCCGCCCAGCGAAAGTTCGCCGCCTTATTGGAGGCGGCAACGACCGACGCCTAGGGCACGGTCTCCGCGAGGTGTAGGCGGTCCCAGTCCGAGTAGGGACCGTTGACGTGGATGATCCGCTTCAGTCCGGCCTGCTCCAGAAGGCTGGCCGCGATACCGGCGCGATAGCCGGAAGCGCAGTGCACAGCGACTGGCGCCTCAGGCGGAATCTCAGCCGCTCGATAGGGCACGTCGGGCACGTAAATATGGACCGCGCCCGGGACGTGGCCGCCCGACCATTCGTGCTCGTCCCGAACATCGACGACAGTCATCGGTTCGGCGCTCAGGATCCAGGCCGCCAGGTCTTCAACATCGACGGTCTGGAACGTGGACAGCTCCCGGCCGCCGGCCTGCCACGCGTCCATCCCACCGTCGAGGGCGCCGGCGACTGAATCGAACCCGATGCCGTGTAGCTGGCGCTGGGCCTCGCGATGCTGCGCGTCGGTGCCGCCGGCCAGCACGATCAACCGGCCTCGGGGGACCAGCCAGCCGACCCACGCGCTGAACGGACCGTCGAGACCCACGCTGTAGCTGCCCGGGATGTGGCCGCGATCGTAGTCGCGCCCCTGGCGGACGTCCACCACCGCGGCGCCATCGTCAATGAGCGCTGCTACCGCATCCGCGTTTAGCTTCGCCGGCGGTGGTGGATCGAGGCCCAGCAGCTTGGCACCCGCCAGGTTGATCGCCGCTGTGTCGCGGTAGTACGCCGGGTAGCGTTGCTGGTTGAGTGCGCGCGCCAGGAACTGCATCACCTCCGTGGTCTGGAAGAACGTGTTCGTGGCGCGCTCGTGGCCCAGAGTCGTTTCGTGCCCGCCGTGTCCGCCCGTGCCGCAGAACGATCCGCTCCCGTGGGTCGGGAACACAGCGATGTCGTCGGGCAGGCCGCGCAGCCTCACCTGCAACGTGCGCAGCGCCTCCAGCGCGAGCTGCACTGCGAGGTGAGGGCCGAACAGGTCGGTGCGGGCGATGGCGCCGATCATCACGGCGCCGCCGGAGAAGAGCGCCCGCGGCCGGTCGCGATCGATCAACAGGTAACTCAGATGGTCGGGTGTGTGACCTGGCGTGTGGAGGGCCTGGAGGGTGATCTCACCGAGCCGCAGGTCCTGGCCGGGCGCCAGCTCGGCGATGTCTGTCCCCGCCGCGGCCTGCAGCTCGCGCCGG
The DNA here is from genome assembly GCA_003151665.1 of Candidatus Dormiibacterota bacterium. The sequence continues at coordinate 11,539 of PLYD01000135.1, forward strand.
CCAGACACGAAATCGTTGTGCAGGTGGGTGTCTAAGGCGTTGGTGACCTTGACGCCGAGTCGATCGGCGATTCTCAGATAAGGGCTGACGTCGCGGAGAGGATCGATGACGAGCGCCACCCCGCGGTCGCGGTCGGCGACCAAGAAGCTCGCGTTGCCAAGCTCCGGGGCTGGGACTGCTTCGACTGTGAACACTACTGCCTCACCCCAACGAGATCGGAGCGGTCGTGAGGAGCACATAGATGGTGAGCAGTGTCACCACGACCGCAGCTCCGTAGAAGCCTGCCTGCGCCGGCACGGTCTTGGCGGCAGGCACTCCCAGGTCGACCAGCAGGTAACGGAGGCGGTGCGCGAAATGGAAGAACGGCAGCGAGATCAGGACGAGTAGGTAAAGCTTCACGATCGGGTTGCCCAGGATGCTGATCCAGGTGTCGTAATGACGATCCACGACGGGCACGATGCCAAGCGGCCCGAGGATCCCCTGGACCACGATGTGCACCGGGAGCAAGACCGCCGCGAAAAGGCCGCCCTGCGAGAACATAAACCACCAGAACAGGTGAGCCAGCGCCGGCTTCTGGACGGCTTTGGGCTTTGCGCTCATCTCCCGAACCCGATCAGAACGGCGCCGATGACTATCGATGCCACGAGCCACGCGCCAAACTGCGAGGCAACGACTAGCCCCGACGGCACAGGTTTGTCCATCACCTTGAAGTGGAGAATCACGCCTGCCAGTCGGAGGAACGTGATGCTGTGGTACAGCGCAAACACCAGGCAGATGACGCTGAAAACGACGAAAGGTGTCGAGCTGGGCGGGTAGTAGCCGGACGGTCCTCGTCCGGCCCGCTGGATCTCGTAGAGGAGCCACAGCAGCCAGAGCGCCAGCGGCAGCGCCGTGAACTCGCGAACCATGTACCAGAAGTAGTGGCCCTTGCGCAGCCACCAGCCCGCCGGCATCGCCGGCTTGTAAGTGCGTGTCGCAACCCGCGACGACGTTTCGGTCTCTGCGCTCACTCGCGATTTCCGTACGGAAGGATGAAGCGGACCGAAGTATCGAGCTTGGTTTGCTGGATGGCTTTGGCGGGGTCGACGCCTTTGGGGCAGACGACCGAGCACTCCCCGACGAAGCTGCACTCCCAGACGCCATCCGAGTGAGCTATCACCGGCAGTCGCTCCTTGGTTCCCTGGTCGCGCGAATCCAGGTTGTAGCGCCGTGCAAGAGCGATTGCGGCGGGTCCGAGGAACTTGTCGTCAAGCCCATACACAGGGCAGGCCGCGTAGCACAGCATGCAGTTGATGCACTGGCTGAACTGGCGGAAGTCGTCGATCTGCTCCATCGTCTGCCGGTGCTCGCCGGCGCCCAGCGGCATCTCCTGCTTTCGGATGATCCAGGGCTTGATGGATTTCAGCTTCTCCATGAAGTCCTCCATGTCCACGACCAGGTCGCGAACGATCGGAAAGTTGTTGAGCGGAGTGATCGTGATGGAGCCGGGCCAGTAATCACGTAGAAAGGCTGAGCAGGTCAGCTTCGGCGTCCCGTTCACGGTCATACCGCAGCTGCCGCAGATGCCCATGCGGCACGACCATCGATAGCTGAGGCTGCCGTCGACGTGCGACTTGATGTAGTTCAGCGCGTCCAGGACCACCATGCTGTCGTCGCTGAAGGGAATGTCGTAGGACTGCAGGCGCGGTTCGGAGTCCTTCGCAGGGTCGAACCTCGTCGCGCGAACAGTGATCCTCTTCTCGGCCACGTGGTCCTCCCCTCAGTAAGCGCGCGCTTGCGGCTTGAAGTTGGTGATGCGAACGTCGCGGTACTCGAGCCGCGGGGATATCTCATCGGTGCGCATGGCGATCGTGTGCTTCAGGAATTTCTCATCGTGCCGGTCGGGGAAATCACGACGCGCGTGGGCGCCCCGCGACTCCTCCCGCGCAAGGGCGGAGTAGGTGATCACCTCGGCCACCTCGAGCATGTAGTCGAGCTCGAGCACAGACATCAGCTCGGTGTTGAAGGTACGGCTCGAGTCTTCGATCTTGATCCTGCCGAAACGGTCACGCAGCTTGCCCAGCTGCTTCGTCAGCGTCTCGAGTCCTTCGCGGGTCCGGAAAACGCCAGCGCCGGCGTCCATGCTGAGCTGCATCTCCTCGCGGATGGCGCCGATTCGCTCTTCCCCACTCTTCTTCTCGAGGTAGTCCATCTCGATGCGCTTGGTTTCGTCTTTGAGCATGCCTTCGATGGGATTCGCACTCACCGCTTTCGTCGAGCTGACGTACTCGGCGGCCGCCCGTCCGGTCGCGGCGCCGAACACCAGGCACTCGGACAGTGAGTTGGAGCCCAGCCTGTTCCCTCCATTCAAACCGACGTTGGCGCACTCGCCGGCTGCATAGAGACCTGGCACAGGCGTGGCTCCGGAGATGTTCGCGTCCACCCCGCCCATCATGTAGTGCATAACCGGCCGCACCGGTATCGGATCGTGGACGATGTCGATGCCGACGAACTCCCGGCCCAGCTCGCGCATGAACGGCAGCTTGCGATCGATGACCGCCTCGCCGAGATGCCTGACATCGAGGTGCATGTACTTGCCGTGAGGGCCTTCGAACCCGCGGCCCGCTTCGAACTCGGTGATCATCGCTCGCGAGATGATGTCGCGCGGACCCAGCTCCATCTTGTTGGGGACGTATCGCTTTAGGAAGCGCTCGCCGTCCTTGTTGGTCAGATACCCGCCCTCGCCGCGGACGGCCTCCGTGATCAGGATTCCAGTGAACGGCAGCCCGGTCGGATGGAACTGGACCATCTCCATGTCCCTCAGCCCGACGCCCGCCCGATACGCGAGCGCCATGCCGTCACCGGTGCAGATGTTGCCGTTGGTGGTAAAGGCATACACGCGGCCCATACCGCCAGTGGCCAGGATCACCGCCTTGGCGGTAATTGCATCGAACCGGCCGCTCCGCATGTCGATCGCGACCACGCCGACGCACCGTCCATCCTCGACGAGGAGCTTGGTCACGAAGGCTTCGTCGTGGCGATGGATCTGCGAGTACTTGAGGGAGGTCTGGAACACGGTGTGCAGCATGTGGAACCCGGTCTTGTCAGCTGCGAAGCAAGTGCGCCACGTAGTCATCCCACCAAAAGGTCGGACCGAGATCTTCCCGTCCGGGTCCCGGCTCCACGGGCAACCCCAGTGCTCCATCTGGATCACCTCGATTGGCGCCTCGCGCACGAAGGCCTCGACCACGTCCTGGTCCGCCAGGTAGTCGGAACCCTTGATGGTGTCGTAGGCGTGGGTCTCGTAGCTGTCTTCCGGTCGGAGGACGGCTGCGGCGCCACCCTCGGCGGAGACTGTGTGGCTCCGCATCGGGTAGACCTTCGAGACCATGCCGACTTTTAGGCTGGGATTGGTCTCCACCACCGCTATCGCTGCCCTGATGCCGGCGAGCCCCCCGCCGACAACCAGGACATCGTAGCTCTCAAAATCCATGTGGCGCCTCAAATGGTATTCGGTCGACGAAGGCAACAAGGAAAGCCGCCTCCGCTAGCCTTCGATCACCTTGAGCACTCCCTTCTGGCCTCGACCCGCCGAGAGGTACGCCGGCACGTCTCCGGGCGCGGCCGAAGTAATGGTGATCGGGGGCGGCATTACCGGTGTCAGCCTCTTGCATCACCTTCAGCGCCGCGGCTTCCAAGCCGTCCTTGTCGAGCGGACGCACATCGCCGCCGGGGCCAGCGGCCGAAACGCCGGTTTCCTACTCGCAGGCGTGGCCGAGAACTACGCAGAGGCCGTACGCATCTTTGGTCGCGAAAAGGCGCGGGAGGTGTGGCATCTCACGAATGAGAACCACGACGCGATGGTCGAGGCTGTGGCTGGTCAGAAGGTCGGCCATCGGCGCCTGGGCAGCACGACTCTTGCCTCCGGGCCAAAAGAAGCAGAACAGCTGGCCGAATCCGCACAGCTCCTCAATGAGGACGGCTTCGATGCGATGTGGGATGGCAAAGGCCTGATCAACCCCAATGACGGGGAGATCAATCCCGCCGCGGTGGTGGGAGCTCTCGCCCGCCAAGCTCCTCCGGGCGCGATTTGCGAGGGTGTCAACGTGATAACGGTTCACTCGAGCCCGATCGGCGTCCATGTACTCACGGAACGTGACGAATTCTCTGCAGAGATCGTCATCCTTGCGACGAACGCCTACACGGGTCAGATAGTCCTCGCCGGGCCCGAGAACGCGGCCGAGGTGCTGCCCCCGCTCGTCCAACCGCGCCGGGCACAGATGCTGGCCACGGTGCCCATTGCGCGACCGGTCTGCGACCTGCCCACGTATTCCCATTTCGGGTACCGATACTGGCGGCAGCTGCCGGCCGGCGAGATTCTAATCGGCGGGTGGCGGGACACAGCACCAGAAATCGAGGTGGGATACGACGATCAACCAACCAGCCGGATCCAGGCCCATCTCGAGGCTCAGGTCAAGCAGATGGAAGCGTCTGCTGAGATCACGCACCGTTGGGCGGGAACCATGGGCTTCACCGAGTCCGGCCTGCCTCACGTCGGTCCAGTGGAGGGCGTGCCCAACGTGTACATCTGCGCGGGATACAACGGCCACGGCATGGGCTTCGCCTTCATGAGCGCCAAACAGCTGGTCGACTCGCTCTAGTCCTTAGTCCGGTAGAGCGCGCCCCAAGAACCCGAGCCAGTTCGCTCCCATGATGCCCTCGACCTGGGCGCGGGTGAAGTGCTTTTGGAGGCGCCCTCTGAGCTGCTTGAGCTGGTCCAGGTTCGAGATCGGAGCGTGCCTCGAGTCGAATCCTCCGTCCAGGTCGGTGCCCAGGCCGATGTGCTCGGGGCCGCCCGCGGCGCGGGCGAGGTGCCCCGCATGACGCACGACATCGTCGAGTGACGCGCGTCCCGTCGTGCGTAGGTGCGGCTGGTAGAAGCTGATCCCGACAATACCGCCTCGACGCGCGACTTCGGCCGCGGTCGCATCAGTGATCTGGCGGTCGCCTGGAACGATGGCTCGAGCGTTGCTGTGGGACGCGATGATCGGACCGCGCCACTGCTCGAACGCATCGGTCACCGCCTGGTCGGCCATGTGGCTCAGATCGAGGATCATCCGCTTGCGCCTCATCGCCTTGAGGAGCTGAACTCCAAGCTCGGTCAACCCGCCCGGGGCGCCTGTGCCACCGCTGTATCGCGTCGCGCCCCAGGCTGGGCCGACGATGCGCAACCCTCGGTCGGTCCAGGCGCCCAGCTGGGATGGGGTTTCGATGGGGTCAGCGCCTTCCATGAGCAGCACGGCCGCCAGCTGCCCCCTTGTCCATCCGCTGAGGTAAGCCTCCAGTTCGCCCTTCGTGCCGATCAGGTGAAGCCCACTGCTCCGGTAGTAGTTCAGCTCCGCGAGGGCCATGATGTGCGCCTCGTGCTCGTTTTCGTACACGAACCGGGTGCGCATCGCTCGCCCGGCCCGCGCCGGGGCTGTGTACAGGGTCGCGAAGACGAGGCCGACGCTCGCCGCCGTCAGCGACGAGCGGCTGACCAGGTAACCCGGAGCGGGCTCCGACTGGAAGCCTCGACCCGCCGAGATGGCGTTCCAGGCAATGTCCAGGTGGGCGTCGACGATCACTTCCGATCGAGGATAACGCCGGGCCGGCAGCCGGATGGGGCCGGTTTCTCCAAACCGGCGCCAGTCGAGTTAAAATCGCCCCCGCAACGCTAGAGGGGGTAGACCGGTCAAATCCGCCCGGGCCTCTGAGCGACATATTTTGGGGGAGGCCAGACGGTGAGTTTCTCGGACAGGACGTTGCAGTGCCGTGACTGCGGTCGCGATTTCCTCTTCACGGCGGGGGAGCAGGAGTTCTATCAGTCTCGCGGCCTTCAGAACGAGCCCCGGCGCTGTCCCGAATGCAGGGCAGCACGGCGCACCACTGAGGGCAACGGCCGGACGCGCGCCATGCATGACGTCATCTGCTCGAACTGCGGCAAGCAGACCCAGGTGCCGTTCGTGCCGACGGGCGCCCGCCCCGTCTACTGCCTCGACTGCTTCCAGACGGTGGGGCGCCGCTAAGCGCAGCGCTACAGCCCGGCCAGGGCGATGGGGCGCACCGGGGAGCCGGTGGCGCCGCGCAGCTTGAGCGGCAGGCACACGAAGCCGAACTCGTAGACGTTTGCCGCCGCCAGCTCCTCGAGATTGAGATTCTCGATGATCGGGATGCCGGCCCGCACCAAGAGCAAGACATGGCCGGGCAGGGTCACACCAAGCTCGGGATCGGTGGGTCCGAGCACGTCCCATGCGATGTTGTCGGCGCCGACCGCCTTGACCCTGAGCTCCGCCAGCCAGCGCGATGCCGCTCCGCTGACGCCGGCAGCGCGCAAGTACTGTTCGGGCTGGCTCCACAGCGCGCCGTAGCCGGTGCGGACGAGTACGACATCGCCCTCGCGAATCTCAACGCTCGCGCCGGCCGCGGCGCGCTCCAGCTCGTCGATGGTGATGGCATGCTCCGGCTCGAGGCGGTTTGCGCCGGCGACATCGAGGAGAACGCCCCTGCCCACGATTGGAGCCATCTGGTCGATGCCGAGGACTTTGAACCCGGCCGACGTCTGTACGCCCGAGTCCACGTGGACTCCCCCATGCAGCATCAGATTCTCGGCCTGGTGGGCGAGGGCATCGATGTGCGTGCCCGAGTGCTCGGGCATGACCACGATGCCGGAGGCCCCAGTCCGCGCTTCGGGAGCGCCGGGTGCGTGGTGGCGATGGAGGAAGTAGTTGAAACCGGGGGCGTGCGCGGGGTGCGATGGCGCGCCTGCATAACGAAGCTGTTCCAGGTCGAAGACGCGGGCCGAGCCCAGGACGCCGGCGATGTCCGAGGTCAAGCTACTCGCGATACCGGTACACGATGCGTCCTCGCGAAAGGTCGTAGGGCGACAGCTCCACGCGGATGCGGTCGCCGGGCGTGATGCGGATGAAGTAGCG
>PLYD01000033.1 GCA_003151665.1 Candidatus Dormiibacterota bacterium
TTCGCGTAGCGCCAAGGGCGGAAGTTCAATCGCTTGTGAGGTCGCCGGTCTGGCCCGGGTCGAGCGAGACCGATTTGAGCTTGCCGCGATCGATCCCCTCAGCCGTGAGCGCGGTGGCGAGCTCGATACCGAGAATGTCGCTGGCCGGCAATCGGCCGAGCTTTGCCTTGGCGAACGCGCCGGGCGAGGGGAAATCAGAGTCGGCGCGGTAGTAAACCGCCGCGCCGCTCTGCTGAAAGATCGGCGCCAGCAGCAACAGCGGCAGGCCCTGGGCGGTGCGGACGACGAGCTCGGCGGTGCCGGTGCCGAATTGGGCGCGGCCCTCGGTCACCTCGAGCACCGGATCGATCGGCGCCTCGCCGCGGCCCGCTCCTGGCTTGATCTCGACCGTGAGCCCAGAATCGCGATAAAACCCCTGCCACAGCGCCGCGTATTAGCTGGCGAACTCGTATTGCGCCGGGCCGTGCAGCTGGAGCACGAGCTTGTCGGCGGCGCTCGCGGCGCCGGCAACCACCAGCGCCGCCAGGACAGTGGCGACGGCCATCAATCTCGACATCGCGCCTCCCGGCTCGTGACCACCCAGCGACCGATTTCTTCACTGGGCACCGACGCCGCGGCGCCATGTCAGCGCGAAATCGCGGCGAGATCAATCGCCGCCAATGTCCCGCCGATAGCCCTTGGAGTCGGCCCGCCTAGTGATAGCCGATCCCGCCGCGCACCTTGCCGCGAAACACCCAGTACGACCATGCGGTGTAGCCGAGGATCAGCGGCAGGAGGAACAGCGTGCCGACCATCAGGAAGGCCTGCGAGCGCGGAGCGGCGGCGGCGTCCCACAGCGTGATCGCGGGCGGCACGATCATTGGCCACAGGCTGATCGCGAGCCCGGCATATCCCATCGCGAACAGCCCGACCGCGGCGATAAAGGGCAGGAACTCGGCGCCGCGTTGCAATGCCAGCCACAACCGCCAAGCGATCGCCGCCGTGACGATCGGCACCGGGCTCAAAAGGATGATGTTGGGCCAGGAGAACCAGCGCTGGGCGATGCGCGGGTCGAGAAACGGCGTCCACAGGCTAACCGCCGCCATCGCCGCGAGCACGCCGGCGGTCAGCCAGACGGCCTGACGACGCGCCCACAGCTGAAGCATGCCGTCGGTCTTGATCAAGAGCCAAGTGGCGCCCAACAGCGCATAGCCACAGAGCAGCCCGATCGCGGTCAAGAGGCAGAACGGGGTCAGCCAGTCGAAGGCGCCGCCGACGAAGCGGCGGCCCTCCACCGCGAAGCCCTGGACGAAGGTGCCGAGCACGATGCCCTGGGCGAGCGTTGCCGTCACCGACCCGTAATGGAAGGCGGCGTTCCAGCGGCGCCGGCCGACCGGTCCCGCCGTAAAGCGCAGCTCGAAGCTGATGCCGCGGAAAATCAGCGCCAGCAGCATAATGAGGATCGGGAAATAGAGCGCCGGCAGGATGACCGCATAGGCGAGCGGGAAGGCGGCGAAGAGCCCGACCCCGCCGAGCACGAGCCAGGTCTCGTTGCCGTCCCAGATCGGCGCGACCGAATTCATCATCAAATCGCGCGCCTCCTCGCCCGGCGCGGCGCGGAAGAGGATGCCGACGCCGAGGTCGAACCCATCCATCAGCACATACATGAAGACGCCGAAGCCGAGGATCAGCGTCCAAATCGGCACGAAATCGAAGGGCGCAATCATTCCGGTCGCTCGGGTCCCGCGGCGCCCGCCGCGGCGCGCGCCGGCAAGGGCCGCTGCAGCCCCTCGATCGGCCGCTCCGGCCGATCGCCGTCCTCGCTCGGGCCGGCGCGGACCAGCGCACGCAGGTAATAGAGGCTGACCGGAAAGACCACGAGATACACGGCGACATACAGCGCCAGCGAGGCGAGCACCTCGCCGCCGCTGAGCGACGGGGTGACCGCATCGGCGGTGCGCAGCTGGTGGTAGACGACCCAGGGCTGGCGCCCGGTTTCGGTCACCACCCAGCCGGCGATCACCGCGACAAAACCAAGCGGCAAACTCCATTCGCAGGCCAAGAGGAACCAGCGCCGATCGTAAAGCTCGCTGCGCCAGCGCAGCCAGTTGCCGACGATCACGATCGCCAGCATCAAGAAGCCGATCCCGACCATGACCCGGAAGGTCCAGAACACGATCGCGACCGGCGGCCGGTCGGCCGGCGGCCATTCCTTGAGGCCGCGCACCGTGCCGGAGAGGCTGTGGGTCAGGATAAGGCTGCCGAGATAGGGGATCTCGACCGCCGCGCGCGTCGTCTCCGCTGCTTCGTCCGGCCAGCCGAAGAGGATCAGCGGCATGCCGTCCTTTGTCTCCCAATCGCCCTCCATCGCGGCCACCTTCTCGGGCTGGTAACGCAACGTGTTGAGGCCGTGCTGGTCGCCGAGCACTATCTGCAGCGGCACCAGCACACTCAAGAGCCACAAGGTCATCGACAGCATTCGCCGGCTCTCGGGGAGGGCACGGCCGCGCCGCATATAACCGGCGGCGACGGCCATCACGACAAACCCGGTCGTCACCAAAAAGGCGTTGACCGTGTGAGCGAGGCGGTAGGGAAAGGACGGGTTGAACACCACCGCCCACCAATCCGCCGGGGAAAAGCGGCCGTCGACGATTTCGAAACCCGCCGGCGTCTGCATCCATGAATTCGCGGCGAGGATCCAGAACGCGGAAAACAGCGTGCCGGCGGCGACCGTCAGTGCGGCGACGACAAGCGCCCATTGCGGCACCAGGGCGCGGCCGAATAGCAGCACCCCGAGTAAACTCGCTTCGAGAAAGAAGGCGGTCAACACCTCGTAGGCCATCAGCGGCCCAATGACGTTGGCCGTCAAATCCGAGAAGCGGCTCCAATTGGTGCCGAACTGGAACGGCATGACGATCCCCGAGACGACGCCGAGCCCGAAGGAGATCGCAAAAATCCTCAGCCAGAACGCCGAAATGCGGAAATAAACCCGGTCGCCGGTGCGCCAATAGCGCCATTCGAGCAGAGCGATGTAGCAGGACAGCCCGATCGTGAACGCCGGCAACAGGATGTGCAGCGCGATGACCCAGAAGAATTGCAGGCGTGACAGGAGGACGGGATCGAGGGTCATCGCCATGCCGAGTTGCCGAGCCCTTAGGGGCCAAGACGGTTCCTACGATTTATACCGACGGAGGCGGCTTCAGGCCTACGGATTTCTTCTCAAAGTGCCCGCAGGAACTGCACCAAATCCTGCTTCTCCGGCACCGTCAGCTTCGTGCCCAGGACCAGATTGAAGAATTCGACCGTGTCCTCCAGGGTCAGCAGCCGGCCGTCATGCAGATAGGGTGGCGTGTCCTTCACGCCGCGCAGCAGCAAGGTCTTGATCGGGCCGTCGCCGGCAGCGAACATGTTGTTGATCATCACCGGCTTGTAGAAGCGCTCAGTCTGCAAATTGTGCATGCTGTTGTCGGTGTAGTAGGGCGGCACGTGACACGCCGCACATTGGCCCTTGCCGAAGAAGACCGCCTGCCCGCGCAGTTCGGCCGGCGTCGCCGTGGCCGGGTCGAGCTTGCCAAAGACGTCGAGCTTGGGTGCCGGGGGAAAGTCCAGCATCTCCTGAACCTCGGCCATGTCGTGGACCTGGCTGCCGCGTTCCAGAATGTTGACGCCCTTTTTCGTGGCAATGACCGGATCGCCGTCGAAATATGCCGCACGCTGCTCGAATTCGGTGAAGTCCTCGACCGATTTCAGCGCCCGCTGCGAGCCGAACAGCCGCTGGATGTTCACGCCGCGCAGCGTCGGCGTGTCGATGCGATGGCGGTATTCCTGCGGCCGGGCATCGCCCGCCTCGTGGGTCGCGGCGTTGGTGTGCCCGTTCGCGTGGCAGTCGAAGCAGGCGACGCCGCGGCTCGGCTTCGCCGAGCGGCGATCCTCGGTTTGGTTGAATTGCTGCTGGGCAAACGGCGTCACCAGGAGGCGCAGCCCTTCGAGCTGCTTGGGATTGAGGATGCCGTTGAAAACCTCGTAATAATTGCCGATCGTTACCAGCTTGCCCTGCGAGACATCCCCCAGATCGGGCCGCGTGGTCAGGTAGATAGGCGGGGGAAACTCGGGCAGGAAATGGTCGGGGATATCGAAGTCCAGATCGAAGCGGGTGAGGTCGCGCGCCTCCTGCTTCAGGATTTCGTCGATTTCGAACTTGGGAAAGACCATGCCGCCTTCCGGATGATTGGGGTGCGGCAGCGGGTAGAAGCCTTTGGGAAAGAGGCTCTTGTCCCGGATGTCGGCCGGGCTCGTCGCGGCCAGCTGGTCCCAGGTCGTACCGGCCGGCAGCTTTACCCGGACGCCCTCTTGCAGAGGCTTGCCCCGCGACATCGTCGCACCCTGCGCCGGGCGGTTGGCGAGGTCGTAGCGCTCGGCGAGAAATTCGGTGTGCGCTTTCTCGATATCCGGCTTGGCGGCCGTCATGCGCGCCATGATCGACGCGAAGGGCTCCTTGATGTCGACCGGCATATAACTGGTCGCACCGCGCTGCTCCTGTTGCGCAAAGGCGAGGCTGATCGCGCCAAGAACACAGGTCGTCGCCAGCACCGCACCGATCCGCTTCACTCGCGATGGCTTCATCCCGATTTCTCCGAAGCGGGGGGTCAACTACCCTATTGATCCGTATCGGTTATCTTATCCCTAGATGAGCCGGAATTCCCGGGATTCCTAGTCAATGGGTGACATCTTCTGCCTCATGGGGGCGCTGTCGCAACGAAATTCGATTGCGACCGCCTCTGTTCGCAGCCAAACCATCGGATCGCCCGCCTGGTAATGCCGGAACCCGCCGCTTTTCGATGATCAAGGCGCACCCCTGCCGTCGTCGTCTGTCGCATCTGACCCCATTTCCCGGTCATGCTGGCGCGGGCGGTGCCCGCAACTGGGCGATCCCGCAAAATGTCCTTGAACATCTGTCGTGGCACCGCGACCTCGGCCATCTGGAACGTAACGTAACGCCCGTGGCTAACCACCTTGGGGCCGATCTTGATCAACTTCTCCCGTAAGCTGGTCAGCGACCATGGCTCCGCGGTCTTGGGCATCGCCATCGTCGCGGCGTTTGCCCTTCATGCCTTGCCCCGTCGCAGGCTTCTTTTCGGACTTCTGGCATTGCTGATCTGCCGGTCGCGCATTTTTGTCGGCACCCACTATCTAACCGATGTCCTCAGCGGCGGTCTCAAGGGCCTGGTTGCGGCCATGTTGGTGTGGCGATTCTATCGGGAGGGATCGCGGCTCGATCGCTTCGCCACGGGGATCCTGTGACGTGGCGAGATGCCAACGGTCGCGCGGGCGAGGAGGGATATGCGGTCAGGAAAGGCCTAAACGCCCAGATTACTTGAAGGACCGCTACGGGTCCGAGCCCGGTGGCCCCTTCGTCGTCATGCGAACGGCAGCAATCGGCGCAACCTGGCCGCTGGCTCCGGCTTCGGCGAAGGACAGCTCGCCACCCACCCCGGCAGTTCGCTGCTGGCCGCCCTGAACGCCGGGTTTGGGCGCCGACACCCGCCGTTCGTCCCAACGCGGGCAGGTGGCTGGGCTCGACCCCAACCGGAAGTTCCACCTAACCCTGCTCGTCCGATGAGCTTCAAACATCGCTGCCGCTCCTGCGGAAGCCCTTTCACATAGCGCCACTTGCGCAACATCTCCAGGAACTTCTGTACACCGAGGTGCATTAAGGCCAGCAGCAGGGTTAAAGCACAGGATTAATCTAATGATTCTCCTATCTCTGGTAAGTCAGGGTCTTTCTAATGAGCTTTCGTTATTCGGCGTTCAAGACCGCCAGAGAGCGTTTCGGCCTTCTCAACCGTATGCTGTCTCCCTACTAGTCTAGTGGCCGGTGGCAATCGGGACGCCAGGGGCGCGGCCGCGGTCGCGCGTTCAATGGAAAATGAGATAGCCGATGATCAGCACCGGGATCGGCACACCGAGACCCCATAAAAGTAAGTATTTCATTTGACTGACTCCTTTATCAATCCAACCAAGGGGAAGTTCAAACATCGGAGCAGCGGATGAAATCCATCCGCTCCCTCGCGTGGATTCCCTGCCCGCTTTTGCTGTGCTCAGTGAGACGCGGTTACTTTCGCACATATGTATAACTGTTCGATAGCGGACAAAGTTCCCGATCGGACATCTGGAGGACGAAGCGGCGGCGAAGCTGCATTTGTCCATCGAAGAACTCCGTCACGCGTGGTAATGTTGGGGGCGCTTTCGAGTCAGGCCCTTGCGATCGCGCCGCACCCACAACGCAGGCGGAACGGCAACTCGCCGCGGTCGTCGCTACCGATATCGCCGGCTACTCGCGCCTGATGGGGGCGGACGAGGAGGGGACGCTCGCCCAGCTCAAGGCGTGCCGGCGTGAGCTGATCGATCCCGGCATCGCCCGCCACCGCGGCCCAACCGGTCATCAAAACAAACCCGACCCCGATGATATGATGGTTTGGAAGAGGCGCCCGGTCAGCCATCCCGAGATGAAATATCCTAGCGTCGCGGCGGCGGCATGGTTGAGCATTGTGGCTGCGAGGATGCCGAGGATGATCGACAACGGCTTCCGGAATTTGGCGGCCAGGATAATTGCGAGCAGCTGGGTCTTGTCCCCGATCTCGGCGAGCGCGACGAGACCGGCCGAAACGAGGATGGGTTCCAATGGATCAACACCCCGGCCATGTGGACACAACGACGCGAGAACCCCGCGGTCCTAGCCGAGGGTCAGGAAAGTAGCGCTCTAAAATCGGTGCCCGAACCCAGCGCCGCACGCTCAAGGCGGACGCGGCGTAAGAGCATTACAGCGTTGCAGGCGGAAAACCCGACCGCAATCACAAGCGCGTCAAAGGCGAGCGGCAGAATCGCCAGCTCGCCAATAACGATCAGATAGTTGGGGTGGCTAAGCAGGCGATAGGGGCCGCTGGTGACAAGCGCTGTGCCGGGACGCACGATCAGCCGCGTCGTCCAGCGCCGGCCGAGGCTGGCGATGACCCAGACGCGGCCCAACTGCAGCAGGAAGAACAGCGCGAGCAGCGGCCAGTGGGGCGGCGCCGCGGCCGGCACCGTCAGAGCGAGAGCCGCGAGCCAGGCCGCATGCAACATGACGAACCATTTGTAGCCGGCGCGATCGACCTCGACCGCGCCGTGCCCGAGCAGTCGCGCGGTATTGGCACGAGCGAGGATCAGTTCGGCGCAGCGCTGCAGCAGCACCAGCGCGAGCACCGCGTGGAAAATCGTCACCGCGAAGCCAGCACGACAAAGCCAGCGCTGAAGCCAGGGCCGAGCGCGGTCAGCAGGGCCCGTCCCCATTCCTCGCCCGCACCCAGCGCCGAATCGAGCATTCGCTCGAGGACGAACATCACCGAGGCGGCCGACATGTTTCCGTAGTCGCACAACGAGCGGCGGGCCTCGGTCGCGCCGGGAAAACCGACGCCGAACACGGTCTCGTACGCATCGATGACCTTCGGTCCGCCGGGATGGCAGACGAAGCGGCCGATATCGCCCAGCGCCAGCCCGTGCCGGCCTAGAAAATCCTGTAGCACCTGGCCCAGCTCAGCCGCGACAAGGCGAGGGATATCGCGCGAGAAGATGGCCTTGAGCCCATCCTCAGCGACGTCCCAGCCCATTATGTCGAGGCTGTGCGGCCAAGTGTGCTCGCCGGCGGCGACGACCGCAGGTCCACCCGCCTTGCCGTCGCATCGCAGCACCGCCGCCGCCGCGCCGTCGCCGAACAGCGCGGTGGCAACGATGTTGCTGCGCGCGAGATCGTCGCGGCGGAACTGCAGGGTGCAGAGCTCGACGACGAGGAACAGCACCGCCTTGTCGGGCATCGACGCGGCGAGGGTCGCGGCGCGCGCCAGCCCCAGCACACCGCCGGCGCAGCCCAGGCCGAAGATCGGCAGGCGCTGCACATTCGGCGGCAGACGCAGCCGCTCGATCAATAGCGCGTCGAGGCTCGGGGTCGCGACTCCGGTGGTTGAGACCGCGACGATGCCGCCGATCTCGCCAAGCCCGACGCCGGCCATTTCGAGCGCGCGGCCAGCGGCAGCCTCGATCAGATCGAGAGCGCCCGCGAGATAGGCACGGTTGCGGTCGGCCCAGCCGTGCGGCTCATCGAACCATTCGAAGGGCACAACCGAGTAGCGGCAAGCGATTCCGCTACTGGCATAAACCGGGATCAGGCGTTCGAAGTCCGGCGAGCGCCCGAAGAGCTGTTCGACGCGGGCGACGACATTGCTCTGATCGAGGCGGTACTGCGGAACGGCGGTCGCGATCGCGGCAAGACGCGGGAGCGGCATCGGAAATCCCAAGGTGGCAAACGCAACGATACCGTAGCTTTACAAGCGGCGGCATCACAACGTCGCGAGACAAAGCTTCATCAACTGCAACGACAGATGGCGGTCAAGGACCGCTATTGAGGTAGGCGCCTCACAAGCAGGGAAAATCGGGAATGACGCGTTTCCACCCAACTGAGCAGATCCGGGTGGCGTCGGTCAATGGCCGTTGAGGGGGGCAACTGCGGCCCATCCCAGATCGCGAGGGCCAGGCCGGGTCCGACCCCTTCCTAATCCCGGCAGCCGTGGGCTGCATAGCGCCGATTGCTGCCGTTCGCATGACGACGAAGGGGCCACCGGGCTCGGGTAGAGTCGGAATGTGGCGCGGTGGCGGTAGGCCGGGCATGTCTGTTTGCCGCCCCTTTCGTCTGGCGGTGCCTTAGTGGCTCGCCCATGGCTCCGTTTCCACATCCCGNNACAAGACTTCACGCCTTCGCCCACGACGGGCCGCGCCCACGACGGGTCAGACGTACGAGCCCGAAGAACCCGTAGAGGTGCGAGAGTGGATACGTCCCGCCTCGGCGTCGCCTGACCTTGTGTTTGGACCGCAGCCACCGGCGCAACCGCACGGCTGTGTAGCTATCGAGCGCGCGATAGGCTGAGGATGATGAGCCGACACTGAAGTAGTTGGCCCACCCGACTAGCGCGCGGTTCAGTTCGCCGACCAGCTTTGTGGTCTCTTGCCAATTTCGCGCTCGGTCGGTCAGCGCATGGACCTTGTCGACCATGCGCTTGATGCTCTTCTTCGACGGTCGCAGAGCCAAGCGGGCTTGCCCCGTTGTTCGAGAGAACATTTGTCCGAACGTGAAGCCCAAGAAGTCGAACTCCCCTTCCGGAACCTGGCAGACCCGTGTCTTGTCCTCGTTCACCGTCAGCCTCAGCTTGCCCATGATCTCGCGCAGGTGGTGCAGCGCCGCTTCGGCGTTGCCCCTCCGGCACAGGATTACGAGGTCGTCGGCGTAGGTGACGAGGCGAGTGCCGAGACGTCGCTCAAGGCCGAGCTTCTTCCACCCCAACACAAACCGGCGCATGTAGATGTTCGCCAGCAGCGGTGAGAGCGGCGACCCTTGCGGGATGCCGCGCCGCTGGTCGCGCGCCTCGGTCGTGCGCGTCTTCCGGCCTCGTTCGTCGGTTTCTTCGACGGGGCAGTCCAGCCACATCTTGATCAGATGCAGCACGCGCCGGTCAACGACCCGGCGCGCCACCGACTTCAAGAGGTCGGAATGCGGAATGCTCCCGAAGTAGTCCGCGAGGTCGGCGTCTACGACTTCCGGATGGCCACGAAACAGCAGCTCCTCCACCTCCACGGCGGCCTGCTGGGCGTTGCGCCCGGCGCGGTAGGCGTAGAGTTCCGGTGGAAGGTCGGCTTCGAAGATCGGCTCCAGCACCAGCAGCGCTGCTGTCATGCAGACCCGATCCCGCACGGTCGAGATGCCCAGCGGCCTGAGTTTTCCGTTGGCCTTCGGTATGAACACGCGTCTGATCGGCTCCGGGCGGTATGTCTCCTCCCTGAGCGCAAGCGCCAGTTCGGCCAGCCACCGCTCGACCCCGTACGCCTCGATGTCCGCAAAGTCCTGGCCGTCCACCCCCGGTGCGCCCTTGTTGGAACGGCACTGAGCATAGGCATGCGCCAGAATATCCTCGCGGCTGAGCTTGTCGTACAGGGCGTAGAAGCGATAACCGGCTTCTGCCTTCGCTTTTGCGTGCAACGCCATCTGCAGTTTCTGAACACGTTTCGGAGTTGTTAGGTTGCCCAATCTCCCGGTCCCTCACCGCTTGCTGCGTTTGCCTTGAACTGAGGCCCCTTCCCTCCACCGGCATTACCCGGCTTCAGCGGTACTACGAGCCTCTCCGCCACCCCAGCGCGCCCGGCCTGTCCCTCGCGGGCGTCCGGTTGATCATCCCTGATCACGCGTCGGGGTTTCCCGTGTTGCGTGCGCTTTCCTTGTGTACATGCTGCCGCCACTACCCCGGTGCAGCAGCTGGGCGTCGTCTTCGCTCATTCTCACCCAGCCGTATCAGCCTTCCCCGAAAGGGTCGTCGGGTCGGCCTACACATCGTCGTTTTCGAGGCTTGCTCGGCGTTCACTCACGTTGCGGCCTGCACACTCGCGCGGTCACCTATTCGTGACCCGCTACCCGAAGGCTTCAGACATTTCGTC
>PLYD01000012.1 GCA_003151665.1 Candidatus Dormiibacterota bacterium
ACTGCGACCCGGCGAGTGCGGCGGCGGCCAAGCGAACGCTCGACGTCGCCGGCCACTACGGGCGGCCGGACATCTTCCACTTAGAGGTGAATCGAGGGGTCAGAGCGCCGGTCGACTTCGCCACCAAGTCCTGACGACCCAGCCGTGGAGTTAGTGTCGTGGCGGCGCGGCCAGGCGTCGGTCGTCGGCCAGGTGGTCGAGTGGGAGGTGTGGGTCGACCTGGTGGTGCAGTCGGAGGGCCGGCTGCACGTATTCCTGCCGATGCTCGATCGCGGTGTCGATGCGCTGGTGCACCGGCTGGACGACGAGCTCTGGATACCGGTGCAGGTCAAGGGCCGGTCCACGCTGCGCAACGGATCACTCCAGATCACCGTCCCGTTCGGATCGATGGTGCATCCGGAGGCCATTGTCATCGGCGCATTCCTCGAGGACGATCACCTCGGTCCCGTTGTGCTCGTCATTACGGAGCGCGAGTTCCGGCGCTTGGCGGTGAAAGGCACGAGGCTTGGCGTTGCTGCGCTGGCTGCCCAGGTGTCGATGGTTCCCGGGCGGCGCAGCCGATGGGCTCGCCACGTGTTTCCACGGGGCCTCATGGCGGAGGCGATGCTGGCCGGGGTCAAGCCGACCCTTCACGTTCCGCCGCTCCCGTTGAGGCGTCAAGGCCGGGTGGCACGCGCTGTGGGATTCCGGGGCGAGGTGGAAGTGATCCGCCGGCTGGCCGAGATGAATGAGCTGACGATCTTTCGGCCCTTTCCGGACCTCGAGACGGCTGAGGTTGTTGTGCTCCATGAGCTAAGCCGGCGCGTGCTCGGGATCCAAGTCAAGACGATTGGAATCGACAAGGGGCACCCCCACGACACTGTCGATATAGATATGGTCAGCTTCCGACCGAGCGCGACGACAACCGTCGTGGTCATTGCTTGGGATCGCGATAAGGCAGCCTTCTGCGATCAGTGCCTGCTGATTCCATCGATGGAGGTTGGGCAGATAGCAGCCGTGACCCGAGGACACCTGCGATTCGCATTCAACCCGCACCCCGACCACGCGGGGAAGCTGGATCCTTACCGACGGCCGCTGGAAGAGCTTGGCCGCATTACGGCGGAACAGACCCAATAGCAAATCCGTCAGGCGTCATGGCCAAGATGTCGCCATCGGCTGTGATGCCTAGATGCCAACCTTCTTCATGAACCTTGCGGTGATGGCGGCGGCACAACAGCACCAGGTTTTCCATCACGTGCTTGCCGCCGTCGGCCCAATGGTGGAGGTGATGCGCATCGGTCCAATCGGCCGGCCGGTCGCACCCTGGGAATCTGCAGCCCTTATCCTTCACCACGAGCGCCTTGCGCTGCGAACCGCTGATGGAGCGGCTGGTGGGTCCTGCCTGCGGCTGGTTCGACTCCGAGCCGACGAACACAGGCGTGATCGCGGCATCGCAAGCCAACCGCCGAGCGGTCTCAGCGGGAATTGGCTGCGCCCACGCGAGCTCAGCCGCCGGCGAGCCCGGCTGGTTGGCCAGGGTTGCCATTGAAACCGTGACCGCCAGGTGCGGCCGCTGGCCACCGACCTCGGGCAGCTTGCCGCCGTCCAGCTGCTGGCGCGCCAGCTCCACCAACAAGTCAGCCCGCCGCTGCTTTGGCGTGCGCTTGTCCTCCGCAGTCGGCGGTCCACCCAGCGCATTCAGCGCGGTCTGGAGGATCGCCCCGCCTTCAGAGTCGAGCCGTCCATTGAGATAGAACACGCCATCGAGCGTCTGGCTCAGTGAAAGGAAGCGCCGCTCATGGGACTCATTGGCATCTTCGAGGACCGAGTCGGGGTCCATAAGGTGCTGCAGCTTCATCGTGACGACTCGCAACTGACCGAGATCCAACTCCTTGGCNNGCCGTCCGGGCGATCATCGCCGCATGCGGATAGCTGATGTCGCCATCGGCGAATGCCTCAGTCGCCAACGGTAGATCGGCCAGCTGACGCGAGACAGCGAGGCGGTCGGCGGCAGCCGCCGGTGAGAAGTTGCACTTCCAGCGCAACCAGGCCTTGGCGGTCAGCGCCGGAGTGGCCGCATAACCGCCACCCTTGTCGAATCGGCGAAGACGACGTGTCAACTCAGCCTCGATGCTGTTGCTAAGCCGCCGCAGCTCCTCAAGGTCATCGCCCATCGCGGCGGCGGGGACCGCAAACAGGTCCTCCTGCCGGAGACGCTGGAGGCCCTGACGGATATCTTGAAAAGGAGTGCTGTCGGGGCTAGGTTGGTGCCCGAAATCCACCATAGAACGCATGTTCGTATTCTACCAAATTCGTATTCAAAATCAAGAGGAACACGCCATTAACAGCAACTATTTGGGAGCCAAGTTTCTACCCCACGTCGCCTCCCTGCGGGCAGCAGCTAACGACTCCTAGACACCCCGGAACACCCTCTTCCCAGCCCCGTCACCACGTGGCGTTTACTGCGTGTGTCGCATCCACAATGAACGCCCCCGAAGCCATCTGAACACAGCCCACCGCGGGCCCTCCCTACCTCCATTGCGTTGTTGCCCTCCCCCTCAACACACGCACCTGACGCGCAGCTTAAAAACGATCGTGCCGCCGGACAACCCAGCCTGTTAACGCCCCGCCTTCGCCCCATACAGCGCCCCAAACTTCTCCCGCACATACGCAATCCACGGTTCCGCCGACACCGGCTTGCCCGTCGCCCTCTCCATCAGCTCATTCGGCGTGAACTTCCTCCCGTGCTGGTACACCCTGCCCTGCAACCACTTGAGCAGCGGCCCGAACTCGCCCCTCTCGATCTGCCCATCCAGGTCCGGCATCTCACCCCGGATCTTTTCCATCAGCTGCGCCCCAATCAGGTTGCCCAGCGTGTACCCCG
>PLYD01000261.1 GCA_003151665.1 Candidatus Dormiibacterota bacterium
CGGCACCCGAGCTGCACCGCAAGGCGGACCGGACCGAAGAGGTGGCGCTGAGAATCCTGCACGAGGCGCACCCGGAGCGGCCGAACGCCACCAACGTCGACTTCTGGGCGTCCGTGGTGTTGACCGGCGCGGGCATTCCGAAAGCTCTTTTCACGTGCGTCTTCGCCACCTCGCGCGTCGCGGGCTGGACGGCCCACGTGCTCGAATCGCTGGAAGACCTGCGCATCATCCGGCCCGCCTCTGTTTGGACCGGGCCCGAGCCCGGCAAGAAGCCCGTGCCACTGGCCAAGCGATGAGCGCCGAGTTCGTCCCCGGCCTCGAGGGGATCATCGCGGCGCGCACCGAGATCAGCCTGGTCGACGGCGCCAACGGCCGCCTGGTCTATCGCGGCTACGTCATTGCCGACCTGGCCGAGGAGATGTCGTTCGAAGAGGTCGCCTACCTCTTGTGGAACGGCAGCCTGCCCAAGCGTGCCGAGCTCGACGCGCTCACCCAGGAGCTGGCCGGCTCGCGAGCCCTAACCGCTCCTGCCATGGCCACGCTCGAGTCCTTGCCCGCGGACACCGATCCGATGGACGTCTTGCGCAGCGTGGTTTCGGTGCAGGGAGTCGAGCACAAGCTGCAGAAACCCACGATTCCTCTCGCGATCCACGCGACCGCATCCTTCCCGACGATCCTCGCCACGTTTCACCGGCTCACGCAGGGGCTCAAGCCCGTCGAACCTCGGGCCGACCTCGGCCACGCCGCCAACTACCTGTACATGCTCAACGGAAAAGAGGCGTCGCCGGAGATCGTGCAGGCCCTCAACACCTACCTGGTCCTGCTGGCCGACCATGGCATGAACGCGTCGACGTTCACCGCTCGCGTTATCGCATCGACCGACTCGGACCTCGCTTCCTGTCTCGTGGGCGCGATCGGGGCTTTGAAGGGGCCTGCTCATGGAGGCGCGCCGTCGGCCGTGATGGACCAGCTCGAGCAGATCGGCACCGCGGACAACGCCGAACACTGGATGCGCGAAGCCCGCAAAGAGAAGGTGAGGTTCATGGGCTTCGGCCACCGCGTCTACCGCACGTATGACCCGCGCGCGAAGATCCTGAAGGCGTTGTGCCAGCGGCTGAATCCGAAGTTTTACGAGCTCGCTTCGAAAGTAGAGGAGACCGCCCTCGCCCTGCTCCACGAGGAGCACCCGGA
The DNA here is from genome assembly GCA_003151665.1 of Candidatus Dormiibacterota bacterium. The sequence continues at coordinate 1,192 of PLYD01000261.1, forward strand.
GCGGCCGCAGGCGACCAACGTGGAGTTCTATTCGGCCGGCGTGCTGCAGGCGATCGGCCTGCCCACGGAATACTTTCCGCCGACCTTTGCCGTCTCACGCGTGGCCGGTTGGTCGGCTCACGTGCTCGAGCAGGGCTCTCACAACCGCCTCATCCGACCCCAGTCGGAGTACATCGGACCCGAACCTCGAAAACCGTTACCGCTCGCCGAGCGGTGATCGCCCGGTTCGACGCCCCGGCCCGCCGGAACTTGGGCGCCGCCGGTCTCGCCTGGTTTCTGCTCCTGGCCGGGGCGGTAACCACACTCTGGGTCTTCGCCCCCACCCGCCGGGACGCCCTCGACAGCGATCTGACCCTCGTCTTCATCGGGGCGCAGCTTCGGCCGGGCGCGCCCTTCGGGCAGTGAACGCCTCCGAAGTTCGGATACCGCACGCCCGGGTCATCGTCGCGATCGCCGCTCTCCTCGCATCGGTCGCGATCCTCTGGCTGACGCGGACCTTCACCTTCTATTTCGACGAATGGACGCTCATCCTCAGCGCGCCGGACTGGAGCTGGGCAACCTACCTGCAGCCCCTCAACGAGCACCCGGTGATGCTCACTCGCGCCATTTACGCCGCGCTGTTCGCGACCGTGGGACTGCACTCCTATCTCCCGTACATGGCGGTTCTGCTTGCGCTCCACGCCGCGAGCGTCGTGCTGCTTTTCGAAGTCGTCCGCAGGCGCGCGGGCGACCTTGTCGCGCTGGGCGCGGCTGCGCTGCTGCTGGTGCTGGGAGCCGGCTGGGAGAACCTGCTGTGGGCCATCGGGATCCAGTTCGTCGGCTCGGTGGCGTGCGGACTGGGAATGCTCCTCGCCCTGGAGGGACAGCCCGGCAGGCGCAACCTCCTCATCGCCGCCGCGCTCCTGACCGCGTCGTTTATGTTCTCGGGCGTTTTCCTCTTCTTCGGGGTGGCCGCGGCGGTTCAGCTCGCGACGACTTCCGGCAGGCGCCACGACCTCGTCTGGTTCGCGCCCGTCGCCGTCGCCGCCGGCGCCTGGTTCCTGGCGTTCGGACACAGCGGTGCGCCAACCAATCCCCCATCGCTTGGGGACATCGCCGCCCTGCCGCTCTATGTTGTCTGGGGCCTGGGCGCCAGCGCGGGAGGGCTGATCGGAGTGGGCGGCTTCGCCGGTTTGGCGGTCCTGGGCCTCGCCGGGCTGGCGGTTGCTTTCGGCTGGCGGCGCGTCGGGAGAGTTGATGGGTTTGGGCTGGGCATCGCGGCGGGCCTTGTCAGCTTCTATGCGGTGATCGGCGTCATCCGGGTGCAGTTCGGCTACCAGCAGTCGGGCGCGGGCCGCTACAACTATGTAGGCGCGGTCTTCTGGCTGTTACTGCTGGCGGATGCCGCTCGAGGCCTGCCGTGGCGAGGGACCTGGCGGCCGGCCCTCGTCGCGTGCCTGTTTCTCGCGTGCTTCAACAGCGGCGCGCTGCTGTTCGCGTACGCCGCCGGGAAGACGGTCCAGATGGAGCGCCAGGTCGCGGATCTTCAGGCGCTTTCCGCAGTCCGAGGCAATCCGTGCTTGGATCCGAATGCCGCCGTGGACCTGCTGGTCATGCCCCAGATGACCAGCCCGGCGCTCTATTACCGGGCGGTCGATCGGTACGGCGACCCAACCTCATCCCTTCCGGTCGTCGATCGGTCCGACTTTGATCAGGCTCGAGCCAACCTGCTGACGGCCGGCTGCAAATCAAATCAGTAGGGCGCTGAGATGCCCCCAGTGGGCCGGCCGAGAGATTCGGTGTCCAGGGGCCCCTTCCATGCCTTCGTGATGGGGACCCAGTGAACGCGCCGAGTAGCGCAGCGCGCGCATCCGTGGATGCGCAAGCGAGCAACGCAGGTCGCAACGACGCAGATGGGCCGCATGGGCGCCGAAGATCCGGTCGGCATCGCTAGTGGCATCTCGGACTCCTACACTTAAAACAAATGCCCGCTGACGACTTCGACGTGCTGATCCTCGGGGGCGGAATGGGCGGCTACCCAGCCGCTATCCGCGCTTCCCAACTTGGTTTGAAGGTGGGGTTGGTCGAGGCCGACAAGCTCGGTGGCACCTGCCTCCACGTCGGCTGCATCCCCACCAAAGTCCTGCTCGAGTCCTCGGAGCTCTACCACCGGATCTCGGCTCGCGGCCCCGAGTTCGGCGTCGACGCGGACAAGGTGCGCTTCAATTACGCCCGCATCGCAGCGCGCCGAGACGCCGTCGTGGGCCAGCTCTACAAGGGCGTCCAGTTCCTGATGAAGAAGAACAAGATCGAGGTCGTCGCCGGCAGCGGCCGGCTGCGCGACCGCAACACGCTCGAGATCGGAGCCAAGCAGCTTCGCGCCAAGAACCTGATCGTCGCGACCGGCTCAACCGTCCGCTCGCTGCCAGGCCTCGAGTTCGACGGCGAGCTGATCGTTTCGTCCGACAACGCCACGCTCTCGACGAAGGTTCCGGAGTCGATCTGCATCATCGGCGCCGGCGCTGTCGGGGTCGAGTTCGCGACGCTCTACAGCCAGCTCGGCGTCAAGGTCACGCTCCTCGAAGGCCTCGATCGATTGGTGCCGCTCGAGGATGAAGACATCTCCAAGGAGATGCTGTCCGCCTTCAAGAAGGCCGGCATCGATTGCCGCGTCGGCGTGAAGGTGAAGGGCGCCAAAAAGGCCCGCGGCGGCGTGACCGTCGACACGGAGCAAGGCGATGTCTGGGCCCACCAGGTGCTCGTCGCCGTCGGCCGCTCACCACGATCCAAGGACATCGGCCTGGAGAAGGTCGGTGTGGAGACCCACCCGAATGGATTCATCAAGGTCGACGAGTGGATGCACACGTCGGCAGAGGGCATCCACGCGATCGGCGACGTGGTGGGCGGATTTCTGCTGGCTCATGCAGCGGCGCACGAGGGCATGACCGCGGTCGAGGACATCG
>PLYD01000202.1 GCA_003151665.1 Candidatus Dormiibacterota bacterium
CGCAAGTACATCGAGAAGGACGCCGCGCTGGAGCGCCGCTTCCAGCCGGTGTTCGTCGACCAGCCGAGCCTGGCCCAGACCATCGACATCCTCAACGGCGTGAAGTCGCTCTACGAGAAGCACCACAGGGTCACGATCACCGATTCAGCGGTGCACGCCGCCGCGGTGTTGAGCGACCGCTATGTCAGCGATCGCGCGCTTCCGGACAAGGCGATTGACCTCATCGATGAAGCCTCAGCGCGCGTCCGTATGAAGCTCACGACCATACCCGATGATCTCAAAGAGCTGCAGAAGGAAATCAAGAAGCACCGCACCGACCAGGATGAGTCGGTCAACAAGCAGGACTTCGAGGCCGCGGCGAGCGTCCGCGACAAGGTCAAGAAGCTGCAGGACAAGCTCGCTGTCAAAGAGGCGGCCTGGCGCGACAAGCTGGGCGAGACGGTCCCGGACGTCAACGAGGAGCACATCGCTCAGATCGTGGCCGCGTGGACCGGCGTGCCGGTTTCTCGACTCGTCGAAGAAGAGACAGCACGTCTATTGCGCATGGAAGACGAGATCCACAAGCGCATGGTCGGCCAGGACGAGGCCATAAAGATCGTGTCGCAGGCCGTGCGGCGCGCGCGCGCCGGCCTGAAGGACCCTCGCCGTCCGATCGGCTCGTTCATCTTCTTGGGTCCGACAGGAATCGGAAAGACGGAGCTGGCACGAGCCCTTGCCGAGTACCTGTTTGACTCGGAGGACTCGCTGATCAAGCTCGACATGTCCGAGTTCATGGAGCGTCACACGACTGCACGTCTGGTCGGTTCACCTCCGGGCTATGTCGGCTATGACGAGGGCGGCCAGCTCACCGAGGCAGTGAGGCGCAGGCCTTACTCGGTGATCCTGTTCGACGAGATCGAGAAGGCGCACCCCGAGGTGTTCAACATGCTGTTGCAGATCCTCGAGGACGGGCGACTAAGCGACGCGAAAGGCAAGGTGGTCAACTTCGCGAACACCGTGATCATCATGACCTCCAACCTGGGAATTCGCGATGTGAACCAGGCGGGTACTTCGCTCGGTTTCCAGCCCGCCGTAGTGGATGAGGCCGGCGAGGTGGAGCGCCGCCACAAGAACACGAAAGAGAAGATCGACGAGGAGCTGAAGCGGATGTTCCGCCCAGAGTTCCTCAACCGTGTCGATGCCGTGGTCGTGTTCAAGAGCCTGACCACNNCCGACGCGGCCAAGGACCTGCTGGCCAAAGAGGGCTACGACCGCGTCTACGGGGCGCGCCCGCTGCGGCGCGTGATCACGAGCAGGATCGAAGACCAGCTGTCCGAGCACCTGCTGCGTGGAAAGATCGCGCGTGGCGACACGGTGCAGATCGACGTGGACGGAGAGGATGCGCTGAAGTTCACGCCGGTGAAGCACCGCCACAAGGAGCCAGCCGCGGCGGCAGCCAAACCCTAGCTCGGCGGGCGACAATGGCTCGCACATTGAGCGCTCCAGCTCCGCTTCGCCTGCGTCCCCTCGAGATCGGCGACCTCCTGGACGAGACGTTCAGGATGTACCGACGCCACTTTTTCCTGTTCGCGGGAATCTCCGTCATCCTGTCGATCCCGCTCGCGGCGAGCGCCGGCTTCAGCTTCTTCACCGTGTTCAACAACCTCGCTCAACAAGTGGCCTCGAATCAACCCCCGGACCTAGGCCCCATCTTTGCCTCGCTTGGAGTCTTTTTCGTGATCACAGTCGCGGTGTACCCGTTGCTGTACGGCTCAATCACATACGCCGCTTGCGAATCCGCGCTCGGGCGGCCTGTCACTTTCTGGAGTGCGTTGCGCGCCGCGTTGCGCCGCTACCTTCACATCGTCGGCTACTTCCTGCTGGTGGTCGGGATGGCCCTGCTTTTCTGCGTGTTTCCGTTATGGATCTGGATCGGCGTCAGATGGATTGCGTGGATGCCCGCGATGTACGTCGAAAACATAGGACTGGGCGCCGCATTGGGTCGGAGCTGGCGCCTGGTCGAGGGTCGCTGGTGGCGCACCTTCTTGATTCTTTTTCTCATGTACATCCTGGTCGAGGTGGTGGCCTCCGCACTTCAGGCATTTCTCTACCTCGGACAGATTCTTTTGCAGGCTGTCGTTTCCTCATACCTCAGCCTTGCGATATCGGAGGCCGCAGGCATCCTCGTCAGCTCTCTCGTCAGCCCGATCCTCCTGATTGCCATCGTGCTCATCTACTTCGATCTGCGCGTGCGACGAGAAGGTCTCGATCTCTTTCAGCTCGCGCAACGCGTGGGAACCTCGCCTCCCGCGGCGTGAGGGCTCACATCGCGCGCACACTCGCCCGAATCATCGCTGTCGGGTCGCTGGCACTTGCGTTCGCGGTTGTCATTCCGGCGCAGGCAGCGGCGGACGCAACGAGCCCTGCCGCTTACAAGCAGGCGGTGCAGGACACGCTGTCGTTGGTGCGTGGCGCCCTGCCGAATGACACCACTACCGCCCAGCTGGCGCTCACAGTCCTCGAGGGCGGCACGGGCATGGCGCAGCGCGAGATCATCGCCGACCTGCAAGCCAGCCCGCCCGACTTCGCGGATGCGATCGACAGGCTGCAGGCTTTGCTGGATGCGCTCAACCACCCGGCGGACACGTCAGATCCTGCGCAAGCGCAGCAGCGACTCCACGACGTGCTCGCGATGCATCGCTACGACGCCTTGCACCAACCGGAGACCTGGCTCGATCGACTGCGTCACTGGATCAACGACCGGATCAACGACCTGCTGAACATTCTTCGACGTGAATCGGGCTCTTTGCCTCTGCCCGACTACGTCTACTACATCCTCGGTGCGATCGGGGTGGCGATCGTAGCCGTGCTCATATTCAGCTCGACCCGCGGCCGCCTACGTGAGGGCTCAGCGACGGGAAGCTCGAGTGGGCCTCGGGCTCCGGCGGACTATTTCGCCGAAGCTGACCGCCTCGCGGCCGCAGGCGACCGAATTGGGGCAATACGCTCGCTGTGCGCGGGTGTCGCCGCGACGCTTGCGGGCGAGAGGACCTGGGAGGGCAGCCCCCTAACCGTGCGCGAGATCTTCCAGCACGCCGCCGATCCCGTCAGCCTGCGTCCCCTGCTGGCGCCATTTGAAGCGGCGGTGTATGGCGGCCGCGACGTCGACAGGGCAACCTACGAAAGGGCCGTTCAGGTGGCGGCGCCGTTCCGGCAGCCGAAGGAAATGGCGGCATGAAAGGAGCGCGAGGCTGGTTGCTTGCAGCAGTCCTGTCCCTGGCGATTGCGGGATTGGCATATTTGGTCCAGCCATCTCAGGGCTCGCCGGAGCACAGCTCCACCAGCGACGCGGCCGATGGCGCGTCGGCAGCAGCCTTGTTCGCTCAAGCCATGGGGCACGCGACCATCCAGATCACCGGTTCGTTCACGCCACCGCCGGCGAACGGCCTCATGTTCGTGTTGACTCCCACGAGCCCATTCACCGCCGAGGAGGCCGACCGGACCGCCGCTTGGGTGAGGTCGGGCGGTGTTCTCATTTACGCGTCGGAGCAGGGCGATGCCGAGCTGGATCGGGCGTTTGGTGTCAACCGCCTCAACGGCATCGTTAGTAGCTCAACCGCGACTGCAGAGCCTGTCCTCGCTGGGGTGACCACAGTGGCAGGCGGCCTCTCTGCCATTCCGCTCGACCCCGCCAGCAATCAGGTATCGATCTTGCGTTCCCCCGGAGGCTTCGCACTCGGCTACATGAGCTCTGTGGGAGGCGGGCGAGTGGTCGTGCTCGCCGACCCGCTCGTGCTCTGCAATGGCTACCTCGACAAGCAGGACAACGGTCGCTTGCTGGCTGATCTTTTGGGCACTGATCGGGGCACCGTGGCCTTCGACGAGTTTCACCACGGGCTCACTTTCAGCGACTTTTCCCCGCAAGCCTGGCTGCTGACGCCGTGGGGTGCCGGGATCATGTGGCTGCTCGTGGCGGTGTTCGTGGGCCTGCTCCTTCGCGGCCGGGGCTTCGGACCCCTGATTCCACGGCTTGCGGAAACCGCCAGGGCTGACGCCGAATGGGCGGTAGCGGTTGGTGAGCTTCTGCGCAGGTCCGGCGCTCGCGCGGTCACGCTCGGCGTCCTTGCATCCGCCAGCGAGCGAGCGGTTGCAGCCCGGACCGGCCTACCTTTGAAACCACGTGAGCGCTTCTGGAACGCTTTGTGGATTCGTGCGCCGGAGCTCGCCGCCGACCTGGCCGAGGCCGAAAGCGCTCTCCAGAGCTCGGCAGACGGCGAGGCCGACCTGTTGAAGGCCGCGCAGCGCTTGCACGCCGTCGCCTATCCGATTTCACCGGAGCGCAACCGGCTCCGTTCCACCGCGTCCAAGGAGGTCAAATGACCGCACACCCCGGTGCCGTCAGCGCTCCCGATTTCTACACGCGACTTCGCGATCAGCTGATCAAGGCAATCGTCGGCCAGGAGGATGCCATCCGCCTTTGCGCGATCGCGTTGGTGGCTGAAGGCCATGTCCTGCTCGAAGGTGTCCCCGGAACCGGCAAAACGCTGCTTGCGAAGTCGATGGCGCGCGCGCTGTCCCTGCAGTACAGCCGCGTGCAGTTCACGCCCGACCTGATGCCGGCGGACATCGTGGGCACCTCGGTCTACGACCTTGCGAATCGAACCTTTGCTTTACGGCGCGGGCCGATCTTCACCAACGTCCTCCTGGCAGATGAGATCAACCGTGCACCGGCCAAAGTCCAGTCGGCTCTCCTCGAGGCGATGGAGGAAAGGGGAGTCACCCTCGAAGGAGAACAGCTCGCATTGCCGGCCCCCTTTCTTGTCCTGGCCACGCAGAACCCGGTCGAGTACGAGGGCACCTATCCATTGCCCGAAGCGCAGCAGGACCGCTTCCTGTTCAAGATCCGGCTCGACTATCCAACCTCCACTGACGAGATGGAAATCCTGCGGCGTTGGGAGTCAGGCATCGAGCTCCGCGATCCTTCGAAGGCGGGGGTGGATCCCGTGCTCAGCGGTGCCGACATCGACGCGTGCCGCGAGCAGGTGGCGAAGGTCGTCATCGACGAGAAGATCCGCAAGTACGTCGTGGACCTCGCTTCTGCAACTCGGACCGCCCCGGAGATTGCGCTGG
>PLYD01000095.1:0-4915 GCA_003151665.1 Candidatus Dormiibacterota bacterium
GCTTGCGGTCCTGCGCGTACTCGAGCGCGAACTCGTAGGCCGCGCGCGCGATGCCCAGCGCTCCGGCGGCGACGCCGGGTCGTGTAGCTTCGAGCGTCATCAGCGCGCCGAGAGCGCCAGGTCCCGCGTTCTCGGCATCGGGCTCACCGCCCAGGCGATGGTCGAGCGGGATCTGGCAGTCCTCGAAGATGACCTGAGCGGTATGGCTCGCGCGGACGCCCAGCTTCTTTTCCTTCCGACCCATGCGCATCCCGGGCGTGTCCTTGGGAACGAGGAACGAGGCGATGCCGGCCGGACCCTTCGAAGGATCGGTGTTGGCATAGATGACGTGGTAGTCGGCGATACCGCCGTTGGTGCAGAACTGCTTCGTCCCGTTGAGCACGTAGCTGTCGCCGGTGCGCGTCGCCCGCGTCTTCATCGCAAGCGCATCCGATCCGGAGTCGGGCTCCGTCAACCCAAGGCCTCCGAGCACGAGCTTGTCGGGATTCGTGAACTCGGGCAGCCAACGTTTCTTCTGTTCTTCGGTTCCGCTCGCGCGTATCCCCGCCATCGCGAGCGCCATCGATTGGATGCACACGGCGATGCCGGCGCATCCCCAGTGAAGCTCCTCATTGATCATCAGCTCGGTCAGAAAGTCGAGGTTCTGGCCGCCGTACTCCTCGGGCAGAAAGGCGGCTGGCGTGAGCCCGAGCTTGTGCGCCTTCTTGACCACCTCATACGGAAACTCTTCGGTCTCGTCGTGATGGGCCGCGACGGGCCTGATCTCTTTCTCAGCGAACTCGTGAGCGAGCCGCCTGATTTCCTCCTGCTCTGGAGTTGGCGAGAAGTCGAGCGTCATGCGCGGCTAAACGTACTCTGCCGAAGACTTAGTGAGGACCGCCTCCCCGTTCTCCTTCACCGCGCGGATCTCAAGCTTGCGTTCGCCCGCAGGCTCCGCGCTGAAGGTGACACTATCGCCAGGCACGACCATCCCCGCGAACCTGCAAACAAGACGGCGCAGGCGGTCGCCTCCGCCGGCTGCCTCAGCGGCCACCGCACCCGCAATCCCCATCTGCAGCATGCCGTGGGCGATAACACCAGGAAGACCGACAGAGCGCGCGAAGTCGTCATCGAGGTGTATCGGGTTGTGGTCGCCCGACGCGTCGGCGTAGGCGGCGATCTGCTCCTTGGTGAAGGTCACGGTTCGCTTCATTGACGGATCACGAACAGGGCGCGCGATCTACAGATCTCGTCGCCTCCCGCTCCTTTCGTGTCGGTCTCGAACGACACGAAACGCATGCCCCGCCGGTTCATGTCGGATGCGATCCGTCCTTGCGAGGTGACGGTTTCGCCCGCCTGCGGATGCCGCGTCCAGGCGAATTCCTGCTCCGCGTGCAGGAGCTTGGCGAAGTCGATGGCCGCCTCCGGATCCTCGAACAGCTGCGACGCGGTGGCCCCGAGCGAGTAGACCGCGGCGAACGTCGGCGGCACGCCTGCGCCAGGGTCGGCGCCGACAGCGCGAGCAAATGCGGCAGCACGTTCGCGATCGATCTGGAACGTAACCTCTGGATAGGATCGCCCGGCGACACTCATGCCCTGGCGAGGTGCAGGCGCGACGCCACACGACGCAGGAGCAGCGGTCGAAGGGCCGCCCACGCCTCGAGGACAGAGGCGCGGGCGCTCGGGGCCAGCTCCGGTGGCGCATAGGCCGCGACGACAAAGCCGTCGGCAAGCGCACGAAATTGTCCAGCGGCCTCTGGGAACCTGTGAGCGAGGCGCCGGGCAAGCTCGAGAGGAGTTTCACCCGGCGGGCGTTCGGCGCCCGCGAGCTTCGCCAGAGTCAGCGTGCGCTTCCAAACCACCGCCACCGATCTGGGTCTCAGGTACCGCGCCGCAACTGCGAACACCACGAGCAGCAGCGCGAGCAGCGTGCCGATGATCTTGGTCAGCGTTCCGGCGTCCGGCAGATGCAGGCTGAAGCCGCCGCCGCCGCCGGCCTTCGGACCACCCGTTGGGCCTCCCGTGACGGGTGACGGGCGCGAGCCAGGGGTCGGCGATGGCCCGTTGGCGCCTGGCGCCGGGCCGCATTTTGTGTCGGTGATGCATGTGTTAGGTCCAACAGTTCCGCGGTTGATCGTGGTATATCCGCCGACTGTGTCGGGGGTGGGCTCGAAAGTGATCCAGCCGTAGCCCGGGAAGTAGCTCTCGACCCAGGTATGCGCGTCCTGCTCGCGCACCTTGAAGCCTGAGCTCGCGTCGAGAATCCCTGGCCCGAAGCCGCTCACCAACTGCGTCGGGATATCAAGGCTGCGCATCATGTCCCCCATTGCCGAGGCAAAGAATTGGCAATAGCCTTCCTTTGAGGTGAACAGGAAGTACGCAAGTCGGTCCTGGCCAGGTGGCGGCTGGGAAGGCTTGAGGGTGTAATGGTAATTGGTACGTAGGTAGGTCTCGATGGCCGTCGCCTTGTCGTACGGGTTCTGCGCGTGGGCATCCTGCACGATCTGCAGGGCGAGCTTGTGGATGCTATCGAGAACTTGCGTGCTTCGGTACCCCGTTGCCGGCAGGCTTGCATATGGCAGGAGCCAATCGGGGTAGGTGGTGCCGGCCTGCTGCAGTTCGGCAACGCTAGCAATCGAATATTGCGAGGTGACGTTGTAGACGCCGGATGAGTACGGAGGCAGCAAGCTCGACAGCCGATCGATTGCATTCAGCGATAGGTCGGACGTGCTGGGGGGATTGGACTGATGCGCGATCGACGTGCGATCGGTTAGGAAGAGGGTGCCGGGGTAGAAGAGAATGTCGGAGAAGCCGGCCGGTGGGGAGATCATGTTGACCCGGTAGTTGGTCAGCGCGACGTTCTGATAGGTTTCGGCAAAGGGGGGGTTCTGCTCCTTGGCGATCGGAACCGAGAAAGGACTCGAGCTCGGGAACCGCCACTCTCCATTCCAGGTCTGGGTCACGTCAACCCCTCGGAAGTAGCGGGGACCTGATGCCGACGAGTATGTGTACGTGAAGACTGTCGCTGCCGTTTGGGTCAGCGGTCCGAGCAATGACACCTCGGTCGAGAATCCTGTCTGTCCGCCTGGCCCTCCGCCGGCTGTGACCGGGTGGTTGAGGCGCGCCTGGAGCTGAGCCCAGCTGGAAAAGGCGCTGGACTCCATCTGAACAGTCCTGTCCTCAGTGGACATCGGGGGTAGCAGCACCGCCAGAAAGATCAGGCCGGCCATGGCGACCAGCCCGCTCTCCCAGAAGTCCCAACGCGCGTCGCCGGTCAGCTTGACCCGCGCGCGTGTGACGTTGGCGACTGACGTTGTGTAGTTGGTCCACAGCAGCAGCGCGAGCGTGAGGACGAGGATGACCAGCGTGTACCCGTTCTGGTTGGGGGAGTTGAGCAGGTTGGTGGCAAAAGCGGCAGCGCCGGGCACCAGACCGAGCAGCGGCCTTCGCCACCGCAGCACGCACCAGGCCATCCAGCCTCCGGTGATCCACATCAGCAGGCCGATCAGGAAGAGATAGAACGAGGCGTCGTCCGAAACTACGTAACCAGGCACGTCGACCGGAGCGGCGCCGTGGACCAGGCGGATCCACCAAACCCCCACCAGCCCAAGCGACAACGGGTCGCCGGGATGATTCGCATGAAGCTGCGACCACGCCGCGTTCAGCGCGGCGAAAGGCCCCAAGAGCAACCCCACGCCGAGGCCGGCGGGCCACGGCACCGGTAGGATGGCGAGTGCCCCCATGAGGACCGCCCCCGCGAGGGCGACGAAGACCACGGAGTCGATGCCAGGCACCCAGGCGGCGGTGGCGGTCGACCTGGCGATCATGAGGGTCAGCAGCAGGATGAGGACGGCCGACCAGGCGACAGCGCCGGTCATCGAGGCGCGTGTGCGGCTCCAGAACCTGGCTGGCGACAAAGCTGCGAGGCCGCTAGCCGATGCGGATTGCATCTCGGGTCCTCACCAAACGGGCGAAGTCATCACCACAGCGGACCACGTATAAGTCCACGTCCTGCCCCAGGTCGAAGCTGGGGTTTCGATCAGGGCCACCGAAGCTGGCGGTGTCGAGATAGAAAACAATCATGTTCGAACGCCGGCCCTGAACCGCTTGAAGAAGGCGCACCCANNGCGAGATAGTCCAGGATCAGCCTGTCCTGCCGCACCGCCCGGTGCGGCTCGAGGATCGTGCCCTTCGCATCATTGGCGATGAGGCCTACCTGCCGGCCCCGGCTGTGGACCTGCGATGCCATCGACGCGGCCAGGCTGATGCCGTACTCGAGGGTCGACTCCTCGCCCTCGCCGAAGTGAACGTTCTTATCGAGGTCGAGCAGGATCCAGAGGTCGGTCGTCAAAGGTTGCTCAAACGTCTTCGACATCAGCCGGCCATGGCGCGCCGACAAGGCCCAATGGATTCGGCCGAAGCTGTCCCCTGTCGTGTAGTCGCGGACTCCTCCCGTCTCCGGCGGGTAGTCCGCCCACGCTCCAAAGGTCTGCGAGTTGCCCATCTGCTGCGCGCTCGGGGTGATCAGGTCCGGGATCGGCCTCACCCTTGGATACACGAGGACCGACGAGCGCTGGCCGAACTTCGTCTCCTTGCTGAACAGACCGAACGGCTCGCGAACGCGTATCGAGGTAGGCCCGAACGTCATCCAGCCCCGCCGGCGGTAGACGCCCCGCGTCTTCCACGTCACCGGGTCGCGGCCGACCGAGATGACCCGCCCAGGTTGGTAGTCCGCGATTCCGCTCAGATCGCGCACCTCAATCCACGGCGCTGGTGCGAACCCGGAGCGGGTCACCTCGATCACCTCTTCGAAAGGCTCGCCGACTGTGGGTGTGCCCGGGTCGAGCTTGCGCGACAAGGTGAGGCCGCGGATGGCTAACTGCGGCCAAGCCCAGGCGACGAGGAACAGCATCCACAGCGCGTATGCGAAGGGGAA
>PLYD01000095.1:4924-5372 GCA_003151665.1 Candidatus Dormiibacterota bacterium
CCCTGCATCTCAGCGTTGGGTCTGAGGATGATCCGGTGTGCAAGCACTGGTTCGGCCAGCGCCTTGATGTCGTCGGGTATCACGTAGGTCCTGCCGAGAACCGCGGCGAGGGCCTGACTGGCGTGAAACAGGTTCAGCGTCCCGCGGGTGCTCGCGCCAAGCGCCACCTCGGGGTTGCCACGCGTGCGGCCGACCAGGCGGGCGATGTACTCACGAAGCTCAGGCTTCACGAACACTTCGCGCACAGCGCGCTGTGCGCTTTTCAGCTCATTGGGCGACACGACCGGCTGCAGCTCCAGCATCGGTGACTCCACTTTGCGCTGGCCGAGGAGGTGCGCCTCCTCCTTCTCCGACAGATAGCCAAGGCGCACCTTCATCAGGAATCGGTCGAGCTGCGCTTCCGGGAGCGGGAACGTTCCCGAGTACTCGACCGGGTTCTGCGTCGCCA
>PLYD01000095.1:5382-26891 GCA_003151665.1 Candidatus Dormiibacterota bacterium
GGGAGCAGGTCTGGAGTGAACTGGATGCGGCGGAAGGTGCAGTCGAGGGAGCGTGCGAGCGACTTGGCCAGCATCGTCTTGCCGACGCCAGGCACGTCCTCGATCAGAAGGTGGCCTTCGCACAGGAGAGTCACGAGGCAGAAACGGACCTCATGCTCCTTGTTGACGATGGCTCGCCCAACGTTGGACATGACCGCCTCGGCAACCCGGGTGACTACATCGCTCGCCAAAGCGGGGCCCCCATCGAGGCGATTATAGGTTCGGATCGCGCCGGCTCCATCTCAGGTCAATACGCTCGCCGCGTACATTTGGTTCCGCGCGTTACCACTATGGCCACGATGGCGTATTCATGAGCAGCGATGCAATCTGAAGAGCGAGACTCGCACGCGATCCACGGCCGGAGGATCGCGGCCCTGTTGGGCGCGATCCTCCTGGTTGCTTGCGGCTCGGCGGCGCCAAGCCCCGTGGGCTCCCCACTCAGTAGCTACGAGCTCAAGTTCAAGGTGATGGACGCGGTGGGCACGCCGGTCTACTGCGATCCCGACTTCTACCCGGTCGCCCGCGACGGTGGAGAGCTGGCCAATGCGATCACGGAATATCCGAACATCCGCGCTCAGGCCGGCCTGTATGCCGCAATCGTGGCGCACGAACATCTTCCCAGCGGCGATCTGACCGACGCTCAGAAGCTGACCGCCTACCGCGCCTACAAGCTGCTCAATGCGCTCGTCCTCACGCCAAACGGCAACGAGTACGCCTTTGAGTTCCGGGCGCAGCCGAAAGACCAGTCCACGATCCAGCTGGTCAAGGGCACCGTGCGGGTCGACGGCGTCGTGACTGTGTCGTCCAGGACCAACTCGGGGCCGCCGCCCTGCCCGATCTGCCTGGCCGCGAGCACGCTGATCGCTACGCCTGGCGGCGCCGTGCGTGTTGTGGACATGAAAGCCGGGATGCTGGTGTGGACTGCAGGTCCCGACGGCATGCGGGTGGCGGTCGCGGTGCTCGAGGTCGGCAGCACACAGGTCCCTGCCGGGCATTTGATGGCGCACCTGGTGCTTGCGGACGGCCGCGAATTGCTCGCCTCGCCAGGCCACCACACGGCTGAGGGGCGCGCCCTTGGTTCCCTCGCGGTCGGCGACTCGCTTGATGGATCGACGATCAAGCTGTGGGAACTAGTCCCGTACTCGGGCGATCGCACCTACGACCTGCTGCCGGCGGGGCCGACCGGCACCTACTGGGCGAACGAAATCCTGCTGGCGAGCACCCTCTCGGGGACTTAACTAACTTCTTCCTCTTCGACCAGGCGGAGGTGGCCGCTGACGTCGAGGCCAAGGTGCCTGGCGAAGAAGCCTGCGACCCGCTCGACGTACAGAGGACGGTCGGCGAAGTACGCGCCGGTGTGGGGCGCGCCCTGGACGATCCAGATCTCTCGCGGCCCGCGGTAAGCATCGTAAAGCCGCCGGCTGTGGTTCACAGACGTGATGTCATCGGCCCCGCCGTGAATAAAGAACAGCGGACGCGGCTCCAGCGAGCTGAGCACCGTTTGCGGGCTGCACTCCGACAACAGGCTGCCACTTCGAACGCGAAGCATCAAACCCGCCAACCACACAAACGGTTCGCCGGGAACCTTGATCGCCTTCCTCACGTTCTCAGCCATCAAAGTGCGCAGGTCGCTGAAGGGGCTGTCGAGCACCAGCGCTTCGACGCCCGGCTCTCCCGCAGCGCCCAGAAGGGAAACCACCGCTCCCATCGAGTAGCCGATGAGGCCGATCCTCGCCTTTGGAATGCGTTTTCGCGCAAACGCGATGACGGCCTGCAGCTCCAGCACCTCCTTGATGCCGAAGGTGATGGGCGCGCGGTCGCTACCTGGCATGCCGCGATACGAATAGAGGATGACGTTGAACCCCTTGCGCCACAGGGCAGCGGAGATGCCGAGCGAGTTCGTGCGCTGGCCTTTATGGCCACCCGACACGATGACCGTCTGGGGCGAGCCTGGCTGGCGGAAGTGCCATGCACCGAAGCTGACCCCGTCCGCGGTCACCAGCTCGACCTCTTCGGAATCCGCCTGGAACTCGAAGGGCGTGAAAGTGAAGTCGTCGAGGAAAGCAGGCTTGTCCGGCACGAAGGCGCGCCGGTAGACAGCGTATGAAATGAGGAAGTAGAGAGCGAGAATCACGACGGCGACGAGGGCGGCGTAAGCCATGTGGAACTACCCGATCGAAGCTTAGCCCGAATGTCTCACGCGAGGTTTCGCCGCCTTGGAGACGCGGCCGGAAAGGCCCTCCTCGTATCGGGCGAGAACAAATAGCAGGAGGCTCAGGCGGTTGAGCCACCGGCGCACCTGCGGGTTGTCGAACCCGCCTCCGCGCTCGAGCGTCAGGCAGCGGCGCTCCGCCCTGCGAGTGATCGCCCGTGCGAGGTCCAGCGCCCCCGATGCCGGGGTAGCGCCGGGCAGGATGAAGCCATCGGGCATCGGGACGGCTTTCTCGAGCTCCGCTGTGAATTCCTCCAGGCGCTCGACCCCAGCCGTTGTCGTGGAACCGAAGGACACCTTGGACTCGGGGTTGGTCGCAAGCTCCGCCCCCAGGGCGTAAAGCCCGCGCTGCAGCTCTTCACAGATCGCTCGCACGCGCGCGTGGGCCGACAGCGCCTTGGCGAGGCCGATCGCGCTGGACGCCTCGTCGACCGTGCCATAAGCCTCAATACGCGGATCGTCCTTGCGCGCGCGTCCACCGCCCAGGAGCCCAGTGGATCCGTCGTCGCCGCCGCCCGCCAGCTCGAGCATCGGCTTCTTTCTACCAGGTGAACCTGACCCACGCTTGGTCGAGGCCTTCACTCGAAGACGCGGCTCAGGTCGTAGAGCTCCTTCGGCACGCGCCGCGTCTCCTTGACGACCTCGGTCAGGGGCACAACTTCGACCTCGCCGTTGCGACGGATTGGGATCACGCCGCTCTTGCCTTCGGTGATGAGCTCAGCCGCCCTGACGCCAAGCCGAGTCGCCCAGATCCGATCGGTCGGGGTGGGTGAGCCGCCACGCTGAAGGTGGCCCAGCACTGTCACCCGGGTCTCGAAGCCGGTCTCGCGCTCGACCCTTCCCGCCAGCGCATCGCCGATACCGCGCTTGGCGAGCTGCACGTGGCCGAACGCGTCGGTTTCCTGTGCACCTCCCGCCTCCGCTTCGAGCTCGGGGATGTGAGCGCCTTCGGCGACGACGATGATGCTAAACAGCTTGCCGCCGCCGCGACGCCGGTACAGGTGGCCGACCACCTCCTTGAGAGTCACCTCGAACTCAGGGATCACGATGAGATCAGCGCCGCCGGCAAGGCCTCCGACGAGCGCGACCCATCCGGTGTCTCTACCCATGACCTCGACGACCATGACGCGGTGGTGTGCTGATGCGGTGGTGTGGAGTCGGTCGAGGGCGTCTGTGACCACGCCGACCGCCGTGTCGAAGCCAATGCAGAACTCCGTCAGCGAAAGGTCGTTGTCGATTGTCTTTGGCACTCCCACCGTCGGAAAGCCCGCCTCGTGCATCGCTGCGGCGACGCTGAGCGTGTCATCCCCGCCGATCGGAACGATCCCGTCGATGCCGTTGCGGCGCAGCACACGAATCACTGTCGCGACGCCGTCCTGCATCTTCAAGGGGTTGGTGCGGGAGGTGCCCAGGATGGTGCCGCCCAGGGGAAGAATGCCGCGCACACCTTCCGGTGCGAGCTCCTCTATCAGTCCGTCCTCGAGGCAACCGGCCCACCCGTTTTGCACGCCGCTAACGCGGTGACCGAGCTGGAAGGCGCGCCTCGCGACCCCGCGGATCGCCGCGTTGAGGCCGGGCGCGTCGCCACCGCCGGTCAGGATTCCGATTCGCACGAGGATAGGTTAGAGGGTCGAGGCGCGTGTATCGAGCCGCGGGAGCAGATCTCGCAGCGGCACGTCGGAGAGCGAGCGGAGCACGAGGTCGGCCTGGCTGAGGTCCAGCGTGGCGGTGATCGAGTTCGGGATGGCGACGCAAAGCATGCCCGCCCGTTTGGCCGCAATCACACCGTTGGGTGAGTCCTCGATGGAAAGTGCCTCGGCGGGGCTGACGCCGAGGCAATCGAGCACGGCGAGGTAGAGGTCGGGCGCCGGTTTTGCGTTGTTGACGTCGTCGCGACAGCGCACGCAACCGAACCGGCCGAGGATGCCCAGCCGCTCGAGATGGCCGCTGACCCAGTCGCGAGTCGAGCTGGAAGCCACGCCGAGCTTGAGGCCAAGAGCCGTGGCGTCGTCGAGGTATTGCAGGATCCCGGGCAGAACCTGCTGGGCAAGAATCATCTCCGTCCGTCGCCCGATACGCCCGTCAATCACCTCTTGGGAGAGAGGCCGGCCGAGGCGCTCCTCGAGGTGGCGCTGTGGATGGAACTCGGTGGTCGTCGATCCGACGATCTGCACCCACCGCTCAAAGGGCAGCGTCTGGCCATGCGCCTCGTACACCTCGACCCAGGAGCGATAGACCGGCTCCTCGGTGTCGAGGATCAGTCCGTCGAAGTCGAAGACAATCGCGCGAATCACTATCCCCTAACTATGGCGTGCCAATCGCTTAGGATCGCCGTGGCCGTGTGCTCGGGATCTTTCAGTGGCTGACGAGATGCGCCAATCGCCGGCGCGTCCTGTGGTGAGCGAAAGCGGCGCTCGCGGCTGGTTCGGCGCGGCGCTGTCCGGCCTCGCCCTGGTCACTGTCGCACTCATGCTGGTCATCCTTTTCGGCTTCCTGGACGCTATCCACTACAGCTCCATCAGGGACTTCTTCACCCCCGACCCGACGGCTGCCGCCGGCACCCTCGGACTGGTTGGTGGCGCTGAGGGTGTGACCCTGAGCATCGTCATCATCTCAGTCGTCTTCGGCATCCAGACGACGTCGTCGCGGTACTCGCCGCGGATCATGGGAATCTTCACCCGCAACCCGCTGAATGCGTTGGTGCTGAGCTTTGCGCTGGCCTCGATCCTCTACACGTTCCTGGTTCGCGCCGAGGTCAAGGTCAACTACGTGCCGACATGGAGCGTCGCCGCCGCCGTGATCCTGTCGCTCATCAACTTCGCGATCCTGCTGCCCTACGTCGGCTACATCTTCGAAGTGATGCGCGCAGAGACCCTTGTCAGCAGCATCATGCGGCGCGCCAGGCGCGCGCTTCGGGCCGCGATCAACAGCAAGGACAGCCGCCGTCGCCGCGGTGAGCTCATGACCTCGATCGCCCAGGTGACCGACATCGCTTTCGGGTCGATCCAACTGCGAGACATGACGGTTTGTGTCCTCTGCATCGAGGCGCTGGGACAGCTCCTCGCCGAGGACTACCTCACGATCAAGAAGGACGTGAAGCTGGACTGGTTCAAGGTCGGCCATACCGAGCTGCCCGGAGCTTCGGATCAGATCCTGGCGGAGGTGAATCGAGCAGGGACCTGGTTCACCTACACGCTCATGTCCAGCTTCGTCGACATGATCGGTCTTACTCCGGTGCACAGGAAAGAGGCAGTACATGCCATTGCCGTGGCCACCCGCAACGTCGGGCTGGCGGCCATCGAGGTCGGAGACAAAGAGGTGGCCGAGCTCTGCCTCCGCTTCTTCAACACCTACCTGCGCGCGGCGATCAACCAGTCGGCGCCGACTTTCGCGTCGGCGATCATGAACGAGTACCGCAGGCTCGCCATCGGCGCGCTCGAGTGGCGACCGGACCTCGCGATCGAAGCGGCTTCGCACCTTCTCCGTTACGGCCGCCACTTCGACGAGGCGGGCATGCCGGCGATCTATGGCGCCGCCGCCGAGGATGTCGCCGACCTCGCGATCGAGGCAGGGGGCCGGGACCCGCAGGTGACGCATCGCCTCGCGCTACTGATGGTCCGGAACCTGCTGGACCTTATTCCGAACGCCAGGCCGATCGGACTCAACGGACTGTTCAAGGGCGTGGCCAAGCTCACGTTCTGGGCCATGGCCGCTGACCAGAAGGACATCGCACACATCCTGGTCGAAGGCATCGCCGCCGCTCCGCCTGATTTCGTGGACGCGGCCCTCGACCGCATGGAATCGATGCAGAACGGCTTGTTCTGGGAGGTGAACGAGCGCGTCATCGCTTTCGACTGGGTCGAACAACCGCTGCGAGCCGAGATTCCCCGGCTGAGGGCTGCGCTGCGGCGCGCCAAGGCTTCAGGGCACACTCTGACCATCGAGCTGGAAAAAGCGATCCCCATCACCCAGGACCTGGTGAAGCCGGAGCCCAACGCGACTCCTGCGCCGGGCCAGGCGGTCGCGCCGGTCAGCGCGGAGCCGGCTGGTTGATCATCGCGGTGGAAGCGGTCTCGAAGTAGTCGATCAACGCTTTGTACACCGCTGGGATGAGCTCCAGCGATTCGACTGCAGCCTTCATGTGCCCCATCCACGCGTCGCGCTCGGCCTGCCCGATCGCGAAAGGCTGATGCCTCATTCGCAGTCGTGGATGCCCGCGTTTCTCGTTGTAGGTCGAGGGGCCGCCCCAGTACTGGATCAAGAACAGCGAGAGGTGCTCGGTGGCGCCGGCAAGATCCTCATCGGGATACAACGGCCGCAGCAGCGGGTCTTCCTCCACCCCCGCGTAGAAGCGCGCCACCAACAGCCGAAAGGTGGCCTCGCCACCGGCCGCCTCGAAAACGTTGCCGACCACGCGCTCGCTCAGGCCTTCCCCTTAGGCGCGAGCCCAGCACCGGCCAGGATTTCGGCCGTGGGTCGAACGATCGCTTGTGCCGCCTTCAAGCCTGTGGCCGCCAGATACTTTTCGACGATCGCCCGCCCGACGGCGTAGCCGCCCATGTGGGGCACGCCGACCGGCCGCAAACCCATCCGCGCGGCCACCTCGTCGCCCAGGACGTAAGGAGTCCAGTCTGGAAAAGAGCGGCCGGTCCCAAAAGCCTCGGTGACCTTCTGCCAGGTCGAATCGAGCAGATTGCCCGTGACCAGGGCATACCAGGCTCCTGTCGAACCGGGCCCGCACACCTCGACCGTGAAGACCTCGGCGAGGCCCTCTTGGATCACCCACTGCTCGAGGTCGAAGTGGCCCCCGACGTTGGGGGTTCGAATGTTGTGTGCCAGCTCATGAACTCCGCAAGCGCCGATCCTCGACGCGTTGTAGTCGGTCGGCCAGGCCACCATCCAGATGCGGCCGGGGACCGACCCCATCCCGTAATAGCCCTTTGTACTTTCGATGAATACCGGGTCATCGGGATTTCCCAGGGTGAGCACCACGTCTACGGTCTCGGCATGGTGAATCCCGGGCAACACCGACTGCTGGTACTCCCAGGCGCGTGCGAGGTCGCGTTTGAGCTGCCCCCAAGCATCCGCGTCGACCAGGCGCTTCAACGCCGCGGGGTAGCGCGGATCGTCGACTCCGACCCTGAAGCCATCACCTTGCTCGTGGATCTGCTTCAGCTGCTTCATGGCCGGCTCATCGAACTCGGAGACGCCCCGCATCGCCGCGAGCGCGCCGAGCCTCTTGGCAACAGGCAGCTTGAACAGGCCGGCCATGGCCGCGGCATCATCGTGGACCACTATCTCCATCTGACCGCTGGTCGTGAGCACGGTACCCATTGTCATGGAGTGACCGCGGCTGGAACTTCCCGCTGGCTGGCGGCGATGCGCTCCATCTCGTCCTCGCGGGGCAGGAACCAGGCAATCGCTATCGTCGCGAGCACGAGGATGACGTTGGTCATCAGCGATTTCTGCAGCCCGATGTGGTCGGCGATGGCGCCATTGATGGGCACGCCGAGGGCTCCGGTTACAAAGCCAAGGCCCATGACCAGGCCGGACGCAAGGCCGGCGCGTGCCGCCATCAGCTGCTGCCCCATGAGCAGCATCAAGGGCGCGGTTGAGGCGGCAAGCACGCCGATGAGGATGGCGCTAAGGAATGCCCACGGGCCCGGGAACAATGTGTACAGCAGGACCGCGGGCGCGCTCAGCACGAGGGTGGCGAGGATTACGGTTCGGCGGCCGAAGCGATCGGCAAGCGATCCACAGCCGACGGTGCCGACAGCGCTTGCGAGCACCAGGGTGGTGGCGAGGGGGCCGTAGAAACCTGGGCCGTACCCCATCTGCGCGTACCAGGTCGGGGTGAACGACTGAAAGACGTTGACAGTCCAGCTGCGGGACATCATCACGCCGATGACCATGGCCAGGGCGAACACGGGGATCGCTGGCCTCGCGACACCGGCAGCACCGCGGCGCGCGACCTGCGGCACGGACGAGCGCATCCTCCATAAGAGGTAGGTGCCCGTAACGACGCCCGGGATAACCAGCACGCCGGTGCCGTGAACACCCAGAGCTCCGAACAACGCGATCCCGATGAGCGGGCCGAGGGCCACCCCGACGGTGCCGGCGGTCACGTAGACCGACATTCCGAAGCTGCGCCTCCAGGCCGGCAGCAGAGCACGCACGTCGAGCGCCCCGAATGGATGGAACGCGCCAGAACCGAGGCCAGAGGCACACGCGATCGCCAACAGCAGCGGGAAAGACTGCACGAACCCGATGAGCGCAAACGTGAGCGCTGTCCACGCGAGGGCGACGCCGGTCAGCCTGGTGCCGTAACGATCGGCGATCAGGCCGAACAGAGGCTGCGAGATTGCCGCCATGCCGCTGTACGCGAGGCTCACGAGGCCAACCGTCGCAAAGCTCAGCCGGAAACGGCCGATCAGGATCGGATACAGCACCGGAATGACACCCACGTAGCTGTCCACCGTCAGGTGCCCGAGCATCAGAGTGAGCAGCTTTCCGTTGCGCAAAAAGACCTTCACCGCGGGAATATCATGCCCAGTAGTGCGCGAGCTTCTCTACCTGAGCCAGTCCGACGTCGAAGATTTGCTCGACGTGGACGCAATGCTCGAGGCGATCGGGCAAGCGTTGGTGCTCTTCTCCTCCGGGGTCACGTCAGTCCCACCGCGAACCGCAGCGCGGGCGCCGGATGGATTGATGGGGGTGATGGCGGGGTACGTGCCTGGCGTCGCATTGGAGGTGAAGCTCGTATCGGTGTTCCCCGGCAATCACGGGCACGGAGTTCCAAGCCATCAAGCGCTCATCGCGCTTTTCGATGAGAAGGATGGGACGCCGCTCGCCGTGATGGACGGTACCCACATCACGGCTATTCGCACCGGGGGCACGGCCGCGGTCGCCACGCGCGCGCTCTCACGTGCTGACTCGAGTGTGCTCGCCATCCTTGGCGCCGGCGTGCAGGGCGGTTCGCACCTTGACACGTTCACGCACGTGCGGGACTTCACGGAGATCCGCGTGGCATCTCGGGACCAGGCCAAGGCGGCCGCACTGGCGGCCCGGCATCCGAATGCGCGGGTCGCGGCTTCCTTCGAGGAGGCAGTGCGCGGTGCCGACGTGGTCGCGTGCTGTACCGACGCGCGAGAGCCGGTGATCAGGCGCGAGTGGCTGAAGCAAGGTGCTCACGTCAGCTCCGTGGGCGGAACCTTCGGGCCGGAGCTGGACCCCGAGACGGTGGCCGCGGGCATGGTGTTCGTCGAATGGCGAGGCGCCGCCACCAACGCGCCTCCGGCCGGCGCTCACGAGCTGCAGGGCCTCGATGCGAGCGCGATCACCGAGGTCGGCGAGGTGCTGGCGGGCACGAAGCGTGGCCGGACCTCAGCCCGCGACCTCACCATTTATAAGTCCACGGGCCACGCAGTCGAGGACGCGGCGACAGCGAGCCTGGTCTACGCGCGAGCGCTGGCTCAGGGCGCCGGCCGACGCCTCCCTCTCTAGAGGTCGATCAGCCGCAGAGGCACCGCGTTAATGATCTGGGTGCCTGCCAGCTTGCGCTCCACATGCGCGCGGCCGTATGGATGCACATGGCCATGAATGAACAGCCTAGGAGTGAGGTCCTTGACCAGCCTCACGAACCCCGCAAAACCCCGATGAGCCAGATCGTCCGGGGGGCCCCAGCCTAGCGGCGGAGCGTGCGTCAGCAGCACGTCCAACTTCCGGGCCCCTCGGGCAGGGTTGAGCCTGATGCGCATTTCGAGGCTTAGCGCCCGCCAGCGCATCTCTGCGTCGGTGTACTGATTCGGGCCGGGCCTGTACCGCATCGAGCCGCCAAGTCCCGCAATGCGCAGCCCGGCAGCGACGACGACTCGGCCGTCGGCGTTGTCGCAACCCTGGGGCCCCGTTTGTGGTTTCTCGGTTCGCAGCGGAGCCCAGGTTGGATCTCCCGATCGCAGCTCGGGGTCGTGGTTGCCCGGTACATAGACAAGGGGAACGTCGAGCCGGCTGACCACGTACTCGAGATAGTCAAAGGGAAGGTCGCCGCAGGAAACCACGAGGTCGGGACGGAGTCGCGAGAGCTTGTCGGTGTAAAGCCCTTCGTCAACCTCGTCGGCGATCGCGAGGATCCGCGTCACGCGTCAGGCGAGAACTTCGCGGCGCTGTTGCAGGCGCTCAATCTCCGCGGCGCGGATCTTGTCGAAGCCCTCTTCGAAGCCCTGCTTAAGCATCGCCGCGATTTGTGGCGCCGAGTGGAGCCTCGGCAGGTACACGAGATCGGCTCCCGCTGCATAAAAGCTGAGGGCCTGCGGTATGTGCTCGGTGGTGAGCATCACGCGCGCCTTCGGGCATGCGGCTCTGCTGTTCTTGAGCATCCTCAGATTGTTGGTCCCTCGCAGAATGTCGTCGGTGATGCTGGAAACCACAAGCTCTGCGTCCTGGATTCCTGCATGCCGAAGGGTGTCCGCATGAGCGATGTCCCCATAGATGCAGCTGACCTTTCGATTGCGAAGCTCGCGCATCACGCTCGGGTTGAAGTCGATGACGAGGATCTTGCTGAGAAAGTCCCTGTCCGCGTCGCTGTCTCCTGCGTGCTCGAACTCATGGAGGATCGAGCTCGCGTCTCTGAAGAAACCAAGAAAGACAACCCTCTCCTGGCGGCCCTCAGGCTTAGGCTCGGCATCAGTTGCCGAGTCGAGGTCCTTGACGCGAAGTATCTTGAGCGCCCGGCTCAAGACCTTCTGGACGGCGTGGCTCGAGTTGATCATGTACGTGGAAACGACGGCCGTGAGGGCAAACGTGATGATCACAACCGTCACGACGTCTGTGGTGATCTGGGGATGAGGCTGCGTCGTCAGCCCGAGAGAGGCGATGACGATCGAGAACTCGCTCACCTGGGCCAGGTTGATCGCTGGAAGCAGGCTGGCGCGGTGACCCATGCGCAGGCCGTAGAGGATGGGCACCACCGACAGCCGGCTCACAATCACGAAAGCTGAGGCCGCCAACGAAAGCCCGAGGAGTCCTGCGAAATGGGTCAGGGCGGCGTGGTCCTCGAGGCTGGGCACCGGGATCTGCATCCCGAGCGCGACGAAGAACAGCGTGACGAAGAAGTCGCGGATGCTTACCGCTTTGGCCATGACGTCCAGGTTGTAGGGGAAGGTCGAGAGGCTGACGCCGGCTATGAGCGCGCCCATCTCGCGCGATAAACCGATCGCTTGCGCGACGCCGGCGAGGAAAAAACACCATGCCAGCGCGCTGACCAGCACCAGCTCGGGCGCCTTGGCCACCGCCCGGAACAGGTGCGGGAGGATGTACTTCGAGATGTTCAACGCCCCGACGACCAGGAGCGCACCCTTCAAGAGCGAGAACGCGAGGGGAAAGAAATTTGGATTGGCAAGGTTGGGCTGCACTGCAAGCATTCCCACGGCCCACAGGTCCTGGATCACCAGGACGCCGAGAGTGACCCTTCCGGGCAGCGTGTCCAGCTCGAACTTGTCGTAGAGCAGCTTGACGACGACCAGCGTGCTCGAGAGGCTCATGCAGGCGGCGAGGTACAGCAGCGAGTAATCGCCCTGCGTGTTGCGCACGCCGATCAGGTAGAAGAAACCCCACCCGAGCGCGATGCATATCGGCACCTGCAGAGCCCCGGTCAGGAGGACGGGCGCGCCGGCTGTGGCCAGCTTCTTCAGGTCGATCTCGAGCCCGATGATGAAAAGCAACAGGATCAGCCCGATCTCGGCGACGGTCTGGATGCTGGCCTGGTCCTTAACGAAATTGAGGACGTTTGGACCTATGACCACGCCGGTCACCAGGTAGGCGAGGATCAGCGGCTGCCGCAGGCGCCAGCCGATAAGCGCGAGCAAAGCAGCCGCGCCGACGCAGATGCCGATGCTGGACAGCAGGTCGTTACCAAAGGCCGGAAAGATCACGAGGGCTGGATGACCTTTTCCCCGCTCCCCTCCGATTGAGCGACGTCAATGTGGTCCCACCGGCGCTGCAGCGACGGCCAATCGTCCGCGTTGCCGAGGATCAGGAATCGAGGATGGTGCATCGACTCGATTAGGCCGGCCACCAGCGGGTCCAGAAGTCGCGATCCATCCTCTGGCTGGTCAGCCGCGCCCAGCCACCGGCCGATGCCACGCGACCTTGTGTTCTGGCCGATGCGCGGGCTCTTCGAGCCCGGACAGTACAGCGAGACGAACACGCCGCTGCCCTTGAGCTGGCGGGCCAGGCCTTCGGTGAAAGCGGCGAGGGCGGCATGGCCACTGTCGTACGGGATCGTCATCGTGTCGCCGGGCAGGAGGCCTCCGTACGAAACGGCGTTGACGAGGTGGCCGGATCCGCGTTCGGTCATGTGGGGCAGGAAGTTGGTGACAGTGCGCACCGGTCCGAGAAGGTTGGTCTCGAGCATCCAGGTCCAGTCATGCGTGGATATCTTGTCGAGCTTGCCCTGCAGAAGCACTCCCGCGGCGTTGACCAGGATGTCTACCCTGCCCATCGCTTTGATGGAATCGCGTACCAAAGCGCGCACGGATGTGTCGCTGCGAATATCGGTCGACACGGCGATCGCCGATTCGCAGGTACCGAGCTTCAGCACGTCCTCGACTGTCTTTTCCATTCGAGGTGTGTCGAAGTCGGCGACCACGAGGTTGGCTCCCTGGCGGGCAAGCGCTTTCGCGATGGCTTTGCCGACCCCGCTCCCGCCGCCGGTAACGACAGCGACCTTGCCTCCAAGCGCGCCATGAACCTGCTGCTTCGCCGCTTCAAACAGTCCCGGCACGGCGAATACTATGCACCGCCGCCGAGTGAAGCCGGTGCCGCTAAGCGAGTGAAACGAAGCGCCGTCCAGCGTGGCTCCGTCAAGGCGGTTCGCGAGGAGCAGCCGCGGCGCTTCACTGATGTCAAGGCGCCGGCCGTAGCCCGTCACCGACCGGACGTAGACGCTCGAGGCAAGCGCCACCTTGGTCAAGCGGCCGCCGCCACGCATAAGCTCCAAGGTGGTCGGCAATAGATAAAGGAGGGAATCGACGGTGAAGCAGGGACCGCAGCCGCCCCCACGCCTGGTGGTTTGGTGGGAGGGGTTGGAGACGTGGCTGCAGCTCGCGATCTCGTTTCCGATCTTTGCCGTCCTCACCTTCCTGATCAACGTCGGCGCGTTCAGCCAGCCGGTCCCACGCTCGATCTTTTACGGGCTGTTCGAGGGGGGCGTCCTCAGCGGCCTCATGGCGGTGGCGACGAGCACGGAGCGAGGCCGGCGAGGCTGATCGGGGCGAGTCGGCGATGCGAACCTCGTTTCCGACTCCTCCCGGCAAACTCACAGTCGACACACACTGCGTGCTGAGGCTTCGTCGTCAGTCTCGGCACCAACGCTCATGAGCGAATAAAAACTGAAGGAGACGACGAAATGAACGGAGTTCGAAAGACAGTGGCAGCGGCGGCTATCGCGGGGTCGATGCTGATAGGAGGCGTGATCGGAGCGGTAATGTATGGGGCCACGACGATCGGCGCCGCGGCGGCCACGACCGCATCACTCACAGCGGCCACACCGACACCCGCCGCCAACCGCCCATTCGTATCCAATGAGGCCGCGGCCCACGAGGCCGGCGAAAGCGCCGCGCGTGAAGCTCAGGAAAACGCCGGCATCCGGTCGACGGTGCCCTAAGCCTCCCCTTTCATTGGTCGGCCGGTAATGAGGCTGACCCCAACACCGCAGGGCGGCGGCCGGTGAAACGCCGCCCCGCCTTGCGGTCAAATTGCCTCACAACAGACTCACAGAGATTCCCTAGCGACCTCCCATGGTGATTTCCCATGCTTCCAACATGACCCCGGTTACCTCGATGCTCCTTAGATGAGGACGCGGATCCTGGTCGTCATCGGGGCCGTCGTGGCCGTGGTCGCCCTCGCTAGTGGGGCCGGCTATGTCTATTACTTCTCCGGACTTCGATCAGCGCCAGCGCAGCTCGGTTTGAGCGCGACCCCCATTGCAGCAACGAGTCCAACCGTGACGCCAGCGGCGACCGCCTCGCTGACCGGCAGCTGGACCGTCACCACCGGTTCGCTCGCGGGCTACCGCATCAACGAGCTCTTCGTGGGCCAATCTTCCAAACACCAGGCGGTGGCGCGGACATCGACGGTGAGCGGTAGCCTGACTGTGAGTGGCGACTCGACCGGCTACCAGGTGAGCTCGCTGACATTCACCGCAGACCTCACGAGCCTGCACAGCGTCGACACGGTCGCCGGACGCGACGTGACACAGCGGGACGGCGTCGTCAATCGCCAGCTCGACGTGCAGCAGTTTCCGACCGCGACTTTCACCGCCACTTCAGCATCAGTCCCCGGCGGAATTGCAAGCCAGGCGGTTGACGTGAGCGTCACGGGCAAGCTGACGATTCACGGTGTCACCAAGGACGTCACCATCAAGGCGAAGGCTCAACTCGTCGGCGCCAAGGCGGAGATCGCGGGCAGCACCTCGATCGCGATGAGCGATTACGGGGTGGCGCCTCCGCAGATGCCCTTCGTCACAGTGGATTCGACGCTGCTGCTCGAGTTCGACATCTTTCTGGTGCGGTCCGCCTAGCGCGTCTTGTGGAGGTGGATGAGCACCACCTCCCAGTCGGGAAGGTTCCAAGGAGCCGGGGCCGCATATGGATTCGCCGCCGTTGGCCAACCGCCTAAATCCAGAGTCGAATACTCGTACCAGGCCACGCCCTCTGTGATCGGGATGACCGGAACGTCCTCCAGCATGATCGCCTCGACCTGCTTGATCAGGTCGTGCTGCTTGCCGGAGTCGGTGGTGGCGCCGAACTGGTCGAACAGGGTGTCCGCTGCGGGGTTGTTGTACCGGCCATAGTCTCCTGCCGCCGTGGCTCCGAGCGCGGCCGTGGTCGCGCTGTCCAGTGTGTTGCGAAGCTCGTAGTAAGGCGTCGGCCCGGGAGATGTGTTGAGCGAGCCGTACGCGAGGTCGAAGTTACCGGTGAAGAGCTTGTCGAAATACGTGCTGCTGTCGAGGTTTTGAGCCTTTAGCTCGATGCCGAGCTGCTTGAGGTTGTCCTGGATCGCCTGCACCGACGCGACCCAGTCCGTGTAGCCGGCGAGGTCGATGATTGAGAACGAAAGCTTCCTGCCAGACGAGTCCTGGTAGATCCCCGAGCTGCCCTTGGTGTAGCCCGCCTGCCGTAGGAGGCCGGCCGCCTTCGCCTGATCGAATTTGTAGCTGTACTTCGCCGCCTGCCCCTGGTCGATCCAGCTGTCGAACGTGGGCGACAGGACGCCGGTCTGGTTGCCGGGCGGCTCGTAACCGTACTCGCCTATCTGGGAGACGCTGCCACGGTCGATTGCATACGCAAAGGCCTGACGCACCAGCTTGTTGTTAAGTGGCGACCTCTTGACGTTGAACCAGATGTTGACGTTGTTGATCGGCGGAAACCAGTACTTGTTGTGTATGGGGTCCCTCGCACCGTAATAGGTGCCGATGTTGGGGATGAACTGGCCGCCCCACTGCGCCTGGCCTGACGCCAAGGCCAGGTTCGCTGGATCGTTGTCGACGAAAGCCGGGTAGTTGACCGTGTCGAGATATGGCACCCCTTTCTGCCAGTAAGTCGGGTTCCGGCTGTATCTGATGTTCTGCCCTGTGCACTCGCTCATCGTGAAAGGCCCGGTACCGACCGGAGCTATGACCACCTGTGTCGCGGGTTTCGCGTAGCCGGACCAGATGTGTTGCGGGACGATCGGGGTCTGGCTGGCGACCTGGTAGAAGCTCGGCACAGCAGGCTGCCTGAAGGCCATGATCACCTTGTCCGCGCCCTCCTGCTTGACGCTGGACAGCACCCGCCAATCCGACATTAGATCAAGCTCCGGGTATTCGTTCAAAAGATTGAACGTGAACACCACGTCGGCTGCAGTGAATGCCTGACCGTCGCTCCATTGGACCCCGTGGCGGATGTTGAAGGTGAGCGTCCTCGCATCGGCGCTCCACGAGTAATCGCTGGCGAGCCATGGTGTCCTCGTGTCGTTGAGAAGGTTGTCGTAAACCAGCGGTTCGTAAAGAATGCCGAACGACTGGCCGCTCATTGGCGACTTATAAGGGTTGAAATCGCATTGCCAAAGTGCGCCCGTCTCGTTGGCGATCGTCACGGTGCCGCCCGTCATTGGCTTCGATGGCGTGGGACCGGACGTCGTGCACCCAACACAGGCCCCGAGCGCCAGGGTCAGGGACGCCAACCAGCCGACGACTCGACCAACCCGCCTCATGCGCACACGGGCATCTTGGCAGCCATGTCCAATGGGATCGACTCGATAATCCTCGGTTAGCGCAGCGCGCGGTCGACCGGGATGCCTCGCGTACTCTTTGGCAATGGTCGTCCGAAGCGAGCTGGCGGGCCTGTCAGACGCCGAAGCGAGGCGCATCTTCGATGGGCTTCCCCGTGCCGGGGACTACGAGGTCGTCGTCAAGCCGCTCCGCTACCGCACGCGACCGCATCTCGCCGCCCGATGCGAGTTCGAGGAGCACCGGATCGTGCTCCAGGTACCAGTGCCTTTCCGGCCGTTCAAGGAGCCTGTCATCTTCGCTGCGCGGCGCAAGCGCGGGCCCGGGATGCGCTTTGCGTGGGCGTCCGAGACGGTGTCTTTCCGGCTCAGGCGAGAAGTTCTCCGGTTCCTTTACTGCCATGAGTGGATGCACTGGTACCTGTACGAAGCGCTGGGCAAGCGATCCTCAGCCGAGACCGCGTGCGACAGGTTCGCGCTGAGAAACTTCCGGCGCCCTCAGGTCACTACGGCTGACGCCGACGAGGCCCTCAGGCGACGCCGGACGTCAGCCACCAGTACTCGCAGTCGGGCTCGAGTCGGCTGACGAAAAGGCTGCGCGCATCTTCTTGCCGCGCAGGAGAGCGATCACCGCAAACGGCAGCGCGATATTCACCATCAGCGACACCGGACCCCGATTGGCGCCGATAGGAATCAACAGGAGGAGGGTCGAGCCCACAAGGCAGGTACCTTCCAGGGCCAGCGTCCACCGGCGCGAGCGGTGCGAGCGGCGCACGAGGCCGATCGCCAGCAGACAGGCCAGCCCGGCGAGCACCCATGAAGCAATCCCCAGCGGCACCATCCAGGGCTCGCCCGCCAGCGCGAATGGAAAAGCGGAGAGGCCGGCCGAGAACCAGAAGGTCGCCTGCATAAGGAGGAGGACGAATGCCGCTTCGGGACGTGAGCTCGGGTCGCTCATGCGCTCGCCTGCACGGCAGCGACCGCGCGCGGATCGATATCCACCGCGAAGGGTCCGCTTGGGTTGTTGACGATCCACACGTGGAGCATCGGTGCCACGCTGATGTCGATAGAGCCGACGGGGCACGTTGCAAACGGCGTCATGAGGCTGAACTCAAGACCGAGCGGGGTGACACAGATGTTTTCGTGCTCGTGCCACGCGGTCAAGGGACCGCCCGGATCCGGGCCGAACTGGCCGATGTGCTGCATCTGGAACATCGCGCCGATCAGCACGGGACCGCGCCGAGTGTTGGCGTAGACTAGACCTTGGGGCCGCTGCGGATCCATCACATAGCCGGCCTTGACGTATGCGTCGTTCATCCAGTGCGTCGACGGAAGGTTGCCAGGGCCGCCAGGCCGATAGCCGGCCTTCCAGGCCAGGCGCCAGTCCTCGTACGGGGCGATGGCGGCCTTGGTCTCGGCGTAGAGCTGCGCCGCGGCCGCCTCCTGCTCAGGCGTGGCGACCGCGTTGGTGGTCTGTAGGACGGCGCCAATGTGAACGTGCCGGGCGCCGGCTGTGGACAGGTCGACGCCCCAGATCGTGGCGCCGCTGACCACCGTAAGCAACGGCAGGCTGGTCGCCAGCGCCGCCCAGTACCATGCGCGGTCACGGGGACGCGCCTCACCCCTCACTGGGACCAGGACGAATCCGAGCGCGGTCAGCTCGAGCAGCTTGGTGGCCAGCGCGACCTGGTCCGGCGTGTCGAAGCCGAAGGCGATGAAAACGAGGTATCCCAGCAGCGTCGCTACGAGCAAGACCGATGACGCGAGCCTCCACCACCGCCAGGTGAACGCCGCCGCGAGGACGATGTAAGCCACTCCGTTCCCGACGAATAGCGCAGCGGTGATGGGTTCGCCGAGATGGGTCGGAACAAGGCCGAGGTGGATCGCACCGGCCATCGCCATCAGGATGGCGGCGGCGCGCATGGTCCCGGGTACCGCGCGATGCGCCGGCATAAGGCGCATCACGATCAGGGCGATCGGAAGGGCTATCAGGCCGGCGTACAGACCGATTGCGTGATCAGGTGAAATGTCGAACATGCCGTCATCGTCGGACCCCTACCTAAGAGGTCCGTAAGAAAGGCAGGTCGACGAAAAAGCCTGCGCCGCCGTCCGGGCTGCCGGCCGCGACGATGCGGCCGTGATGCTGGTCGGTGATCCAGCGAGCGATGGAAAGGCCGAGTCCCGCACCGTGATCGGTCTGGGCGCCCCCTGATCGCGTGCGCGCTGCGTCGGACTTGAAGAAGCGCTCAAAAACACGGTCACGATCATCGATTGCGATTCCCGACCCGTCGTCGCCCACCATCAGACGTGCCCAGTCGCCCTCGACCGCCAGCTGCACGGTGATCTTCGAGCGAGCGAACCGGCTGGCGTTGTCGATCAGGATCCAGAGCAGCTGTCGGAGCGCGTCTTCGTCGCCGGCCACGCTGGCATCGGCTGCGTCCACCACGACTGTCATGTCGGGATGTAGCGAAGCCGCCTGGCGGCACACCCCGGTGATCAGCGGTTTGAGCTGGATCGGCGCCAGCACGAGCTGAAGACCGGAGTCAGCGCGCGCGAGAGTGAGCATTCGGTCGACGAGGCGGGCCATTCGATCGCTCTCGGCGACGATGTCTCCGGCCGCGGCGCGGCGAACCGAATCGTCGACGGCCGGACCCTGGGACAGCAACCCTGCGTTCCCTTGAATCGTCGTGAGTGGTGTGCGGAGCTCATGCGAGGCATCGGCCACGAACCGTCTCTGTGACTCGAACGCATCCTGCAGCTGATCGAGCATCCGGTTGAAGCTCGCGGCCAGCAAGGCCACCTCATCTCTGCTGCGCATGCCGGACAGACGGCGGCCGAAGTCACGGGTCCGGCCGATATCGTCAGCCGCGCCCGCGACGTCTTTCAACGGCTTGAGCGCCCGGCCCGCGACCAACCACGAAGCGATCAGGGCAGCCAGCAGGGTTGGCACTCCCGAAATCACTAGGAAGCCGACGATGCCCGATAGATTGGACTGCGGCACACGCGTCGACTGTCCCGCCACGACGAAGCCGTGCGGGAATGGCTGAGCGTAGATACGGAGCTGCGGGCCGGCGTTGCGGTCGCCTTGCGTCGCGAACGCGCTGCCCATGCGCGCTGCGTCGTCCAGGATTTGCAAAGGAACGGCCGGGGGCGCGCCGTTCAGCACGCCAGTCGTGTAGATCAGCGTGCCGTCCGAGCTCAGCACCTCGACGAATACGTCGGTGCTGCTGCGAAGGTCGACCGGGGCGATCACGGGTCGCGGCGCCAGATCAAGGTTCGGGGTGGTTGCCAGGGCCCCGATCGCAGCTCCCGCGCGGGCCCGAAGGTCCCTGTCCTGGTTGGTATCGACGCTGCGAGACACAAGCCCGTAGATGGCGAGTCCGAAGATCACCAACGCCAGCGCGACGACGGCGGCCCCAAACAACGCAAGACGGACGCGCAGCGACACGATCAGCCCTCGCGAAGCGCATAACCCGCGCCGCGAACCGTGTGCAGGAGGCGGGCCTCGCCTCCCTCTTCCAACTTTTGGCGCACATAGCCGACGTAGACGGCAACCACGTTGTCTCCTTCCGGCTCGTCTTTCCAGACCGCTTTCAGCAACTGTTCTCGCGTCAGCACCTGGCGCGGATGACGAAGGAAGTGCTCGAGCAGGTCGAACTCGGTGGCCGTGAGCACGATCGGCCGAGCTCCTCGCCACACCTCATGGCTTGCCGGCTCGAGCACCAAGTCGGCGAATCTCAGGTGGTCGGCTGGAGCGGTCCTGCGCAGGAGCGCGCGGACCCGAGCCAGCAGCTCCTGGTACGCGAAGGGCTTGACGAGGTAGTCGTCGGCGCCGCTGTCGAGCCCTTTCACTCTTTCCTCCGTGCCGCCCAGGGCCGTGAGCAGCAGGATCGGAAACTGGGCGGTCGCGCGCAGTCGGCGGCAAACGCCGATGCCGTCGAGGCCGGGCAGCATCACATCAAGGACCACGAGGTCGGGCGGCTGCTCGCGCGCTCGCTGCAGGGCCTCCAGACCATCGACCGCCGACTGGACGTCGTGCCCTTCAGCAGTCAGCACGCGCTCGAGGGTGGCGGCGAGGCGGCTGTCGTCTTCGACGATGAGGATCCTCGGCCGGCCCATATGTAGCGATATATAAGCCGGTTGTATGGATTAGATAAGACTGTGCCAAGCTCCGGGGCCACCTCCGGCCACCTAAGGGTGGCCGACTCCCCGCGGAAACGAGGAGTGGGTTCGGCGCCTACAGGGGGCGCCTAGATCGCGTACTCCACCTCGGTGAGGGTGACGCGCTTGTGCGTCAC
Source organism: Candidatus Dormiibacterota bacterium (assembly GCA_003151665.1). The sequence continues at coordinate 26,197 of PLYD01000095.1, forward strand.
CAGACGGCCGGCCACGCGCGAGATGTAAGACCCGGATGTCGGCGCCACGTCCGAATAATCGGCTCCGACCGCGATCGTCACGTAGTCCAGGCCGCCCCTGCTGGCATGAGTGGGATCGAACGTCCACGCGATGGCATCTCCGCTGCCATCGCCCACCGGCAGGACGACCTCCACCCACGCATGAGTTCCGCCCTGCCCAACCAGGTGGCCGGAGACATAACGGGCAGGCAGCTGGGCCGAACGGCAGACCGCAAGCATGATGTGTGCGTAGTCCTGACAGACCCCAAAACCCTGGGCGAGCGCCTCGGCGGCAGTGGTGTGCACGCCTGTGAGGCCGCCCTTGTAGTGCATCGACTGGTAGACCCAGTCGTTGATCCGGTCGGCAAGAGGCAGTCCCCAATCAGCGGACTCGGCGAGCTCGGCAGCCGCTCTGACCATACGCGCGTCGGCGCAGGTGAGCTGAGTTGCCTCGAGAAGGTAGCTCTGCATCGCCCAGCCGGAGGGCAAGCGGTGCAGCTCGTGCGAGCTGCGCTCGACGGTAACCTCGGCAAGAAACTCGATGGCCGAGCTCACGCGCGGGGCAAAGGCATTGACGATCACGTTGCCGAACCTGTCCTGCTGGTTCTCGAACCGCACTCCGTCGACTCCGGCCGACACCCTGTGGCGGAGGCGCCGCTGGTCGCCAAACCGCTCCG
>PLYD01000021.1 GCA_003151665.1 Candidatus Dormiibacterota bacterium
CGTGGGCCGCCTAGATCCAGCCGCGCCGCCTGAAGTAATACAGCTGTATCAGCACTGAGGCCACCATCGTGCCGACTCCAATGAAGAAGGCCATCGTCGGAGTCTCGAGCTGAGAGGTGAGAAACAGGTAGTTCATGCCGTAGAAACCGGTCAGGAACGAGATCGGCAAGAAGATGCTCGCGATGACCGTGAGGGCCTTCATCGTGTTGTTCAAGCGGTTGGAGACCGTCGAGAGGTATACGTCCATAGCGCCGGTGAGGAGGTCGCGAAGAGAGTCGACTGTGTCGTACTGACGGATCAGGTGGTCGTGGACGTCGCGCCAGTAGAGCGTCAGCTCGTCGCCATGGATGTCCATCGAATGNNATGAACTTGCGCAGCTCGATCACCTGGTGCTTGAGCTTGTAAATGTCGGCCAGGAGCTCCGGCGTTGCCTTGTCCAGGATCTGGTCCTCGAGGCTGTCGATACGATCGTCCAGGGTTTCGAGCAGCGGGAAGAGCGAATCGACAAGCTGGTCGATCACCAGGTACTGGAGAAAGCCGGGGTTGCCCTTGGTCAGCTCGGGGCTGAGCCTGATCCTGGCTGCCAGCTGGACCAGAAGCTCGGCGGGCTCATCGTGAACGGTGACCAGGTAGTTCTTGGACACGAACATGTGGTGCTCGTGGAAAGTGACTTCCTGTCCCGCTGTGAGCATTGCGGTGAAGATCACGATGAACGTGTACCCGTGGTACTCCTCGAGCTTAGGTCGCTGGTTCTGGTGCTTGATGTCCTCGATGGTCAGGTGGTGGAAGCCGAAGACCTTTTCCAGCAGCTCGAGGTCGTTGGCGTCGGGACCCTGGATGTCAAGCCAGAACCCGTCCTCTTGGCAAACCTTGAGTCGGGCAGCGATCGCCTTGTCGGTCGGCTCGTCGAGCGAGGCGCCCTTGGTCGTGATGAGCGTGCGCACGTGGGCCCTACTGTAGCGTTGACGCCATGAGCAGCCGCCTCGAGCCGCCATGCCCGCCCTGCCGGTGAGCCGGTTTCGCACCTGGTGACCACCGTGATGGCGCGGCTCTCGAAGCCGTCGATGGATTGGGTCCTGGTGTTCGTCCCAGTGTCGATAGTCGCCGAGCTTCTGGGTCACCCCGTCTTCGTCTTCATCACTGCGGGCCTCGCCATCGTCCCGCTCGCAGGCCTTATCGGGCGCTCGACCGAGCAGATCGCGAATCGGGTCGGCCCTCGCCTGGGGGGCCTTTTGAACGCCACGTTCGGAAACATCACCGAGCTGATCGTGAGCGTGCTGTTGATCAATGCCAACAACTTCTTCATCGTCAAGGCTTCTCTGATCGGATCGATCCTCGGCAACCTGCTGCTGGTGCTGGGGATCTCTTTCATGGTCGGCGGCTTTCGCCACAAAGAGCAGCATTTCAACCCACGCGCCGCCGGCGTTCACTCGGCTTCGTTGCTGCTCGCCGTCGCGGGCCTGCTGATGCCCGCCCTTTTGGTTCTGACGACACCAAGCGTTGGCTTCGTGCAGAAAGAGGTGGTCAGCGGAATCGTGGCGATAGTCCTCATCGTGCTGTACATCGCTGCGCTGGTCTTCACTGAGATCACGCACGCACATCTCTTCCAGGGCAAAGACCCCGAGGAAGGGGAGGCTTTGTGGTCGATGCGCACTTCGGTCATCGTCCTGGTGGTCGCAGCGCTGCTGGTCGGCTTGGAGTCGGAGCTGCTGGTCGGATCGCTGACCCCGGCGATCCAGGCGCTGAGCCTGCCCCCGATATTCGTCGGCCTCATCGTGATCCCGATCATCGGCAATGCAGCGGAGCACTCGTCGGCAGTTTTCTTCGCGATCAAGAACCGGCTCGACGTCACGCTCGAGATCGCGGTCGGCTCATCGACCCAGGTCGCGATGTTCGTCGCCCCGATACTCGTTTTCGTCAGCCTCGCCCTTGGGCATCCGATGGACTTCGTCTTCACCGCGTTCGAGATCGCCGTGGTGTCGGTGGGCACGCTCATCGTCGCTCTGATCGCGCTGGAAGGGCGCACCAACTGGCTGTCGGGCATGCAGCTGGTCGGCGCCTACATCGTTATTGCCGCAGCGGGCTTTTTTATCAAGTCGACGACTTGAAATATGAGAGGGAACCCCCGGTGGTTCCCCTCATCGGCGGGCGCTGCGCGCGCGCCTGCTCTCCCTCCGGTATATCGATGGGATTAATTCCGGACTAGTTCTCCGCGCCGCGATTGGCAATGTCGGAAACAAAGTCATGCCCGGGGGAACCCCGGCCAACCCTGCCACGCTAGCGGCTGATGTGACCAAGGTCGGGCCTTGGAGAGCTTTAGGAGCGCTCCTGGCGGGTCTGGCACGCGACGCAGCGAGTGGCCTCGGGCAGGAATTTCAGCCGCTCGGCTGAGATCTTCTGGCCGCAGTCCTCGCAAACGCCGTACTCGCCCGTGGCTTTTCGGCTCGTGGCGCGCTCGGCCTGCAGCCGATTCTCATCCAGCAGCCGTTGGACGCTCTCGGTCGTCGCCTTGTCGCTGAGAATCTGCGCGAAGTCGGACTCCCCAAATCCCTTGCTCATGAGCCCAGCCTAGACCTCCGAGCGCATGAAAGCCACCCCCTAAATCAGGTCCGGACGTCGGTGCTGGCGACCTCCCCTTCGTCGTCCCAGCCGTGCCAGCCCTGCGGCTCGATCCAGGCGCTGACGCGCTTAGCCCGCCGGTTGGAGAATGCCTTACCGGTGTACCGGAGACAGAGCCTGTCGATGTCGGCCAGGTCTGCATCCTCAGCGAATTTCACTACCGATCCATACAGGCTGACGTGCCGATACCAATCCTGTTTGCCAAGAGCGGTCAGGCTGGTCTTGGGGTTGTCACGCAACCACCGCAAGCGGCTGCGGCTTTCGTGCATGTTGACCAGGATCAGGCCATCGTCCCAGTCGTACCAGGTGGCGACAGACATCGGAAAACCGTCGGGGCGTATGAACGCGATGACGGCTGGGTTGGGCCGCTTGAGGAATTCCACAACGGGTGCCGGCAGGTCAATCAAGAAGTAAATTCTGCACCTCTCCCTCTCCGCCTCGATGAGAACCCCCTGACCCAGCCATTCGGGCACAGTGGCCGCATGGTTCGGCCTTCGAGGGCGCGATTAGGGCCCATTTGGCCGCTTTTCCCGGGCCAGCGCCGGGGCGCGGAGGGGGGCGCGTCAACCGGCACGTATGCGCTACGGTCCTTTCGTGACTGTCCAAGCCCATGGTCTAAAGCTCGACACCGTCCTGGACGAGCCCATCGATTGGCGCTACAAGTCTTT
>PLYD01000224.1 GCA_003151665.1 Candidatus Dormiibacterota bacterium
CGGTGAACGTGCCGACCCCGACGACGTTCATGCCGTCGACCGCGTAGCGAACGATCTTCCACATCGCGCTCTTAGAGCGCGGCGGCTGGCTGCGATAGGTGATCTCATCCGCATCAGGAGCGGCCTCTTTGACTGTCTTGAGAGCGGCCTTCACTGTCGGGCGAACGTTCGACGGAATTTTCTTCAGCTGTTCGGCCAGTGAGACGTCGGCAGGCGACACGGACCCGATTCTAGTTTCCGCGTGGATCGTCGGCCTTGCTGATCGGTTCGTCGAGGCGAGGCCTGACCGGGCTGAGGTGGAGTCGATAAGGAATGCCCGGCGCGCGAAAACCCACTTTGATGTGCTGGTTGTCGCAGAACGGCTTGTGCTGCGACTCGCCGCACCGACACAAGGTTGCGCGGGGTAAGAGCTCGATGGAACCGTCGTCGCGTTTGACCTCGACCTTGCCCTCAACCAGAAGCGGTCCGTTGCGCATCGGCGTGACGGTCGTCGAGCCTTCATGTTCCTCTTGGGGCTCGCCATCCAATCGGCGATAGAGCAAGGCGCCACTCGGACACAGGCGCACTACCTCGGCCACCTCATCCGCGGCCGCCATGTCCGGGAGGACCCAAGGTCGCCGGTTGAGGTCGAAGGCGCCGGGAAGGCCCCGGAGGCACTCGGCAACATGGATGCAGAGATCGAGGTCGAAGCTCACCTCGATGTCTTTGCCTCGGTAGACCTTCCGCATCTTCAAACACGATACGGCTGTATCGGCCCGCCTGAAGCCATCGAGCCCGGATAAGCAAACCGACCGTCGGTCTGTTATTGTTGAACCGTGGCCCGAACGGTCAACGCGACCCTGTACACAGTGCGGCGCGAGGCCTTCCTGGACGTGGCTCAACGGCTCATCCAGACCAAGGGATTCGATGCGATGAGCATCCAGGACCTCCTCGACGAGCTGGATGCTTCCAAAGGCGCCTTCTACCACTACTTTGACTCCAAGCAGGCGTTGCTGGAGGCTGTGGTGGACCGCTTCGCGGACGCTGCACTCGCCACCCTCGCGCCGATCCTCGCTGATAAGGCGATGCCGGCGGCACGGAAGCTCGAGCGCATCTTCGGCGGCATCGCCAGCTTCAAGGCGCAGCAGAAGGAATTCGTGCTCGCGATCATCGAGGTCTGGAACTCCGACGGCAACGCGATCGTGCGAGAGAAGCTCCGCAGGCTGACCGTGAACCGCCTCGCCCCTCTTCTCTCTTTGGTCATCGATCAGGGCATCGCGGAAGGAACTTTCGCCGCCCAATCACCCGAGGAGACGGCGATCGTGCTCACATCCTTGATGCAGGGCTTTCAGCAGCAGGCCACCGACCTGTTCGTTGCGCGGCAGGCCGGCACCATCGGTTTCGATGTCGTGCAGCGCTCTATCGCTGCCAACACCGAGGCGTTCGAGCGGATCTTGGGGATTCCAAAAGGGTCGTTGACGCTCATCGACGAGCCGACCCTGCGTTTCTGGTTCGGATAAGAGGAGGCATCCAGTGGCAGCGATCATCGACGTGCAGGGTCTGACCAAGAGCTACGGCAGCAAGCGCGGCATCACCGACGTCTCTTTCTCGGTCGATGAAGGCGAGGTGTTCGGCTTTCTCGGTCCCAATGGGGCCGGCAAGACGACAACGATCCGGACCATGATGGCGCTCATCCGGGCCGGCTCAGGCACCGCACGGATCGCGGGACTCGACTGCTGGCAGCAATCGGTTGAGATCAAGAAGCTTGTCGGCTACATACCGGGCGAGCCGGCGCTCGACCCGAACCTGACCGGCGGACAGATCCTCGAGTTCTTCGCGCACCTGCGTGGCGGCGTCGATCAGGCGTACCTCAAACAACTAATCGACCGCTTCGATCTCGACACCAGCCGCAAGTTCCGCCAATACTCCACCGGCAACAAGCGCAAGGTCGTCCTGATCCAGGCTTTCATGCACCGCCCGCGCCTGCTGATCCTCGACGAGCCCACGAGCGGTCTCGACCCGCTGAACCAAAAGGAATTCGATCGCATGGTCAAAGAGGTTCGCGACGAAGGTCGCACTGTCTTTCTGTCGTCGCACATCCTGAGCGAGGTGGAGAAGACCTGCACGAGGGTCGGCATCATCCGCGCCGGCAGCATTGTGCGCATCGGGGGCGTGGCCGAGGTCACCGCCATCAAGCGGTACGAGATGACGATCACATTCGCCGAGGCGGTTGCGGTTGACGCTTTCAAGGCTCTCGAAGGCGTGCTCGAGGTTGAGGCCACGAATCAAGGCCGCACGCTGCGCCTGGGGATGCAGGGGTCGGCGGATGCGGTGATCAAGGCCGCCGCCCGCTATCAGGTCATTTCGCTGACCAGCCACGAGCCCAGCCTGGAGGACATCTTCCTGCGCTACTACGCAGCGGACGCCGCACCCGAGGAGGCTGAGCATGTGGTGGCTTAGCAGCGTCTTCCTGAAAACCCTTCGAGACTACCGCATCGCGATCCTCGGGTGGGGCATCGGCATGGGCCTTGTGGTGGTTTCGCCGATGGCGAGCGTGGCCGCGCTGCTCACTACCCAGCAAGCGCGCGAGCAGCTCATCAGCCTGGCCGCGCAGTTCGCGTGGAACGCCGACGTGGTCGCTGTCGACACCATCGGCGGGTACGCGACGTTCAAGATCGGCATCTTCATCTTCCTGATCGCGGTCTGGCCCTTGCTGGCCGGCAGCCGCATGCTGCGCGGCGAAGAGGACCGCGGTTCACTCGACGTGTTGCTCTCAGTCCCGCGCACCCGTACCCGCATAGCGATCGAGAAGCTGGCGGCGATGTGGACGGCGCTGCTCGCGATGGGCATCATCATCGGCCTGCTTGCATTCGCCGGTGGCCAAAAGTTCGGCGGCGACTTCGGCCTTGGCGATGCCCTTCTCTTCGGCTTGAACCTCGCCCTGGTCTGCGCGGTCATCGGCGGGGTGGCGCTTCTGATCTCCCAGTTCACGCCCGAGCAAGGCCCCGCGGCCGGCTGGACGGCCGGCCTGCTCCTCATTTTCATCGTCCTCGACATGATCCGCCGCGTCGTCCCCAACACCGAGTGGATCTCGCGCTTCTCCCCCATCTACTACTACAACCTGAGCAAGCCCCTGATCCCCAGCTACGGGATCAATGTGGGCGCGATGCTCGTCCTGCTGGCCCTGGGACTGATCCTGGGCGGAGCGTCCGTGTGGCTGTTCGCCCACCGCGACGTCGGCGGGACGGTACCGCTGCCACGGTGGCTGCGGCTGCCCGAGCGCACGGGAAGCCGCGCGCTGCCGGTCAATGACTGGTCGCTGCGCTCGGTCTACGCGCGCAGCCTCGGGATGATCGCCATGCCGGCCGTGTGGTGGACCATTGGCATTGCCGCGTGGGCGGTGTGGATCGAGGTCGTCGTGCAGCAGATGGCGGCGAGGTTGACGAACCTGTTGTCCAGCTCACCCGCGATGGTCAACCTGCTCAAGAACCTGGGTGGTGGCGCAGGCATCAACGACACCTTTCTTAGCGCGTTGTTCGTCTTCCTGCCCCTCTTTTTGATGGCGTTCGTGGTCACCCAGGTCAATGGCTGGGCGGCGGACGAGCAGGACGGCCGGCTCGAGCTGGTGCTCGCTTCACCGCAGCCGCGCGTTCAAGTGCTGCTTGGTCGCTTCGCGGCCCTTGCCACGGCGACAATCCTCATCAGCTTGCTCACGCTGCTGGCGGCCGCCGTGACCGCCGCATCCACGGGGCTGCAGCTCGACATGGGAAATCTTGCTGCCGCGACGCTTGGCATGGTGCCGCTGGGTTTGCTGGTCGCGGGAATCGGCTACATGGCAGCCGGCTGGCTGCGAACTGCGGCGGACACCGGGATCCTGAGCTTCCTGCTCGCCGCCTGGTTCTTCATCAGCTTCATCGGGCCCGAGCTCAAATTGCCGGATGCGACCCTGCGCCTCTCAGCCTTCTATTACTACGGCACGCCCCTTCTGCACGGCCTCCAGCTGACGTCGGTGCTAGAAGTCGTCGCGGTTGCTGTGATCGCTTTGGGCATCGGCGCCGCGCGGTTTGCAAGGAAGGACATCGCAGTCTAAGCGGCGGCTTCCGGCGCCGTATCGACCGCGCTAACTTGTTGTGCATGGCCCAGGACGAGCGCGCCACGGCCAACGCCGATGTCGGGCGCACAAAGACGGATCACGCGTTCGTCCCTAACGCCGTGATCCTGGTTGAAGGGGTAAGCGACCAGCTCGCGCTGGAGGCGCTGGCTCGGCGCCGTCGGCGAAATCTCGAGGCCGAGGGCATTTCCATCGTGCCGATGGGAGGGGCGACGAACATCGGGCGATTCCTCGGTGTGTACGGCCCTCAAGGCTTCGACATGCGACTCGCCGGCCTTTGCGACGAAGGCGAGGAGGACGATTTCAAACGCGGACTCGAGCGCGTGGGCCTCGGTTCGAGCCTAACTCGCGCCGACATGGAGCGACTTGGTTTCTTTGCGTGCCAGGCGGACCTGGAGGAAGAGCTCATACGCGCTCTCGGCGCCGCGGCGGTCGAACGCGTAATCGCATCTCAGGACGAGCTGGCGTCGTTCCGCTCGCTGCAAAACCAGCCCGCATGGCGAGGACGCAACGTCGAGGAACAGCTCAGGCGCTTCTTCGGCAGCAAGGGCACCCGGAAGAGCAGGTTCGGGGCCCTGCTGGTCGAGGCCCTGGATCTCACCCAGGTGCCTCGACCGCTCGACCTCGTGCTCGCTCATCTGTAAAGAATCGCGCGAGCGTCCGGGCTACTAGGGCTCGCCGAGGAGCTTCAGCCCATAACGCGCCTTGAGCTCCGGCACCCAATCCATGAAATGCGTCTCGTGGTATCGCGCAGAGATTGCCTCGTGCTCCGGTCCACCCGGCTTCCCCGCACCTGAAGCGAACAGCTCCGAGATCTCGACGAAATAGTTCTCGAAACCCGCGGCGCAAATCAGCTCCAGCAGGCGAGCCGGCTGATCGGTCGCGTTCCAGAATGTGTGCGGGACGCCGCAGGGTTTGTAGATATACGTCCCCGGCCCTGCCTCTGCGTACTCGTTGCCAATGCGCACTCCTACGCGGCCTTCCAGCACGTAGGAGAGCTCGTCTTCCATCAAATGGGTGTGCGGCGGGACGAGTCGTCGCGCGTCGATCGGGTGCTCGACTATCGCGAAGCGCCCACCTGTCTGGTGGCCCCACACTTTGAAATCGACACCCATCCCCTTGCCGAGCTGTATCGACTTCCCCTCTCCCGGACCAACCACCAGCAGCTGACTCTCTTGAACCTGCATTTGATTCCTACTCATGAATTCGCGCGTCACGCCTGTATACTGATCGCACCGTAACGGTTGCCGGGCTGCATGTCAACAATCAAGTCACACAGGAGTTCCCTGAAATCGCGAGGAAATACACCCTCCAGCGACGCGCCGAGCGTCAGGACGAGACTCGCCAAAGAATCGTCGACGCCGCAGTAAAGCTGCACACGACCATCGGTCCGGCGCATACGACCGATCTGGCGATTGCAGAGCGGGCGGGCGTGACCCGCCGGACGTTCTATCGCCACTTCCCCGACGAGGTCTCCCTTTTCAAAGCATGCACGGGGCACACGATGGATTTGTGGCCACCACCCGATTCGACGAGGTGGCGCCAAATGCGTGACCCGACTGAGCGCCTGGGCGTGGCGTTGCGTGCGCTCTACGCCTTCTATCGCGTCGCCGGCCGCGGCCTGATCGTGATCATGCGAGACGCACCATTGCTGCGCCCGGAGCTGCGCCCGCAACCCAGCCGCGCCGATCTACTGGGAGCAATGACCCATGTGCTGCTCGAGGGATGGGGAGTGCGAGGACGTCGGCGGGAGGTCCTTCGGGCAGTAATCGCTCATGCAACTTCAGTCAATTCGTGGCATTCGCTCGTTGAGCAGCAAGGCTTGACAAACAAAGAGGCGGTTGGCGTGCTCACCACGATGGTGGTCGACGCGGCGACGTTGCCACCTGAGCTCAGGCGACCGTAAGGACGACGTTCCCGGTCTTCTGTTGAGTTTCGACGTACCTCGTCGCCTCGATCACGTCCTCAAGCGGGTAGCACCGATCGATGACCGGCCGGAACTTCCCGGCCTCGATGAGCTCCTTGAGGAAGAGGACGTCCTTCTTCGGCTGTCGAGGTGGGATCTGGAACACCACCCTTTTGGCTCCCTTCCGCGAAGGCATCAGCGCCCACATCAGGTTCACAGGGCCGTCAGTTGGCAAGTAGATGCCACCCGGCTCCAGCGAGGCGCGGCTCCGTCTGAACGAGAGCTTGCCGACGGCGTCGAAGATGACGTCGTAGGTCTGGCCGTTCTTGGTGAAGTCCTCCTGCGTGTAGTCGATCACCGCGTCCGCGCCGAGCGACCTCACGAGCTCCAGGTTCTTCGTGCTGCACACCGCGGTGATGTCAGCGCCAAAATACCTGGCAAGCTGCACGCCCGCGGTGCCGATGGCTCCGGACGCGCCGTAGATGAGGATTGTCCGCCCCTTCCGGAGATCTGCCTGTTTTAGACACATGAGTGCGTTGAGCGCACCGTCGCAGATTGGCGCAGCGTCCTCGAAGCTCATGCCGGCAGGCATGCGCGCGATTCGGGCGCTCTCGCGCATGCACATGAACTCTGCGTGCGCACCGAACGTGAGCCCACTAAGGCCGAAGACACGGTCGCCGACCGCGAACTCGCTGACTGCCGCTCCCACTGCTTCGACCTCTCCGGCAAACTCGCGGCCGAGAATCGGTTGCCTGGGGCGGCGCAGGCCTGAGATTAAGCGGCTGACGAGCGTCATGGCCCGGCCGCTGCTTCGGTTGGCTTCACGTGTGTGCACGTCTGCGCGGGTGACGGTCGTGGCGCGGACCCTGACGAGCACCTCGTCCTCCTTGGGGACGGGTTTTGCGACTTCTTCGAGCCGCAGAACGTCCGGCGGCCCGTATTTGTCATAGACCACGGCCCTCATGGCGTCACGCTCCCNNCTCCAGCGGGTAGCACCTGTCGATGACTGCCCGGAACTTTCCGGCCTCGATGACCTCCTTCAGAAATAGGACGTTCTTCTGGGTGTAGCGGGGTGGTACCGGAAACAAGGCCTTCTTGTCTCCGATGCGAGAGGTCCACAGATGCAGGAAGAAATTCCGAAATCCATCCGTCGCGACGTAGGCCCCGCCCGGCTTGAGGGAGCCTTTGCTCTGCTTGAACGAATGCTTACCGACGGCGTCGAAGATGACGTCGTAGCTCTCGCCGTTCTTGGTGAAGTCTTCCTGGGTGTAATCGATCACCCTGTCGGCCCCGAGGGATCTCACCAGCTCGACGTTCTTGGTGTTGCACACCGCAGTGACGTCGGCTCCGAAGTACTTGGCGAGCTGCACGCCCGCTGTGCCGATGGCTCCAGAGGCTCCGTAGATGAGCATCTTCTGCCCCCGGTGGATGTGCCCCGCGTGGAGGCACATCAGGGCGAGGATCGCTCCGTCGGTGACCGCCGCCGCCTGCTCGAACGTCATGCCGGCGGGCATGTGCGCGAGCGGCGCGCTTTCCCGCAACGCGATGAACTCCGCGTTTGCCCCCGACTGAAACGAGCTGGTGCTGCCGAAGACGTGATCGCCGACGGCAAACTTGGTGACGGCTGCGCCGATTGCTTCGATCTCCCCGGCCAGCTCGGTGCCGAGGATCGCCTGCTTCGGCCGGCGGAGCCCAAAGAACAACCGGATGAGAGCCGGCTTGGCGGCGCGAACTCCGGTGTCGGTGCGGGTGACCGTGGTGGCGTGGATCTTCACGAGCACCTCGTCTGCCTTGGGGACCGGCCGTGCGACTTCTTCAATTCGCAGCACGTCCGGCGACCCGTACCTGTCGTGGACGACTGCTCTCATTCGCTCCCCTTCCCTCTCTCGGGAGATTGCGGGTGCCGAATCGGCCCCCCCTGCTTCCACATCCGACCCGCCCGAAAAAGCTCCGCCGGCTTGCCGCCGGTGGAGCCTGGCCGAGCGCGGCGTCCGGTCGGGATGACCCAACCGCTCTCGGTGACAACCCTGCGCCGGAAGTTCGCTCCGTCCAGTTGCACGCCCCAAACGGCCTCGTAAACCGCCCGGAGCTCNNCCGCAGCGTCCGTGCCCGCGACGACTGAGCCGACGTCCCGAAGCACCGCCAGGTAGGCGATCGTCACCACGTTCATTCGAGGGTCGCGCCCCGGATCGCCATAGGCTCCGAACTGCTTCAACAAGCTGGCGCTGTCGACGCCGGTCTCCTCGACGAGCTCTCGCTTCGCCGCCTCATCCAGCGTTTCGGTGGGCCGCGTGAAGCCACCCGGGATCGCCCACTTGCCCGCGAACGGGGCCACGCCGCGCCGAACGAGCAGCACATGAAGACGGCCCTGCGACATCGTTAGGATCACCATGTCCACGGTCACCGCGAAGGCCGGGAACTGGGCTGGGTCGTAGTTGGCCGGAACGCCAGGGTCGCCGGTTTTAGTCGTCACGACTGTTACCCTAACACGGAGTTATGGTCTTGTCGACCAGAACCTAAATAGCCGGCGTACTCCAAAATGACCAGGTGAAACCGCGAGGGATCGACGAATATCTGGCCACCGTCGATGAGCCGAAGCGGAAGACGCTGGAGAAGTTGCGGCAGACCATCCGCGGCATCATCCCCGGCGCCGAGGAATGCATCTCGTACGGTATGCCGGCGTTCCGGCTGGACGGAAAGGTAATCGCCGGGTTCGCCGCCTTCAAGAACCACCTCGCCTACCTGCCCCACAGCGGATCGGTCCTATCAGAGCTGTCCGATGACCTGGCCGGCTACGAGCGCACCGAGGGGTCATTGCACTTCCCGATCGACCAGCCACTACCGAAAGCGCTGGTCAAGAAGCTCATCGCCAGCCGTCTAAACCAGGCCCGCAAAGGCGCGGTCAATTTGTGACAGAGCTGTCTAACCGGAAGGTTGGGTGATTGGCGCTCGCTTTCGCGAAGTCGTCGTCTGAGGCATCGGCTGCAACGGTTAGGAAAGCTCTGCCACCGCGCACATTGCGAGCGAACTCACGCAGAATCGGCAGTCGTTCGTTGCTGGGTAACTCTGTGAGTCGGACCCGCTCGCTCTGCCGACCCCGCCCGACGATGCCCCATCCTGCTGCGCGAGCGTTCCTTACCCAGTCCGAGGTCTCCCAGCCGGCAACGATGTAACGGTGACCGTCAACCTCAACCAAGGCGACCGGGGTCGTGCGCAGCAGTCCGGTTTGGCGTCCCGGGACCGAGAGCAACCGCTGTGGGCCGGGGCCGATCCCACGCCGAAGCAAGGAAACATTGAGCCTGTTGGCGAGCGTCAACCAGCGTGGCGGTCGGCGAGCGGGCTGGCCAGTCACCATCGTCAGTCTGAACGAAGGCGACGCGCACGAAACTTGAATGGCGAAGTACCTTAACCGCGTCATGGCTGCGCATCCTCGTCCGCTCAGCGACTCGCTTTTACGGTCTTACAGGCTCGCGCATGAGCGATTGTTGACGGCCGCGGAGGCACCGTCTCCGGAGCAATTCATATTGAGCGCAGGTCCAAGCCTTCACTCGGTCGCCTGGCAGCTGT
>PLYD01000235.1 GCA_003151665.1 Candidatus Dormiibacterota bacterium
CCATGACGCCGGGGCGGTTGCCTTCGATGAGCACGTCGGCGTGCTCCGCAAGGCGCAGCAGGAGGTCGCGGCCTGCCGGCGACTTGAGGTTCAAGGTGACACTGCGCTTGTTCCGGTTGATTGCGTTGAAGAGGACGCTCTCTCCGTCAATGAGGGGTGGCGTCCAGCGCAGGTAGTCGCCCCCGCTCGGCTCCTCGACCTTGACAACGTCGGCACCCATGTCGCCCAGGAGCCTGGTGCAGAAAGGGCCGGGCAGCAGGCGGGTCAGGTCAAGTATGCGAATACCTGTCAATGGCATAAGGACTCAAGAGTATCTGGGGACAACAATGGGGCCCTCATGCGTTAATAGCGCATGAAGGGTTCACGTTCCAGAATGCGATCCAGCAACCCACATCTCGGTGAGATGACGATCAAGGTCCCTGCGCCGTTTGCCGGGATCTCGGACCTTGGGTTCACCGCCCAGTACCGGGCGCAGAACCTCAACGAACCGCTGCGCGACATCCCTCTCCTCTTCGAAGGGCCGCGACCTCCGATGCGCCGCCTGGCCGAGCTTCTCCAGCTGCTTCGCAATGCGGAGGCGGGCGGTTATGCCTGGAGCGACCCAGTGATGCTCAGCGACGAGGTGGTCGTCCTTGCGTTTCGCGACCGCAGCCTCTCCGGGCACACCCTGTCAGATGGAGCCCAAGCGTCGGCCAGCTACGTGCTCAACCTCGTGCGCCCGGTGGTATTCGCCTTCCTCAAGGACTGCGCGGGCGTCGCCCACCTGCGACTCTCCGACGTCATCGAGATGCGCGTGAGCGCCGAAGGCGCACCCAACTGGGAGGTGGCGATGCCACTCGCGGACATCGTCGAGCCCAACGGCGACCGGCTGCTGTGGCAGCTAGCCGGCTAACAATATGAGAGGGAACCACTCGGTTCCCCTCATCGAGCCTGCGGCTTCGCCGCCGGCTCTGGCCTCCCTCCCGCGATTGGATAAATGATGACGAACTGGTCTCTGTCCCCGACGCCCTGAGCGGGGAAGGCAAAGTCATGGCCGGGGGGGACCCGGCCGACCCTGCCGCGCTAGTTCTTGACTACGGAGTCTTCTTGGGCGTCGGCGTAGGTGTCGTCTTCGGGCTCGCCGTCGGCGAGGGCGTTGGGCTGGTGTGCACGCCGCTGGCAATCGGGCTGGTGGTGGTCGGCACGTTGGGTACCGCGACGGCCTTGGGGCTCGCGTTGGCAAAATACAGCGCCAGGGGCACGATGATCATGCCGACGATGACGGTCAGAACGAACGTCACCGCCCCCCACTCTCGCCTGAAGAAAGCCCAGCTCACGAGCCGTGAATTCTAGCGAGAGTCGAGGGCAGCCATCGGGACGGCGTCCTGCGCGGCTGTCTTAGTAATCGTCCTCGCCGGCGCCTGCGATGCCTTCCTCTTCCTTCTTCTTGCGCTGGTTTAGAAGGCGAATAAAGTCCTGCGCGCGCGCGAGCGCCTTCCAACGCTCCGGGAAGAAGTCCTGGACCAGGATCTGCTTGTCAGGCATCTGGTAGACCGTGACGCACCACTTTTGGAGGGTGCGCGAAACCTCAACCTCGAAGTCCTTCTCCGCGGTCTCGTACTTGACAACTTTGTCGTCGTCGAATCTTCTTCGTCCTGATACAGCCATAGGTAAATCACTCGGGTGGGCATTCGGCTCATAGAGCGTCGTTCGATTATAGCCCCGTATTGGGCGATTCCCGGGCCGCCTCGGCCGCCAGCCACTCCTGGAGAAGGTCCCTCAACAGGGGCCCGAGCTCCTCCCGAAGACCCTCTCGCCGCATGGCCAGGGTCAGGTTCGCGCGGAGGTAACCCGGGACGGTTCCGGTGTCGTAATAGTCGCCGTCGAACTCGATGGCGACGACCGGATGATTCCCCAGGGTGCGCTTGATCGCGTCCGTGAGCTGGATCTCGGTGCCGGCACCTGGTTCCGACCTGTCGAGCTCTGCCATGACCGCAGGCGTCAGGACGTAGCGCCCGAGGATCGCGAGGTCTGACGGCTCGGTTCCAGGTTTCGGCTTTTCGACCATGTCGGTGACCTTGTGCAACGGACCCGCGCCGCCATCGGTGACCACCACGCCATAGCGTGCGATCTGGCTCCGCGGGAATCTCCTGACCGCGAGAATCGTGGCGCCGGTCTTGTGGTGGGCGTCGATGAGCTGCTTCAAGCAGGGGTCGCTGCCGCCCAGGATCACGTCGTCGGCGAGCAGGACGGCACATGCCTCCCCTTCGACCAGCCGCCTCGCCGTCCACACGGCGTGTCCGAGGCCAAGGGGCTCCTTCTGCTGGATGTATGTGATGTCCACCAGGTCGCTCAGGCGATCCACCTCCGCGAGGATGCGGAGCAGGTCGTCCTTTCCCCGCTTTCGCAGGTAGTGCTCGAGCTCTAACGATCGGTCAAAATGGTCGACGATCGCGCGCTTGCCGCCGCCCGTGACCATGATCACCTGCTCGATTCCGCTGGCGATCGCCTCCTCGACTCCGTACTGGATCGTTGGCTTGTCGACTAGCGGCAGCATCTCTTTCGGCTGCGCCTTCGTGACCGGCAAGAATCGTGTCCCAAGGCCCGCTGCAGGGAAGATCGCCTTGCGTACGGTGCGTGCGGCCATCCAGGACAATCTAAGTGTTGGCGACCTCTGACGGTATTCGGCCAGGCCTCGAAGGGCGCGTGGAACGCGTGGTCGAGGGCGACCTCATCACCAAGCACGTGGGCGGGCAGGGCACCTTCGCCACCCCCGCGATGATCGGCCTGATGGAATGGGCCAGCCACAAAGCGCTTGATGGCCTGCTTCCAGAAAACGAGACCACTGTGGGCTATGAGGTGCACGTCCGCCATCTCGCTCCGGCGAAGCCAGGCACCACCGTGGTCGCGACCAGCAAGCTGACCGAGGTCAAAGGCAACAAGCTCTATTTCGACGTTGAATGCCACGAGGGCGACAAGCTCTTGGGGTCAGGCACCCACAAGCGAGCGATAGTCCCCGCGGACTTCTAGTTGGAAGGGGGACGTCCCCCCTGCGGGCATCGGGCCTGGCCAAGCCAGATCCCGATGCACCCCCTATGACTTCTTCGCTTTCTTCTTTCGCTTATCTGCAAGGTGCAGGGCGAGCTTCTTCAAGCCCGGGTTCACCGCGATCACCTTGGGTGGCTGCGACTTCTTATCCCGCGCCTTGGTCCGCGCGCTCTCCCGCGGAGCGATTCGTTCGAGATCGTCGCCCATGGCTCAAATGATGGTCGAGGCGCGCAATTTAGAATTGATAGCGCGTTGGGGGAAGTCGGGTCCGAGATCGCAAGCGTGACGCCGAGCTCGGTCGAACGGGCCGCTCGGGACCTCGCCCCATATCTCTCCCCCACCCCCCTCCAGTACTCGCGCGCGTTCACCGACAAGGCGCGCTGCCACGTCCACATAAAGATCGAGTCGATCCAGCCGATACGAGCTTTCAAGGTCCGAGGAGCCCTCACCAAGGTGATGCGGCTGCATCCCGAGAAGGGCAGCGCTGGGGTGATCACGGCCTCGGCCGGCAACCACGGCCAGGGTGTGGCCTATGCGGCGGCGGTATTCAAGATCCCAGCCACCGTTTACGT
The DNA here is from genome assembly GCA_003151665.1 of Candidatus Dormiibacterota bacterium. The sequence goes on from PLYD01000235.1 coordinate 3,600, forward strand.
CCCGGAGACGGCCAACCAGCTGAAAGTCGAGGCGATCCGAAGGTTGGGGGCGACGGTAGTGCTCGCCGGGCGGAACTACAACGACGCCTATCTCGAGGCGATGCGCCACCAGGAGGAAGGCGGCGCCACCTTCGTCCACGCGTTCAACGATCCCGACGTGATCGCCGGACAGGGATCTATCGCCGTCGAGCTGCTGAGAGATCTCGAGGACTTCGACACAGTGCTCGTGCCCATCGGCGGCGGCGGGTTGATTGGGGGCATCTCCCTTTATCTCAAGTCGCAGCGCCCCAAGATACGTGTGATTGGCGTCGAGCCGACCGGCGCGGACGGGATGCACAGATCCCTCGAGGCCGGTCGGGTCGTAACCCTCGATCGCGTCAACACCATCGCTGACGGCCTGGCTGCTTCCGCGCCCGGAAAGCTGACCCTCGAGCTGGCTCAGCGCTATGTGGATGAGGTGATCCTCGTCGAAGACGAGGAGATGCTGCGCGCGATCCGCCTGATGTTCGAATGGGAGCATCTGCTTGCGGAGCCGTCTGGAGCCGCGGCCCTCGCTGCCCTGCTGTATCACTACAGCCCGTCCCCGAACGAGCGGGTGGTGGTGATCCTCTCGGGGGCGAACATTACCGACGAGGTGATGATCCGCGCCTTGAAATCCCGCTGACCACCTCGGCGGTCTGCGTGTACGCTGGGGACCACGTTCTAGGCAACCAACGAACTGGTGGGGGTATACGGATGAAGGCCTATGTCCTGATCAACGCATCGCCCGGACGCGCGCTCGAAGTCGCCAAGAAGATGGAGGGGGTCGGCGGGATCACCGCTGCCGATGCGATCACGGGCGAATACGACGTGATCGCTGTGTGCGAAGCCCCTGACGTGAACTCGATCGGATCGCTCATCGTCGACAAGATCCAAAAAATAGATGGGGTCTTTAAGACCGTGACCTGCTTGGCAGTGAAGTAACTCCTAAAAAAATCAGCCGGTGGCTTGAAGGCCGGATTGACTCCGGCCGTCACCAAATCGCGCGGCTTCCAGGCGCCTCCGATCGTCGCTAGGAGGGTGGGGGTCCCGCGGGGGAGGCCTGCTTCCCCCGCGCCTTGGGCCCGTCGGCCATACCGGCGATGTAAGTGGCCATAAGGGGCATCTCCTGCTCGAAGCTGCCCACCGACGGTGACCAAGTGAGCTCCCGGCGCGAGTGGGAGTCGTCGTAGTAATGGGGCTTGGCGAGCACATCCACGGCGTAGATGCCTGGCCACACCACTGCCCCTCGCGCGGTCACGGCCTCGGTCGCCAGCGCTTTGAGGTAGGCGAGGTCGTAAGGCATCGAGGAGATGTCGGGCTCGATTCCAACCGACCTCGCCGCCAGACCGGCGAGCTCTCGCCAGGTGGCATCGAAGCCTGCAACGAGGTAGCTGTGCCCGGGCCGGCCACGGTCAGCCGCGGCGAGGCAGGCGCGACCAACGTCGCCCGCTGACACAAAGGTCTGCAGGCTGCGTCCGCCGCCGGGCAGCCACAACCGGCCCTTGACGAGCGCACGGAGCAGGCGTGGCAGGATCCAGTCCTCGCCCGCGCCGAACACGCGCGCGGGTCGGAGGGTCACGACCTCGAGATCCTGCGCGGCTTTGAGGAACCATTGCTCCTCAAACAGCTTGAGCCGTTCGAAGGCATGGACCGGGTGCGCCCTGGTCCTCTCGGTGACGCGGGCCGAGTGGTCAGGTCCGAACACGTCAGCGGTCGACACGTGGACGATCCGCCGCACGCGGGCACGACGCGCTGCTTCGATCAGGCGCTTGAACAAAGGCGGGACGGCCTTTCGGTAGCGAAGCTTGTGCGCTGGAGACCAAGTCTCGGCACATATATGCATGACGTCGATGCCGGTGAGCGCGTCGTTCAGCGTCTCGTCATCGGCATCTGCATACAGAGCTATGACCGGCACGTCGGCGGCTAGAGCGTGCGTGACGTGGTCGCCGAGAAACTCGCCCGCGCCGATGACCAGATGCAAAGCTCTCGGATACTAGCGTTTGCGTGTCCGGCCTTCAGCCGCGCTTTCGCTGCAGACCCTTCGTGAGAGCACGCTGGACGCTCTCGACCACCTGCCCGACTCTCTGACTCAACGACCACCAGGCGGGCGGGTCCGGGTGGATCGGCGGGCCGATCGAAACGTCGACGCGGCTGAACGGCCGCAGGACATCGGTCCCGCGAACGGCTACAGGACATATGGGCACACCGGCCTGGAGAGCGAAATGCCCGATGCCAACCTTGAGAGGACGAAGGGCGCGACCGCGTGAGTAACGACCTTCAGGAAACATCAGCACGACGCCACCTCGCGCGAGGATCTGATAGACGGTTCGCAGCCCAGCCTCGTCGAGCTGGCCCTGGCGTGGTGAGATCGGAAAGACTCCGATCAGCGGCAGCAGGCGGCGCTTCCAGGCGCGGTTGAAGACGGTCTCGCGCTTAGCCATCGTGTAGATCAGGGGCGCTTCCAGAAAGAACGGGATGATGAACGCCGAGTCAAACCAGGCCTGATGGTTGGCGGCGATTATGTAGGGCGGCGGCGGGATGTTCTCTAGCCCGGTCACGGTGATGCGGAAGATCTTTGGCACCAGCCAGCGCACGAAACGGCGAACCATCCGGTACGTGCGTGGCGGGTGCTGCGGTTCCGGATGGACGAGAGGGTCAAGCGGGGCGTCGACGAGCGCCCGGTATTCGGGGCCCGTATACGACTTGTGCTGTGCCGGAGGCCGGCTCAGCCCTCCGTCGTCAGGAGGCGAGGAAATTTTCCAACACGCGGTTGAACTCCTCAGGACGCTCTGCCTGAGGAGTGTGGCCGGCGCCCTCCAAAACAGCCAGCCGCGAGCGCGGGATCAACCTGTGCGCATTGGTCGCATGAGCCAAAGGGAACAGAGGGTCGTTGTCGCCCCAGATCAGCTGTACCGGCACCTTGATCTCCTCAAGCCTCTTCGACAGGTCGTGGTCGGCGTCCAACAAGGCCTTGGGCGTTACCAGCGAGCGGATGGTGGCCAGATAGGCATCCGGGTAGCCCTCTGCAGCGTAGAGCTCGCGTAGGTTCGCGAAGTAGTCGTCGTCCATCGTCCGGTCCAGGTCGCCCTTGGCCCCGACGTATCGGGCGGCGATGCGACGAATTACCCGCCGAGGCGCCAGTCGAACCGCATCGCCGGCCACCCTCATGAACGCCTCGCCCAGCCGAGGCAGGGTCAGCAATCCATATGAGAGTTGAACGTTCGGTCGTCCGAGGCCCAACGCGTTTACGAGCACCAGCTTGCGAACCCTTTTGGGGTGCTCGAGCGCGAGTTCCAGCGCGATACGGCCTCCGAGCGAGGCGCCAACGACGGCGGCCGATCGCAAGCGCCGATCGTCCATGTAGCGCTCGATGAACCGGGTGAAGTACGCGACCCCGTAGCGAGCGCGGGGCTTTTCGGTCCTCCCAAAGCCTGGGAGGTCGGGGGCATACACACGATGGCGGGTCGCGGCGTGCTCGAGGTTGAAACGCCATTCCATGTAGCCGGAGGAGCCGAGCCCGTGAATGAAGAGGACCGGTGTACCACGACCGCCGTGCAGGTGATGGACCCTCAGCGAGCCGAGCTGAATCACCTCGGCATGCAGTCTCTTCGGCGGGCGATTCATCACCGTGGAGATCACTCTTTCGGAAGCATACGTGCGGGCGGACGCACCCCAGTCACTCGCTGTCCGGACGTGAACCGCACGACCTTTTTTCCGTTGACCACGGTGACTGCGCCCGGGCCGGCGGCCAGCCACGCGGAGCCGTCCCACACCGCTGCGCTCCGTTCATCGACGCCGAGAAGGCACAGGTCCGGGGCAGCTGCTTGCGCGGATTCGATCCACTTGTGTCCGAAGGTGTCGAAGTGGGGCAACACCGCCGTCTTCGCCACCAGGCCGAGGCCGGGGGCCGGGCGGCGATTGACGTGATTTGGCCATTTCGCACGGACGAGCGTGTCGCTGCACAACGCCATCGCCCCCGCCGACGAGCCGGCAAGCGCAGCTCCGTTGCGCCATGCCTCGAACATTGCACCCCAGACCTCTGAGCCTCGAAGAACCTCCGCAACCCACCCTGGATCGCCGCCGACCAGGTAGAAGAGTCCGCTGGCGCGGGCGCGCTCGGCCAGGGAGGCCGACTTCGCGTCAGCACGCTTCAGCACGGGCAGCTCTTCGAGCTCGACGCCGAATTGGCGAAACCAGGCCTTAGCGTGTGCGACCGACAGGTCCGGCTTCTGGCGCGCGGCCGCGGTCGGTACGACGAAGGCGGGACCAGGCTTTGCGGCGGCCGCGAGCAGGCGGTCCTGCTCCTCGTTGCCGGGGTTGAACTCATCGCCCCCGACAAGGGCAAGCAATCCTGGCAGTCGGGTCACGCCCGTAGTGTCCCGCGCTGGGGAGCCAAAGGAAAGGGTGTCGCAGCCAGGAGCGCACACATTTGGGCTCCCCGCGCCGTGGCCGCGGGGGCGGCGACGCGGCGACGGGCCCCTTTCCGCAGGCTTCAGCGCCGCAGGCGCCCGGCCGACTAGGCCGCGCAGACGCGACGGAGCCACCGGCGCGGGACACTTAGCATATGGCGGTGTCTGAGAAGTCTCCGGTCCGGGTGCGCATCGCGCCCAGCCCCACTGGGTTCGCCCACCTGGGCACCGCCAGCACCGCCCTGTACAACCTGATTTTTGCCCGCGCCAACGGCGGAACGTTCGTGCTGCGCATCGACGACACCGATGTAGGACGAAACCGCCCGGAGTACGAGCAGATCATCTACGAGGGGCTACATTGGCTGGGCCTCGACTGGGACGAGGGCCCCGACAAGGGCGGCCCCGTCGGCCCTTACCGGCAATCAGAGCGACTGGATGTCTACAAGGAACATGCCGCTCGCCTAATGGCGGATGGCAAGTCTTACAGGTGCTACTGCACGGCCGAGGAGCTGGACGCCGAACGCAAACAGGCGCAGGCGGAAAAGCGCCCGTACAAGTACTCGCGGCGCTGCTTGACAAATCCGCCGCAGGGCCGCAGCGAGTTCACCGTTCGCTTCAACGTCCCCGGCGGCGAGGTGAAGTTCACCGACATGATCCGCGGCGAGATGAGCTTCGACTCGGGGCTCATCGGCGATTTCATCATCATCAAGTCGGACACCTATCCGACCTACAACTACGCAAGCCCTGTCGACGACGCCACGATGAAGATCACGCACGTGATTCGTGGCGAAGAGCACCTTTCCAACACGCCGTACCAGCTGATGGTGACCGACGCCCTGGGCTTCGAGCGTCCACAGGCGTACGCGCATATGCCTCTGATCCTTGCCCACGACGGCAGCAAGATGTCCAAGCGCAAGCATCCCGAGCTCAACCTGATGCTCTATCGCGAGAAGGGCTATTTGCCTGAAGCGCTGCTCAACTACCTGGTCCTGCTCGGGTGGAACCCGGGCACGTCTCAGGAGATCTTCTCGTTCGATGAGCTGGTGAGGATCTTTTCGTTCGATCGCGTGCAGCACGGCGGCGCCCGATTCGATTGGGACAAGCTCAACTGGATCAATGGCGAATACATTCGCGCCCTCAGCGACGACGAGCTCGCGCGCAGACTGAAGCCGTTCCTCCCGGAGCTCGACGAGGCGACAATCAGGCGCGCTGCCCCCGCGCTGAAGACGAGGATCACCCAGCTCGCGGACGCGGTCGATCTGCTCGACTACCTCTGGACCGATCCTCCGCCGCCGTCTCTCGATCAGGACGCGGCCGGCCGGGTCCGGGCTGCCATGGAGGCGCTCAAAGATGTTGCGTGGGAGCCGCCTGCCGTCCACGATGCGCTCATGACCGTGGTTGAGAAATCGGGGCTGGGACCAAACAAGACGTTCATGCCGATCCGCCAAGCGCTGACGGGAAAGAAGATCTCGCCCCCGATCGACTACACGCTCGCCCTGCTGCCCAAGGAAGTCGCCCTCTCGCGCCTCGCCAAAGTGGCTGGAGTCTCAGTTTGATTCCGCTATCGATAGTCATCGACCTCGATCCGAATCTTTTCAGGATCGGTCCGTTCCTCATCACGTGGCACGGGGTCTTCGCCGTCCTGGGCATCCTTGCCGCCGCGCGCCTGGGGCTGTGGCTCCTGACCAAGGACGGTGTCAACGTGAGCAATGGCGCAGACGGCGTGGCCTGGATGGTGGTGTTCGGGCTGATCGGAGCACGCCTTCTGTACGTGTGGGAGAACTACAAGCTGTTCCAGGGCCAGCTGGGCCGGATCTTCTTGCTAACCGAGGGAGGCATCAGCCAGTGGGGCGGCCTGTTCGGGGCGATGCTCGGCGCTTATATCTGGACGCGGCGGGCCGCGATCTCTTACTGGAAGGTGATCGACGCAGCCGGGGCGGCGACCATGATCGGCCTCGCGATCGGCCGCATCGGAGACGTGATCAACGGCGAGCATCACGGCACGCCGACCAACCTCCCCTGGGGCGTGGAGTACGTCAACCCCAGCACCCTTGGGCAGCCTGGTCTGGTGGTCCACCCCGAGGTGGCGTACGAGATGATCCTCACACTGGTGCTGCTCGGAGCGCTGCTGCCTTTTCACCAGCGCCTGAAGGCCCGGCTGCCAGATGGTGCGCTTGGCCTTACCTACCTCGGGTTGTACGGCCTTGGCCGCTTCTTCCTCAGCTATATGCGCACCGACCCGGCTGTGTTCGCGGGCCTTCGCCAGGCTCAGCTCGGATCGATGCTGATGTTCGTGATCGCGGTGGTCGCGATCCCAATTCTCGTGAGGCGACAGACCAGCGCTGTTCACCATCAGCTGGTACTCGAGCCGGCATTCGCACCCGCGACGACGCCGTCAGACGAGCTCGAGACCGCTCCCGAGCCCGCTTCTGCGACCACCTCGGAGATTGAGCCCGCTGCATCATCTGGGCCGTCTGCTGAATCCGGCGCTCCCGGGAACCCGGCTCGCCCTCAGGCTCCGCGCCGGCCGCGAACGAAGACACGACCAAAAACACCCGAGCCGCCTGCCGACCTACCCGGCTGATTGCAGCAGCTGCTCAGCCAGCGCCGGCGCCTCAGGGTCGTGCTTGAAGTAGACGTGAACCTGCTCGTGTGAGGCGATGGCTGCCCTGACATCGGCGAGCCACGGTTTCAGCGTGTCGGAGTCGTAACCCCGTCGCAGACGGAAATACGCGATCGGCCCGAGCGTCGCAAAAGGCGCGCGCGGCCACTTCTCCTCATCGGTCACGACTAGAGCGGCGCCATGGGCTCTGAGCGTTCCATAGGTTTCGTCGTCAAACCACGACTCGTGGCGGAACTCCGCCGCGACCGGGCGGCCGAGCGCGGACAGCAGACCATCGAGCAGACCCATGTTGCGCTGTCGCGCCGGCGGAAACTGCAACAGCACCGGCCCAAGCCGGTCGCCGAGCGGCGCAAGTCGCTCTCCGATGATGGCTGCGAGCCCGACGCGATCAAACGCGTCGGCCGAGTAGGTGAGACCTCGGTGGGCCTTCATGCAAAAGCGGAACTGCNNCCGGGAAGATTCGCCGGATAGAAGACGCCTTTCCAGCTCGCATAGCTGAAGCCGGACGTGCCGGCGTAGAGCGCGCCGCCTATGACCCGATCACCGACGGTACGCGAGCCGCCACCTTTGGCGCGGCCGATCGCTCGCGCATGACGCGCTCGTGCAGCTGGCCACACGCGGCGTCCGCTTCGCGTCCGCGGGTGTCGCGNNGTGTCTTCGACTGGATTGAACGGGATCAGATTCACGTGCGCGAGCCGGCGGCGCAGCAACCTGCCCAGCTCCTTGGCGTCGCGCTCAGTGTCGTTGACACCAGCCAGCAGGACCCATTCGTAGCTCACCCGCCGGCCGGTCGCATCCGCGTAACCCTGCGCCGCCTTGATCAGAAGATCCACAGGATATTTGCGATTGATCGGGACGAGCACATCGCGCAGCTCATTGCGCGCGGCGTGCAAGGAAATCGCAAGCGTGACAGGCAGTTTTTCAGCAGCCAGCTGTTCGATGCGGGGTATCAAACCGCTGGTGGAAACCACGATACGCCGCGGGCTGATGCCAAACAGATCCGGGTCGGTGATCCGCCGCACCGACTCCACGACTGATTGATAGTTGGCCATCGGCTCACCCATGCCCATGAAGACCACGTGGGACAAGCGCCTGCCCTCGGTCGCGAGCAGCCTGACCGCATCCGTCGCCTGCTCGACGATCTCATGAGCCTTCAGGTTTCGGCCGAATGGAAACTTGCCGGTCGCGCAGAAGGGACAGCCGATGGGGCACCCCGCCTGTGACGAGATGCATAACGTCGATCGGTCCGCGTAACGCATGACGACCGCCTCGACCGAGTGGCCGCCATCCAGCTCATAGAGAGTTTTGGATGTGAGGGCGTGATCGGCCTCGGTGTTGACGACGGTGGTCAACGAGGTGCTCCGAAAATCGCGGGCGAGGTCGGAGCGCAAGGCCTTTGGGATGTCGTTCATCTCCTCGAACGATGCCGCGCCGCGGGCGAGCCATCCCCAAATTTGTCGGCGCCGGTAGGCAGGGGCGTGATTCGCCACGAGCCATGCCTCGAGGTCGGAAGCAGACAGCGAAAGAATCGCCGGTCGCAAATCGGTCACATGAGGAGGCTACGGGACTTGGCCCGTCGCCGGTTCGAAAGTGTCTTGCTGCCGGCCGCTCGTGCGCACCTGACCGTCGTCCACAAGCTTCTGCAGATGAGCACGCATGGTCATCTCCGCGGCCACCAGCAGTTCGTCTCCCAACTGCGGTCCATAAACGCGCCGCGTAAGCTCGAGCGCCGTGCCCGGGCTGCGGCGCACCTGGGCGAGCACCTGCGCCTCGCGCTCCAGTCGATGGGCTCGGTACTCCCGGAGCTTCGCCATCGCGTCGGTCACCGGGTCCCAATGACCGGGGAAGAGCATCCTGGGCTCGAACGCGAGCAGCCTTTCAAGCGAACGTAAGTAGGCGGCCACGTCGCCCTCGGGGTAGGTCACCATCGAGCTGCCTTTCCCAAGCACCAGGTCGCCCGTGAACACGACCCGATCCTCGGCCAGCCAGAAGCCCAGGTGGTCGGCGCTATGACCCGGTGTGTAAAGCGCCGTCACATTGACCGTCCCCACCCTCACCATATCCCCGTCACCCAGCTCGGGATAGCGGCGGACGGATGCACCGTGAGCAGCGGCCAATCGCTCAGCCAGCGGCAGGTGGTCCGGATGGGAATGCGTCACCAGCACGACGCCGACGGTCGCGCCTGCCAATTTCCTTTCGATCGCCGCCAGGTGCCTGTCATCGTCCGGTCCGGGGTCGATGACGACGACCACGGGCCCGGCGCCGAGGATCCAGGTGTTGGTGCCGGGACCGGTATATGGGCCAGGGTTGGGCGCCACCACGCGCGTGACCTCTGCCATCAGGCCATCAGCGCGACTGGTGGGCGGGCAAGTAGATGTCGGCGCGGTCCGGCCGGCTCGCGTCGAACCAGCCGTCGAGATATGAGTCGACTATCAGCCTGATCAGCGGCTCACCCATCTCAGGCACGGCCAGCGGCTGCCTCGCGCCGGTGGCCACCACGCTGACCCTCCACCACGAGCCCGTGAGCTCCGCCTCGACCGTCAGCCTCTGGCCGCCCATCCAATCCTGGGCTCGCGTAAACGCCTCGACCAGCGCCGGCTCCGAGCCAAGGACCGAAGCCTCGGAAGGCAGCCGTCTGTCGGCGCCTGACATTGCGAGGTTCAGCACGGCACCAAGCATGACCCCCCGCGCACCCTCTTTCGGCTGAACCGCAGCAGCCTCCACTGCGGCGGCGCGCCGAGCCACCTCCTGAGCCTGCTCGAAGACCGTCTCCATCAGCTCCGGACGCCCAAATGCGGCTTGGCGCGCCGACTCCTGCAGCGCGAGCGACGCCGAGCGCAGCTTGTGTCCGAGGCGCCCGAGCAGGTGGGCGCGGCGCTCTTCGGCGAGCTGGGAACCCAGCTCCGCGCTTCGCCTCGCCAGGGCCAATCCAGATTCCTCGGCCCAGCCGACCAGCCGACCATTCAAAGCTAGCGGTTTCCACGGTCCGCCGGGCGGTGGAAAGTCGACATCGGCAGGGCCGTGGCGCTGATGATCCGGGATCGATTCCATCCCACCCCCCACCCTGACCCAGGCCGGACCGGCGGCTGAGGAGCGCCGACCCGCGGGAGCTACCACCGAAAACGCGTGCCGATATTCCAGCTGGAGCTGATCATGTGAGCTGTCTAACGGCTGGTACCTGCGGTTTCTCGCGTCCGGGCTTTGACAGTGCCGTCGATGGCGGGAACTATGAACTTGAACGTGGTGCCGTTGCGGTCGCTCGAGGCGACCCAGATCCTGCCCCCGAAGGAGCGCTCGACGACGAGCCGGCAAAGGTAGAGCCCGAGCCCGAGCCCACCCTGCGAGCGGTTGCGCCCGGCCGGCCCCGTCTTCTCGAAGAGCCGGTCGAGACTGGGGGTCGGCAGGCCTATGCCGTGGTCGGTCACGGTAATCTCCAGCCAGCCCCGCGGCGAGTTGCGGGCCTGCACCAGCACGGCCTTGTCGGTGTACTCGAGCGCGTTTCCGATCAGGTTGGTGAGCACCTGCGCGAGGTGAGTTGGCTCGCAGTCGGCAGGCGGCAGCCCTTCGGGGAGGCTCACCTCAACCGCCAAAGCGCGCTCTGCATAGCGGTGTTGCAAGACCGCCATCACGCCTTCGAGCGCAGGGCCGAGATCGACGCGTTCGGGATTTGGCTCGAAGTGGCGAGTCTCCAGTTTCGCAATGATCAGCTGGCTCTCGACGAGGCTGAGCAGGCGATCCGACGATTCGTAAGCCTCCTGCAGCAGCTCACGCCGCCCGCCCGCATCGATTGTGGAGTCCCACTGCATCATGCCGGCTAGGGTGTTCTTCATCGCAGCGGCCGGGCTGCGCACCTCGTGGCCGATCGCGCGCAGCATCAGGTCTTTGGCCTCGAGCGCGAGGCGCTGAGCGGTCACGTCCTCGTGCAGCGTCAGAACCCCAGCGGGCTCGCCTTCGAGGCCAGGGATCACCACACGGCGCACGTGAACGATGCGGTCGGGATCGCGGAGGTGGAGCTCAAGCGTGCCATCGGATTCGCCGTCCTCCCTCGGCACGGCGCCGGCGGCCGCATAGATCTCTTCAGGTTTGCGCCCTGGCATCTCTGATGCCTGAAGGTTGTAGATCGACTCAACCTCCGGGTTCGCGTAGACGACGTTTCCGGCCGCGTCCTCGAGCATCACGCCGACCGGCGAGTGGCGAAGGATCGCGTTCATCATTCTGCGTTCGCGGTCGAGCGCGTCCACCAGTTCGAGCTGCCCAATAAGGACCGAGGCCTGGCCGGCAAGCACTGCGGCGAGTCGTCGGGTTTCAGAAGCGCCGCCCGTCATCCTGGCCACCAGCAGACCCGCAAGGCGGCCTTCGACCTGGATCGGGATGGCGAATGCGTCAGGGGACGCCCCGAGCAGGTCCAGGAGCGCTCGCATGCGCCGTCCGCCGGTCGGTGAGAGCAGCGCTTTGAGAAGCCCGACGCTGTCAGCGATCGGCACGCGCGGCTCAGATTCCGATTCCATAGCGCGCCGCACCAGGTGGCCGTCCTCCAGCAACCAGAGCTCGCCCTGCGAGCTCGCCAGCGCGCGTCCAACCAGCCGCGCCATCTCGGCGCGCGCCCGCTCAGGCTCGGTTGGCGTGAGCTCGGTGAATGCCGCGACCGCCTCCAACGTCCGGATCCGTCCTCTGGTCTCGGCCACCAGCCGCGAGTTCTCGATGGCGACTGCGGCGTGCCGCGCGAAGTCAAGCGCCGCCGAGCCCGGCTCGGCCAGGTGCGCTGAGGCGTGAACCGACCCGATGGCGCCCACAAGGCGGTCGCCGTACCACAGGGGGATCAAGCTCCAGGCCTGCTCGCGCGCGACCCCTGTCAACATTCCGGCGGGGGCCTCGCGCCAGGTGTCCTCGGAGTTCAGGCCGGCCCACGCAAGCACACCTTCGGCGGCCGGGTCGCCGCTTCCACGAGTCGCGCTGATGCGACCTTCGATGTCGAACGCCCAGCAGACGACCCCGGCGCACTCGAGCATCGTGAGCGCCTGGTCGGCGATGTTCGCGACCACGCTCATGAGCTCGTGCCCGGCCAAGGCAGCCAGCTCCTGGATGCGCACCGACTGCGCAAGAGCGAGCTCGTTCGCATGGTGCAGACGCATCGTTCGAAGGGCGATGCCGACCACCGGTGCCGCCGCCTCGAACAGTTTCAAGTGGGTGGCAGGAAATCGGCCTTCGTGGCGCTGCGCCGAGATCGCCGCGACGACGCGCTCGCCCTGGGTCACGGGCACCCACACGATGTGCCCGGAGGCGCTGGCAGCAAAGCCATTCACGGCGACAGCGCCCTCAACGTCGTCGGCGGGCAGCGATTCAATTTCCGCTCCGCTGTCCTCGATCAAATGGCGGAACGCAGGTAATGCCTCGAGGGGCGTCGGACCAAACGGGACCGCGGGAAGGCCTCGGTCCCCGGTGAATCCCACCACGTTGCCGGCGGCGTCGAGATAGGCGAGGACCATGTTCGACGCATCGGTGTAGTCGCTGACCGCAGCGAAGACGGCATCTGCGATCTGGCTTTCGTCTGATGCTCCGGCGACACCCATTTCCAGCAGGTGCAAGGCCTCCAGCCGAGCGCGCTCCGCCTGCGCCTGGGCGAAGTGGTCCGCGTTGGCGAGCGCCAGGCTCACATGGGCGGCAACGTCCTGGAGCAGCCTCACGTGCCAGTCGTCGAATGCACCGTCGTGGTAGGACTGCAGCGAGAGCATTGCGGTGATCTGGTCGCCGCTCAGCACCGGTACCCACACGAACGAACGCGAGACATCGCGGTGCTTACCGGGCGCTCCGGAAACGAAGACCGCAGCGCCTCGTCCTACGTTCCAGCGCTCGCGCTCGAGTCCCTTGCGCTCGAAGCTGCGAGCCCAGGGCGAATGCCGCACAAGGACCGGCTTGCCGGTCTCATATGCCTCGCGCGAAGGACCGGTGACGGCAAGCGCGACGGGCGGCACGACCTCTTCGACGCCGGCGACGTACTGGTAGCCCTCGGCGACCGGGCCGTCTGGCGATTGGGTGATGGTCGCGAGGATGAATCCGTCGAAGTCGAGGAACGCCGCGAGCTCCTCTCGCAGCGTTCTCATGATCGACCAACGATCCAGGCTCGAGGCGAGTCGCCTTCCAATCGAGTTGACGACCTCTAGCTGGCGTCTCTGGTCTTCGATGGCTTCATAGCTGCGTGCATTACGCAACGCCAACGTCACCTCGTCCGCCACCAGTTCCAGGAACGCAGCGGTCGATGCCTCGTACGCATAGGGGCGCGAGCACCTGATACCCAACGCCCCGCGCGCAGCTCCACCCTCCTTGATCGGGACCCACAGAGACGAGGTCGGCTCGTGGATCAACAGGGTCTTGCCGTCACGCAACACCGTCCGCGCTTGGGTGGATTCGGCGCTCTTCAATGAGATCCACGTGGCTGTCGGAGCGGAATCCGCCTCGAGGTGGAGCAGCCGCGCCTTGTCAGGCCGGTCGTGCGCAAGAGAGACCATATCTAGCGAGTCGACAGGCAGCAGCTCGCTGAGCGTGGCGCGCAACGCTGTCAAAACGCTCGCCTCATCAAGAGTCGACGCCATCGCCCGGGCGATGTTGTTCAACGCCGCCAGCCGCGTGGCCTGGTTGCGGGTCAGCTCGTTCAGCGAAGCGTTGGCGATCATGACGCCCAGCCGCCGATGTACCTCATTCAGGAATGCAATCTCGGTCGCCGGGACGCGACGTCTTCTGTAGGACTGGAAGATCACGCTGCCGATCACCTTGCCTTGGTGCTCGACCGGAACCCAGATCACGAGCCTGGGCGTCCTACCTGCCCCCGGCCCCTTCGCCTCCTCCTCGAGTGTCGGCTCCTGGATCGGAACCTGGGTGATTTGAGGCCGCACGTACATTTGAGCGAACATCGAAGTCGCGAGCGGGCGACGGCGCACATCCTGGAGAACTCCGCTGTCCACCGCGAGGGAGTGGTACCAGCCCTCCCTCTCCAAGCTGTGGAGGACGACGACGTCGTAGCCGAACAGCGGCTCCAGGCCGCGGTAGAGGACCTGGACGATGTCGGCCTCGGTGATGCAGCTCTCCAACTCGTGCACGAGCGCGGCAGGCGTCGATGGCGGAAATGCCTTCTGTGACCGCCGGTTTCCAGCCCGTTGCTGGGTACGAGCCCGGGGCGCAGTCGTGACCGGACGCGTGGGCGGTGCGGGGCGCCTCAACCGCTTGCGAGCTGGAGTGGCCATTTGCACCGATATACTGCGCCACGAACCCCTTGCCGTTCACTCCGCCGAAACCAATTGCGCCAACGCCCGAGGATCTCCGCGGCTCGACGATCCTCGTGGTGGACGATGAGCGCGCCTGGCGGGTCATCCTCGAAACCGACCTGCGCATGCTCGGCTACAAGGTTTCCATGGCTGAGGATGCGGACCAGGCGCTCGAGAAAGCGAAATCGGACAACCCCGAGGTGGCGATAATCGACCTGATGCTGCCCGAGCCGATGGACGGCTGGGGCTTGCTGAACGAATTGAGGGCGCGCGGGCAGAAGCTGCCAGTGATCTTCTACACCGCGTACCCGGTCTTCCCATCAGGAACCGATGACCCCGACGTGGTCGGCTACATGAGCAAGGCAGTCGACCGGGCGGACCTTTATGCCCTATTGCCGCCTGCTATCCGGCGCTCCCGCGAGCGCCGGGCCGAAAGCTAGCTCGTGACTACCAGCCGAGCCAGGTGAAGAAGTCGTAGTTGAACCAGTTTGCGCCTGAGGCCATGGCGAGTGCGCCAACGACCAACAGGGCAAAAGCCACCTTCTGCGCCTTGAATTTCCACGTCATCCCCATTACTCCCCTTGGTTTTCCCAACTAACGCCAGACTCGAGAGCGAGTATGCACTTGCCCAAGAGAGTGCGGTTGTTCAGATCCCGTCAATTTTTATGAATATTATTATAGGTCAAAACCTTGGAAAATCTCAGGGGTAGGCCGGTGAGGGATGGAAATACGCGAACGCGGGAGACTCGGCTGCCACCGCTGCCGCCCGGGCTCGAGGTGTACCGGCCGGCTGAAGTGCTCGGTTCGGCCGTGCTCGTGGTCGAGGACGAGCCTGCGATGCGGCAGCAGCTTCGGATCGATCTGCACGACCTCGGCTACCGACCAGCGGTATCGTCGTCTGCGCCCGAAGCGATGGAGCTGCTCTCGCGGGAGCGCGTCGCTGCCGTGCTGCTCGACCTCGTGCTCGACGAGGGCGAGGATGCCGGCTTCGACCTGCTCACCTGGATCCGCAACCATCACCCCGGCCTTCCTGTGATCGTGCTGTCGGCGGCCCAGGTCAACTCCGCGGCGATTCGCAAGGCCTATGAGCTGGGGGCGAGCTCCTATTTCGTCAAGGGCAATGTGCCCATGGCCCACATCTATTCGGACCTTGCGGCGCGGCTCGTCGAGCGCGGCACCGGGCGGCCCGGCACCTATCGCTTCGGACGCCTGGAGTTCGATCCGACCCGCCGCATGGTCAAGCTCGGCCAGTCGGAGGTGCGGTTGACTCCTCAGCAAACGGCGCTCGTGCTGTACCTGGCTCAGGGCTCTAAGCCGGCAACCGCCCGCGACCTGATCGAAGCCGGTCTGTTCAGGAGCGACGCCGCGCACTCCACAGTTCACTCAGCGCTGCTGACATTGCGGCGGCGCCTAGACGAGGTCGAGCGCGGGCTCGGCCCGACCTTCGTGCGCGCCTCGGCTCGTGGATACAACCTGGTGGCGGTGCCATGACCGGCGATCCCCCGACATCCCCCATCCCCTCGGAATCCGTCATCGAAGAAGTGATCGAGCTGCGCCGCCATTTCCACCGTCACCCCGAGGTGAGCTTCAGCGAGCACGAAACCAGCACCAAGATCGGCGAGCGTCTTCGCGAGCTGGGTCTGGAGCTGAAGCCATGCCCAACAGAGACCGGCGTGGTTGCGGTGCTGGACACGGGCCGGCCCGGAAAGACAGTGATGCTGCGCGCGGACATCGACGCGCTCCCGATTCATGAGGAGTCGGGCGTCAACTTCGAGTCGAAGGTGGACGGCCGCATGCATGCGTGCGGGCACGACGCGCACATGGGCATCATGGTCGGAGTCGCGCGAACGCTGGTCGACCGAATCTGGGACGTGAGCGGCCGCTACCTGTTTGTGTTCCAGCCGGCAGAGGAGATAGTGAGCGGCGCGAAAGCGATGATCGCGCGCGGCCTGCTCGACGATCATCACCCCGACTCCGTCATCGGTCTGCACGTCACGAGCTTCACGCAGTCCGGGACCGTGATCACGCGACCGGGTCTCATGTGGGCCGGTTCGGACGCTTACGAGGTCACGTTTGCGGGGCCCGGTGGCCACGGCGGGATGATGGGCCGGCGCGGCAACGTACTTTCGGCGCAGGCATTCCTGCTCGAGCGATTGCACACGATTGTGGAAGGGCTCGAGCAAGACGGCGTGCAGTGCCACACGACCGTCGGAAACATAATCAGCGACGGCGCCTGGAACATCGTGCCCAGGGGCGTGGCGATCAAAGGCAGCCTGCGCACCTTCAACGACTCTTTGCGCGAGCAGGCCCTCGGCCGCATGCGCGACCTGCTGCAAGAGATAGACACGGAGTTCGAGGTCAAATCGTCGCTCGAGCTCGTCCATGGCACGGTGCCGCTGATGAACGAGCCCAACGTGACGCGCACTGTGCTCGAGGTCGCGCGATCGATGATCGGAGACAAGGCAAGCATCCTCGGTCGGCCGCTGACGGTGAGCGACGATTTCGCCGAGTTCCTGACACGAATCCCCGGGTGCTACTTCATGCTCGGTGTGATGCCTGAAGGCTCGCCGCCGCCGGCTCACCACTCCCCAGGATTCAAGATCGACGAATCCGCGCTGGAGATCGGCGTCAAGGTTCTGGCCGGCGCCGCGTCGCGACTCGCCTCCGCCTGACTTTCGGAAATGTTGTTGCTGGTCGCCCTGGTGCTCGGGCTGCTTGCCGGGATCGCAACCGGGGGAAAGTTAGGGAACCTCGCCAACGTCAGCATTCGCTGGCCATGGCTGGTCGTCGTTGCGCTGGTCGTGCGCGAGGCGGCGGTCTTGAGCCCACTCAGCGGGATCGATGGCGTGCAGTACGTCTATGTGGCGGCGCTGGCGGCGCTGGTTGGGTGGACGGCCTGGCACGCCTCGCGACTTCGCGGCGCCTGGATCGTGGCGACCGGAGCGGCCATGAACCTCGTGGTCGTGATCGCCAACGGCGCCCGGATGCCCGTGGCCACGGCGCTGGCTGGGCCCCTGGTGCACCGAGGCCACATAGGCCAGTACGTGGCCATGGGGCCAGGCACCAATCTGGGCTGGCTTGCGGACTGGATCGGAGTGCCGGGCCCACTTGGTGGCGCCTACAGCCCGGGGGACGCGGTGATTGCGATCGGGATCGCCTCCGTGGTGTTTTTGGCTACGCGACAAGGCCCCGCGGCTGCAACTAAGCTGGATGAATCTTCAGGTCGTATAGGGAGTTACCCACCGTGATCATCTTCGGGATCCTCACGCTTTTCGCCGGCAGCTCAGCTTTCGCGTTCTCGTACGTCGGCGCGCCACTACGAGTGGTGAAATCGTCACCGGCGATTGCGGGGTCGGCCTGATCCGACTAACCGCGGCGTTGGCGGCGGCGCTTTTCCTGGCGCTTCCCGCCCAGTCCGCTCTCGCCAAGGATCCGGACTTGTTGCCCAGCCCTCATCACGAGGCGGCCCGCATCATGAGCGCGGAGCAGGCGATGACTCAGGCGCAGGCTCAGCTCAAAGCGTTGAACGCGCAAACGCCTCCATCGTCGCCTGTGGACCAAATCCGCCTTGACCTCGCCGCCGCCGCCGCCGCCTATGCCTATCGCAATGCCGCGCGCGACGAGGAGCTGAGGGTGTACGAGCTCGCGGGCTACGCCAGCGTCGAGGCTTCCGTCCTGCCGCTCCTACCACAGTCGCTCGCGCAGTCGATGCGGGCGGCGATCGCCGCCCTCCATTCCCTGTACATCCTCTCTGGGATCGACCAGTACTACCTCGTCAACGTCCATTTCACCCACCCTTATTCGGATGCCAAGCCGGTGGACCAGCTGCGCTCGTTCTACCAGGAGGCTTATAGCCAGTTCGGAGTGGATCCGAACATCCTCGCGGCCATCAATTTCATCGAGAGCAACTTCGGTCGCGTCAACGGCCCGTCGTCAGCGGGCGCCCTGGGACCCATGCAGTTCCTGCCAGGCACCTGGGCGGCGTTTGGGGCCGGCGGCGACGTGAATGACCCGCACGACGCAATCCTCGGCGCGGCGCGCTACCTGGTTCACAACGGCGCTCCGGCCGACATGCGAAACGCGATCTGGCACTACAACAACTCGTTCGACTACGTCGACTCGGTCCAGTCGTTCGCCGCCGCCTACCGCTCCGACCCGGCGTGGCTGGACCGCATGTACTACTGGAACACCACGGGCTAATACGTAAGGCACCAACCCTTAGTCGGGTCCGCGTGGCGAAGGACCGAAGGTCACCGTTGGCGGGATAGCTATTAATTTCGCTTTTGTTCGCTCTTTTATTGAGCTCATCTACGCCCGTCGCGCCTATGCCACCCAGCCCGCCAGCACCCTCGGGGCGTAGCGAGATCACCTCCTCCCAGTCCTTCACTCGCATGACACCGCCGCTAACGTCGCTCAAACCCTCACGCGCAGTGCGTCCGCGTCTCTTAGAGTAAGTACTCATGGAGTATCGGATCGAACAGTTGGCGCGCACTGCGGGCGTGGCCGTCGACACCATCCGGTTCTACCAGGGCAAAGGCCTGCTGGACGCCCCGCGCCGGGATGGGCGTGTCACCTGGTACGGAGATGGGCACCTCGAGCGGCTGCGCCGTATCCGGGACCTCCAGCAGCGCGGTTTCACCCTGACCGTGATCCAGCGATTCCTGGCCGGCGAGCTCGAGCCCTCGGACGAATCGCTGGTCGCGGCGGTGACGCGGCCCACCTCGCCCCAGACCCTCACCCTGACCGAGCTCGCGGACCGCAGCGGTGTCGCCGCTCCTCTGCTGAAGAGCCTGGAGAAGGCTGGACTCCTGGTCCCAATCGAGACCGACGACGAGCCTGTCTATCCGGCCGAGGACCTCGAGGCCATCGCGGCGGGCATGCAGCTGATTGCGGCGGGCGTCCCGCTCAGCGAGCTAATGGACCTTGCCAAGGATTATTCGGCAGCTGTGGACAGAACCGCACGCCAGGCGGTGGAGCTGTTCGACCATCACGTGCGCGAACGAATCCAGTCCGAGGGCGGCGAGCCCGACGCCGCTGAGCGCAACCTCCTCGAGCTGTTCAACCAGCTGCTCGATGCAAGCGGAACTCTGGTCCGCCACCATTTCCAGCGCACTGTGCTGCGCGCTGCACGAGAGCACATCGAGAAGACGTCGAGATGATCGCGGCCACCGCGGTGCGGACATGGGAGCT
>PLYD01000062.1 GCA_003151665.1 Candidatus Dormiibacterota bacterium
CTTGCGGGCCTTCGCACGCACGGTCTTCACCAGGTCGGCATGTGAGCGCGTCCCGTAGATATGAGGCTCCCGCTTTCCAAGCAGGTTCAGATTTGGACCGTTGACGATGACTATTCGTTTCATGCCAGGGCTTTGCGCAGCACGCGGCTGACGATCGCCCCGGGTACTGCATGCCCAGTCTCTGCATGACCAAGGCGGCGGGGCAACACCCATGCCACCTTTCCACGTCGCGCCTTCTTGTCTCGAGGAATGGCGGCAAGAACTCTCGATAGCTCCACCCGCGGAGGTCGATCAGGCAACCCGTACGCAGTCAGCATTGCGTCCTGCGCTTCGACGAATCGTTTGGTGCACAGATCCATGGAGAACGCAATCCTCGCAGCGACGCGCATGCCAAATGCCACCGCCCGGCCGTGAGAGATGCGGAACCCGGTGGCGGCCTCCAGCGCATGTCCGGCAGTGTGGCCGTAGTTGAGGATGGCCCGCGGCCCAGCCTCACGCTCGTCCTTCGCGACGACCAGGGCTTTGGCCATCACGCACTGGAACACCACCTTCTCGAGCGCGGACCGATCGCCGGCGACGAGGCGGTCGCGGTTTTTCAGTAACACCTCGTAAAGGCCGCGGTCCATGGCAACGGCGTACTTTACAACCTCGGCGAACGCCTCCCTGAAGTTGGCGGTGGGCAGCGTTTCGAGGAAGGCGAGGTCGGCGACCACCGCGGCAGGTTGCCAGAAAGCGCCGATCGCGTTTTTCGAGCGCCGCCCGTTGACCCCGGTCTTGCCCCCGATGCTCGAATCCACCATGGCCAGCAATGTAGTCGGCACCTGCACGACTCGGATCCCGCGCTGCCACACCGCCGCGCCGAAGCCCGCGAGGTCGCCGACTGTGCCGCCTCCGACGGCGATGATGCAGCCCGCGCGGTCTACGTTCTGGCGCTCTAGAAACGCGAGCAGATCGCCAAGCGCGTCCATGGACTTGGACCGCTCACCCGGGCGGATCACGTGGATGGGCGACTTCACACCGGCGCGCTTGATCGTCTTCGCCACCTTCTTGGCCCAGGGCAGCACGTTGGCGTCGGTGACGATCGGCGCGGAGGTCGCATCGAGGCGCGCAACCGCGCCGCGTAGCTCGCGATTGAGATTGCTCCCGATGACCACGGGGTAGCTGCCGGCCGGCGCTTCGATGATCAGTCGGACCAAAGCGCCAGGATTTCCTCGGCGACAACGTCCTCCGGGCGGTCCCCGTCGACGCGGTGGATGGCTTCCATGTAACGAGGCCGCCGCTGCTGCAACAGCACCTCGAGCTCGGCCCTCGTGCTGCTCGCGAGCAGCGGACGGTTGGTGGTGTCTTTGATCCTGTCCCAGATCGTGTCAAACCCACAGTCGATGAAGACAGTGGTCGACCGCGCGAGGATCATCTTCCAGTTCGCCTCATCGATCGGCGCTCCTCCGCCAATGGCGACAACGGCCCCCGGCTTCAGCAGGTCGGGGAGGAGCCGCGATTCCAGGGCTCTAAAAGCTGCCTCACCCTTGGTTACGAAGATGTCGCTGATCGACATCCCGGCCTCGCTCTCGATCACGAAATCGAGGTCGTGGAAAGGTGCGCCCGCACGTTGGGCGACCAGCACGCCGACCACGGACTTACCACAGCCCATGAAACCGATGATCGCCAGTGCGGCCTTCAGACGCCGCTCGGGTGTGGCTGGACCGAAGAAGCACCCGTCCGACGCCGTTCCGTCTGGACGAACACCTGATCCCGAAAAACCCCGGGGTTGGGCAGCTGGTCCAGCACCTCTGCGCCTTGCGCGCCGGCGGCATCGACCTCGACGCGCCCGTAACCGAGCATCCTGCCGACGAGTGACTGCTTGGTCGTGCAGTCCTGGATCCGGTCGATGGGAATCATCTTCGACTGGCGCCCGAATACGCCGGTCTCGATCTTTATGCGCTGGTCGGTCAATGTGTAGGAGGTCGATTGCCAGCGGATCCAAACCACGATCAGCCACAGCCCGGCGATGGCGATCGCGCCAAGGGTGACGATGAGCCGGAGGTTCTCGATGCCAGTGTTGGTGGCGGTGAAATCGACGACCACGGCCACGATCAAAAGGACGATCGGCACAGCGAGCGACTTGACGACGACGATCCAGTGGGGGTGGTCCTTGAGGATCAGGGTCTCGCCGGGGAGAAGTTGACTAGTCATTGGCGCCTATTGTCCGTCAACTAAGCAACCGAAACGGCTCCAGTCAGGAAAGCAGGTACAACACGATGATCGCGCCGCCCGCCAGGTACGGGCCGTAGGCAAGCGTGCCTTTCATGGAGCGTCGCCACACGATCATCCCGACGGAGACGACGCCGGCCATGAACACCCCATAGAACAGCGCCTGGATGGTGGGCAGCGGGCCCAGCAGCAAGCCCATGAAAACCGCCAGCTTGACGTCACCAAAGCCGAGCGCCTCGGCCTTGAAGATGGCGGAGCCCGCCAGCGCCAGCAGCAGAAACAGCAGTCCGGCGCCGAAGCCGGCCGCGAGGCGGGCCCACCAGGGCTGGCCGAAAAGGCTCACCACGAGCGCCAAGACCATGGCGGGAAAGATCACCCGGTCGAGGATCAACCGGTGCTCGAAGTCGAAGAAGATGACCTGGACCAGCACGAGGATGAAGACGCTTCGAATCAACAGCGTCGGCGTCATGCCGAAATGGAAAGCGAAAGTGCCAAACAGGATCGCCGCGAGCACGGGCGGGCCGAAGACCTGCCAGCGCCGATGACCCGGCTCCAAACCTTCGAGGCTGGCAAGGCGCACCGAACCCCAACGCACGAACCAGCCTGCGGCGGCGCCGGCCACTGCCCAACCGACCGCCAGCAGGATCAGACTCACGGCGCCAAAGTTTGGCGCATGGCGGCCCGCGGCGCGGCCTTTCCTGTCCACACCTCGAACGACGCTGCCCCTTGCGCCAGAAGCACGCCCCATCCATCTGCAGTTCGCAGTCCCAACGATCGCGCTTTGCGAACCAGCGGCGTCCCGCCCGTCACGTACACGAGGTCGATGACCGCGCCGTGCTTCGGCAGAGCGGCGGGACGGATGGGCATCTCCTCTTTTCGACCCAGCGGGGTCGCGTTCAAGAGCAGGTCGGCGGCACGCGTCAGCGCCGGCAACGCGGGGTCGCTCCAGGCGATTACCGTGCCCGGTAGGTCGTCATCTGCGGGATGCCTGGACACGAAGGTCAGATGAGCCCCGGCGAGCGCCACAGCTGCAGCGCGAGCCGATCCACCACCGCCGAGGATGACCGCGTTCGCGCCGCCAGGCTCGAGCCCGACCTCCGCCATCGCCGCGCGGACCCCGGCCACGTCGGTGTTCGACCCCACAAGGCGCTCTCCCTCCCGAGCGATCGTGTTCACCGCGTGCGCTCGCATCGCGTCGGCGTCGATGCCGTCGAGGCGCGCCATCACCGACTGCTTGTGCGGAATCGTCACGTTGGCGCCGCCGACGTCGGGCGCCCTGAGTCGGTCAATCGCACCCGGCAGATCGGCGGGCGCTACATCCAGTAGCTCATACGTCCAGTCCATGCCGAGGGTCTCAAACGCCATGTTGTGCATGGCCGGGCTGCGCGAATAGGCAATCCCGTGGCCGAGCAGAAAGACCTTCAGCTTCCGCTCAGACCGTAGGTCGCGATGTCCCGGTTGAAGTCCTGCTCATTTGTCTCGAAATGGGTCACGCCCTTGCGATCGGTGAAGTAGAAGAGGAGGTTCGTCTTCGGCGGGTTGATGCAGGCGAGGATCGCCGCCTTGCCAGGGTTGCTGATCGGGCCCGGCGGCAGGCCGACATGCTTGCGGGTGTTGTAGGGCGAGTTGAGCTGTAACTCCGCAAAAGTGGGCTCTGGCGTCAAGCGCCCCAGCCCGTACAGCAAGGTGGCGTCGACGCCCAGTGGGATGTGCTGCTGGAGCCGGTTGTAGTAGACGCTGCAGACGTTGCCACGGTCGGTGCTTGTGTTGGCTTCGCGATCCACCATCGAGGCGAGGATGACGATCGACTCGATGGTTTCTGCCGGCCGATTCAGCGTGGCCTTCGCAATCTGGGCGCGCAGAGCAGCGCTGAACACGACGCCGAACTGCGTGAGCTGCGCCTTGACAAGGCCGCGGACGTCCCCCGGATCCACCAGGTACGTATCGGGGAACAGATAGCCCTCAAGCGCGGGCTTGGCATTTGCCGGGCGCGATGAGAGGAAGTCGAAGGACGCGGACCACGTCGGGTCCGCGGCGATGGCGAGGTAGTCGGCCCCCTTACCAAGCCCCGATCTCTCGACGTACTTGGCCTGCTCGCGAAGTGGGAAGCCTTCGGGGATCGTGATTGTCACCTGCGCCGAATTGCCGTGTTGCAGGGCGTCGATGACCTGGACCATGCTCATGTTGCGGTTGAGCTGGAAAACGCCTGCCTGGAAGGTAGCACCGGCCCCGGTGAACCTGAGGTAGAGGTCGAACGCGTTGCGATCTCTGATCAGGCGCTGCGCGAGGAGATCATCGGCAACCTGGCTCGGAATTTCGCCCGGGTCGATATGGAACGCTACCGGCTCGCTGTCGGAGGTCACGGGGGTGTTCACGTTGTAGTTCCACCAGTCGTATCCGCGCGAGGTGCCAAAGCCCAGGACTGCGATCACCGCCAGCGCGGCCACCAGCCTCTTCATTCGACCTGGTCCTTTTCGAGCGCCGTGATCACCTGCTGGAACTCATCGCCCTCGACTGTCTCCAGCGCGCCGTCGACCTCGCGCAACAGCAAGACCTGCGAGGGATCGTCGATGTTCTCGACAAGGTAATAGACGCCGCCCTCGTGATCGAAGGCATCATGAAGCTGAAACTGCCGCTCTCGACCGGACTCATCGATGAGGGTTATTGCCTTAGCCACCTCCGGCTCAGGATTTTCATCCGGCACGGCGGCGGTCCAGATGAGCCTGAAGCATCAAGGTTGCCGCGACCCGGTCGACGCTGAGGCGCCTTTTGTCGCGGCGCACTCCGTCTGCGATCAGCGAGCGCTCCGCGGCCACAGTGGTCAGCCGCTCGTCGACCAGCTCCACCGGCAGGCCCGATTCAGCCCGAATTGCATCAGCCAGCTGCTGGGCCGCCTTCGCCTCCGGGCCGCGTGAGCCGTCCATGCGCTTCGGCAGGCCGACCACAATCCTGGCCGCATCGTTTTCACGCGCGAGCTGGGCGATGCGTGCCGGCAGCGTCGAGGCCGGCTCGGCGGGCATTGTGGTCAACGCCTGCGCGATGGTGGCCGTGGGGTCGCTCAAGGCAACACCGACGCGCTTTGTCCCGGGGTCGATAGCGAGGATCCGCACCTAACCTGTCGGTGGCAGGGCCGGCACCGCCCCCTGCTGGACGACATAGTGGATCGAGATGCGCCCGATCAGCAGCGGCATCAACGGCAACGTGATCGGCTGTTCTTTGATGCTAACCGACCTGACGTTCAATCCCTGCAGGTAGAACCTGGCCTGGGCAAGCGGCCGCCCGACGACCTGCGCGCGGATCTTATCCATGTCGAGCTTGGGAGCGACGAATGCAGCTGCATCTCCTACGAAGACGAGCTGGCCGCCTGCGGTCGCGCTGAGGATTCGGTAGTCGACCTGTATGGGCGCGTCGGTGAGCAGCTCCTGGTTATTGGGGATACGCTGCGCGAGGTAGTTCTCAAAGGCCTTGTGCACATCGGCGTCGATATAAAAGTCCCCTTCTCCCTGCAGCGACATGGTGGCGTTGAATACTGCAACCTTGTCGCTCGGCTGGTGGTCGGTGTTGAATTGGGGTACTCCGTAGATCAGCGTGTCACTCAGCGTCTCGCCGCCCTTCTTGGAGGCCGAGATCTGTTGAGCGATCGACTGCCGCAGCTCCTGCTCGAGGACCGCGCGAGCGGCGGAAAAGTCCGCGATCGTCTCGATCGGGGTGTTCGAGGCGTTCGCGCCATGTCCCGTTGCCTGCGGATTGCTCACGCTCATGCCGTCGGCCCCCGGCTGCAGCGTGTCGATCGCGCCGCCCCCGACATTGCCAGCGCTGCCGCGTACTACGGCCGTGATGCTGGCACTTGCGCTGCCGCCCCACGGCACCAAAATGTTGCCGCTGGTTTGCGCGAACGTGATGCCATCGCCGCTGTCCAGCAACCGCTGGCCGCGGCGCACGATGTACCCAGGCGAATCGCAGCCACCGGGGCAGTTTTGCCTTGAGTTGGTGTAGACCACCGATCCGGTCGCAGCGGCCAGCAGCACGCGGATCGAGCCCGTGGTCTTGAAACCCTGGGACACGGAACGCGTGAGGATGACGGGGCGAACCCGAATCGGAGGCTTGCCAGGCTGAGCCTGGATCTCGACCGCCTTCTGAGAGAAGGGCTGCGCCGAAGCCAGCAGTGTCACGGAGGCGGAAGGCACATAAAGGGCGGCGGCGACCAACCCGATCACGAGCAGGATGGCCGCGGCCATGTAGAGAAGGAACCGGCCGGGCCTGAGCTCGGTCGCGCGCTTGGTGATCAACCTGGTCGGCGCCGCGATGCCGATGTGGGTCGCGGGCTCCACGTGATCACGCTGCCACCAGTGGGGTATCGGGAGCTCCGCTTCCGGCGCTGAGGGGATGCCCTCGCCCTGGGCGCCGACCGCTCCGAATACCGCGAAGCCGCTCTCGGAAGCCATCTTCTGGACCGCCGGGTCGTCGCACACCACTGTGACCCGCTTGCCCATGCCGGCCGCGTAGTTGCGCAACAGCTGGAAGTTGAACCGACTTTGGCCGATGCGCGATCGGAGCGGCAGAACGAGCATCGTGTCGTCGCCGCGGTAACGGCGCAAACGTTCTACGAGCTCAGGAATTTCTTCCTCACTCTCGACGTAAATAGGGTCCGTTGCCATGGCGTTAATCAGTCTCCTGGAGCGGTCCGCTCAAACCTTTATAGCGCTTAGGACCCGGCGCATGACCGTGTTCACGTTGTCACGCTCCTCCGCCTCAGTCCGCAGCGCATGGTTGGCGAGGCCCATCGGGGCGATGTCTTGGGGGCTCGAAAGCTGGCCCGTCGAATCGGTGACATTGCGCACGTCAGGCGGCACCAGATGCCTGATACGCGGCTCCTTCGGGAAGGGCAAGCCCGCAGCCCAATTGTTCTTGACCATCTCCAGGGTCAGCTCAGGCAGCAAGCTGCCACCGCCGCACAGGTAGATGCTGGTGGGAAGCCGCTCGCCGCGCGATAGTTCTTTGACGCTGAGCGCGAGACCCTGGAGCAGGACCTCGGCATCGGCGCTCAACAGCTCTGAAACCTGGCGATGCTGCTCGGCCGATAAAAGACCCTCGGAGTGGCGAAGCTTGCGCGCCTCGGCCTCCTCATAGCTGAGCCCGAAAGCGAGGGCGAGACGCCGAGTGAATGCGCGCCCGCCCAGGTTGAACATGCGGGTTCCCTCTACGCCACCGTCGCGGAGCAGCGCGACATCGGTTGTGCCGCCGCCGATGTCAATGAAGATGCCACCTTCGGCCCACGTCTCCTCGCTTGCGCACGCTCTTGCGAGCGCATACGGCTGAGCGACTGCTCCCGCCAGCTCGAGGTCGAGCTCACGCACCACGGTGTCGATCGCGTTGATGTGAGTCATCGGCGCAAAGGTGTTGAAGACAGTGACCTCGAGATTCTTGCCGGTGAAGCCAACAGGGTTGGTCACCGGGTAGCCGTCGACCCGCACGTTCGTGATCGCTGAGTGGACGAGTCGGGCCTCCAGTTGGCCGTAGCTCCGCTCGAGCTCGAGCAGGTGCTGTGCCTCGCGCAGCGCCCGGCGCTGCACCATCTGCAGCATCGTCGAGATCTCCGCGGACCTGACCTTCGCGTTGGAGTTCTCCCGGGGGTACGCGATGGTCGACGAGAAGCCTTTGATCAGCTCACCGGCAATGCCGACGATGACCTGCCCCGGAACCGTCTTGGCCATATCCTCCGCGGCTTCGAGCGCGCGGTTGGCCGACTGGATGACCGATTCGAGGTCGGCGATCGCGCCACCGGACATGGCGGCGGGCGCCTGCGGCTCTCGACCGACGCCCAGCACCTCGCCGTCGGCGCCATCGCGGCGTACCACCAGGACCTTGATCAGGTCCGTGCCGATATCCAGCACCGTGAAGTGTCTGTAGTACTCGCTCCGCTTGCGAAGGAACTTGAACTTGGTCATCGCAGGGCCTCTTCAAGGCGCCTGAAAGCCTCGTCCGCGGGGACCGTCAGCTTCCCGCTGACCAGCTGCGGGCGCCCCCCACCAGTCCCAAACAGGGGCTTGAGTGAGTTCGCATCGTATTGGGCGGCAAGGTCATTGGACACCTTGATCACAAACATCCCCCCGCCGACAACGGTTACGATGCCGGACTTCACGATCTCGAGATACCGATCTGCATAGGCTTTCAACTCGTCAAGGTTAGAGGCGTCGACG
>PLYD01000297.1 GCA_003151665.1 Candidatus Dormiibacterota bacterium
GATTCTTCGGCGCACGGAGGTGCTTAGCAATGGCTGAGAGAAAACTTGCAAAGAGGGCCGCTCAGCAGTCCGCGAAGCGCACCAGTGCTAACGGCAAGACATCCAAAGGATTCAGCGCCGAAGAAAAGGCCGCGATGAAGGAGCGCGCCCGGGAGCTCAAGGCCGAGGCGGCCAAGGCGGACGGGGAAACTGAACTGCTTGCGGCGATTGCAAAGATGCAGGAACCAGATCGCACCATGGCCAAGAATCTCCACTCTCTTATCAAAGCCGCAGCACCGGCGCTCGCGCCGAAAACCTGGTACGGGATGCCCGCGTACACCAAGGACGGCAACATCATCTGCTTCTTCCAAAACGCGGGGAAGTTCAAAGCCAGATACCAGACGCTCGGCTTCACCGACAAGGCGAAACTCGACGACGGCGCCATGTGGCCGAACTCGTACGCGCTCATGAAATTGACCGCCGACGACGAGGCAAGGATCCGTGCGCTCGTGAAGAAAGCAGTGAGCTGAGGAGATAACTTATGAAAACCATGACATGTCAACAAATGGGTGGACCATGTGATGCCGCGTTCCATGGCAACAAGGCTGATGAGGTTATAAACGCGCAAGACAAGCATCTAAAGGAAATGGTCGCAAGCGGTGATGAAAGGCACAAAGCCGCCCGGGAGAGCATGAAGGGCAGGTGGAAAAATCCCGTATCAGGAATGGGGTGGTATATGAAAACAAAGAAGGCTTTTGCTGCTCTTCCCGAAGACTGATCGGTCATCAAGGCAAATGCATCGACAGCCCGGATGTACATGTCATCCGAGCTGTGATTTCTGATCACGATGGTGACCACGTGGCCACCACCCGGGTTGGCACCGCAGCAGCCCGTCCCGGGCAGACCCTGGTCCGAGACTTCCTCACTGTTGAATCAGGCGGTCTAGATTGGCCTGGTCAAGGCCGTTCACCTCGACGAGCTTTTCACGCGACCGGTGGCCGCCGACCAGGCTGACGGCCGAACGCCGGACGCCGAGCGCGTCCGCCACCGCCTGGATGAGTGCCCGATTGGCCGCGCCCTCGACGGCGCGCGCGGTGACTCGTACGTGCAGGATCGCACCATCCCATTCCGCACTGGTGTGGGAGGCGCCTGGATGAGCCCGGACCGCTAACCTCACCATTCAGCTTTAACAGATTGAGGACGAGAACCTCGAGGCCACGTGATGCGGCGACATCACGTCTCCGAGGCTGAGCCCTAACCAGGGCTTATGATCTGAAAAGCAACGAAATCCTACGGAGGCAGAGATGGCAGGTCCAGTAGTTCACAGCCCTAGCGGTCAGTTACGCCCGCGATTCGGGACGGCGCGGCGTGAGGATCTTCCGGGGTTCATCGGCATCATGCAGATACTCCACCAGGAGCCAACTTCGAGCGCATTCGCACGCCTCCTCACCGCACAGCAGACGCCCGAAGACGAGATCCCCCTCGCGCACGTCTTCGAGGAGATCTCCACGCTGGCCCTTCACGGGTTGCTGCCGGGGGACCTGCTTTTCGACGCCTTTGCAATCGACATCTATTGGAATGCACTCAGCGCGCGAATAACGGAGGTCCGCAAGGCGACCGGCAACGAGAAGTTCTGCGAAAACTTTGAGATCGCGAACGAGCTTGCGATCGCCTACCGCGAGGAGCGACCGACAAAAGTTCTGCGTGCCTGAAGCCATCTGGCAAATTCTCCGGATGCACGTCTTGCTTGCCGGCCATTCGGTGTAGCAACGGTCATCGTGGGGCTGGCGGAGATCACAGTCGCCCTATCGCCGCCCTGATCGCCTCACTCGTGGCGGCCGGATCCTCGACCCCGACGACCAGCTTTGCATAGCTCTCGTCCCGCAGGTGGATCGCGATCGCGCATTGCGGATCGTGCACGTCCCAGAACGCCCATTCTCCATGCTCGACGAAGCGCCCCGCCGTGATGACGCCCGGGAGGTTGGTGCCGCCGATGCGCAGGCCGTGCCACGCTCGACGGGCCTCGTCCGCGGCGGAATCGACCGAAGCGATGTGTTGCAGCGGCACCTCGAATTGGCTCTTCATCGCGAAGAAGCGATCCGCGCCCTGGATATGAACGATGAGGCTGCTGCTCGTGAGCTCGACTTCTGCCATGGCGCCAGACTATGCGATCCGGGCGGCATGCAGGTGACTCCTGAGCTCAATCCAAGCGAGTCTTGAGCACTCATCAGTCACAACCTTTCACGCTTCGGTGTCAGTCGTTGGGATAGAAGCCCAAGCACGCCATAGACTGCGACCATGACTGAGGTCGTCGTACCGGTGCGGATCGAAGTGATGACGCTGGGCGAGGCGTGGCTAGGGATCGCGGCGGCGATTCTGAAAGGCGGTGCCGTAGGGAGCTGGGAAGGACAGCCAATCGTCGAGGTGTTCCGCGCGACGCTCGACGTGCATTCACCGAGGGTGGACGATCCGATCATTGCCAAGCACGGCGATCCCGAACGCCTAGCTTGGATGCACGCGAACTTTACCGACCACTCCCGAGTGGCAGAGCTCGGTGACGCCGACAGCTACGCGACGCGCCTGTACGACTACGCCCACGCCGGCCGCGACCAGATCCGCTGGGTGATCGACCGACTAACCGCCAATCCATGGGCGCGCGACGCGACGGTCACGACGTTCCAGCCGCTAACCGACATCAGCTACATCCCATGCGTCAGCCTGCTCGACTTCTGGCTCGTCAAGGGCGAGCTACAGCTCGGGGTCTACGCTCACGCCATCGACTTCGGTACGAAGGGCTATGCGAATCTCGTCGAGCTCGCAGTACTACAAGCTCGAGTGGCTGGCGACCTCGGCGTCGGGGTCGGCACGCTGACGATGAGCGTGAAGTCGGCCCACATTTATCAGACCGAGCTTGGCCTGATGCGACGCGTTATCGCGGCGACCTAGGGTCAACCAACCGAAACGCGAGCGGTGCCGGCCCGCCAGCGCCGGCTTCATGTAGTAATCCGGGAGAGATTGACAGCTGAATCTGACTTGACACTGTCGAGCCGGGGGAGCTCAAAGATTGTCGGGATGAATGGAGGCCCGAAAAGCTCGCGGGCCCCCATCTTGTCGCTCGCCAGCTTGGCAGCGACGCCCGCTTTCAACGTTGGACGTGCCTACGCCGCGTTCGCGGCAGATATCGGCAACGGGGCTCATACCGTGCCCGATTTCGCCGACGCGGTGCGGCGCCATGAGGTCATCGCCGCCATCGAGAGGTCCGCGGCATCCGGGGAACGGGTGAAGTTGTAGCCCACGGCGCCGAGCCGACATCAGATTGTGTTCGCCTGCGGGTGGTCGCTAATCGACAACTTGACACCGTGCACGCTGACGCCATACTCGGTCCAATTTCGGACGAACTGGGGGTGCAGCGCGTCCAACCGCTGCTGGAGGGGAGGAGACGCATGTTTAGACACCTGGGCATGAAACGTATTGCGGCGACGGTGGTCGGCGGGATCAGCACCCTGGCCCTACTCGTGAGCGGGAGCGCCCCCGCGGTGGCGAACGACGACCAGCCCTATCTGGCTCTCGGTGACAGCGTGGTTTTCGGATACATCACCAAGGCGGGATTCGAGTACGCCAATCCGCACAACTTCGTCGGCTACCCCGACTACGTAAGTCAGGCGCTCCGTTTCAGCACCACCAACGCATCCTGCCCTGGTGAGGCGACCGGTGGCTTCATCTCGGCGATAGGGGCGGACAACGGGTGTCGCCCATTCCGGGCGAACTTCCCGCTCCACGTCCCGTACACAGGCACGCAGCTTCAATTTGCGACTACGTTTCTTGCGGCGCATCGCAACACCAGGCTCGTATCCATCGGCCTCGGCGCCAACGACGCGTTCATTCTCGAGACTGCATGTGGGGGCGACCCTACGTGCATAGCCAACGGGCTCCCGCAGGTGCTTGCCACCATCAGCGCGAACATGCGCACGATCCTCGACGCGGTCCGCGCGACTCATTTTCACGGCGTGCTGATGATCGTCAACTACTACTCACTCGACTACAGCGATGCGGCGGCCACGGGGCTGACCCGACTCTTGAACAAGGCAATCACAGCTTCGGCGCGAGCTGACCATGCGGTTGTCGCCGACGCATTCGACGCTTTCAAGTCTGCTGCGAGCACCCCGTTTGCAGGCG
>PLYD01000253.1 GCA_003151665.1 Candidatus Dormiibacterota bacterium
AGTTCGACTACCACAAGGGCTACAAGTTCTCGACCTACGCCTCGTGGTGGATCCGGCAGGCCATCACGCGCGCCATCGCCGACCAGGCGCGGTCGATCCGCATCCCGGTCCACATGGTGGAGACGATCAACAAGCTGGTGCGCGTCTCGCGGCGCCTGCTCCAGGAGCTGGGGCGAGAGCCGAGCGACGAGGAGATCGGCGAGGAGATGGGAATCACGCCGGAGAAGGTCCGCGAGATCGTGAAGGTGTCGCAGGACCCGGTGTCCCTGGAGACCCCGATCGGCGAGGAGGAAGACTCCCACCTGGGCGACTTCGTCGAGGACCGCGAGGCCGTCTCACCGTCGGACGCGGCGTCGCTGACAATGCTGCACTCGGAGGTCGAGGACGTGCTGGATACGCTGACTCCGCGAGAGCGGCGCGTACTGCAGCTGCGGTTCGGCTTGATCGACGGCCACCAGCGCACGCTGGAAGAGGTAGGGAAGAGGTTCGGCGTAACGCGAGAGCGAATCCGCCAGATCGAAGCCAAAGCCCTTCGCAAGCTGCGACACCCGTCGCGATCAAAGAAGCTGCGCGACTACCTCGAATAGGTAGATCGTCTTCCCCGCTTGCCGGGGAAGTACCCGGCGCAGCCGGGGGATGGGGGCGTCCAAGATCGCTGAAACCGATCGCCCCCACCCGCCGTCTCTATTAACGACGGTGCTATGCAACAGCTCGCAATGAGTCGCACGCCAACGGCGGTTGCCGACTTCGACGCCATGATCGGCCCCCACCTGGAGGCCGGCTACCGCACCGCCCTGGCGATCCTGCGCAACCCGGACGAAGCGCACGACGCCGTGCAGGAATCGGCCTTCAAAGCGTGGCGCAAGCTGGCCCAGCTGCACGAGGGGCAAGCAGCTCGCGGTTGGTTCTTGGCGATCGTCGCGAATCAATGCCGCAGCCAACAACGAACCCACTGGTGGTCGGTGATCCGCCTCCCTGAGATCGAGTCATCCAAGGGTGAAAGTCGGGTCGAAACAGTTGACATCGATCGCGCCCTGGCGAAGCTACCCCGAGAGGACCGGCTCGCGCTGTTCCTTTACTTCTACCTAGACCTCCCGATCGAGGAGGTCGGCACGGTGCTCGGCCTGAGCCCGGGCGGAGCCAAGACGCGCGTCTACCGAGCGGCGAAGAAACTTCGCCCCGGACTGGAGATGGACTGATGGACGACCTCCGCTCTGAGATCCGAACGGCTTTTGAGAAGGAGCAAGCCGCCCACCCTCCGCTTGGGGGTTTGCGAAGCAGTTTGACGGCGGCCGCGACCTCCCAGGCCCGACCCGCGCCCAACCTTCAGTGGATTGCGATTGTGGCGGCGGCGGCCCTGGGCATTCTGGTTGTCGTGGGTTTGATGTCCACACACGTGAGGCCTCGCGCGAATGTCCCCGCGCCAGCCGTCACGACGCCGAGCCCTTCTCCAACCGCGTCCGAAGCATCGCCGGCGCCGATCACTGTGGCCTCCGCGGATTCCCTGATCAGATTGACCGTGACGGGAGCTCACCCGCTACTCCTGCCGTCTACGATCCCCCAGAACTGGTCCGCTGTGGTTACGAACCTGAGTTCGTCATTCTTCTCTGTCACCTACACGAGCCCAGACTCCACGAAAGAGGTCGACTTCGCGATCGTGGTTCCGAACCCCGGGCCACCCGGCCCTCGTGGATCGCAATCGAACCCGCGCTTCCATGGCGACCCGCACTCGCTGTACCAGGTCGATGACAAGACTCAGGGCACCAGCCCCCGGTTCCTCATGTGGAATGAGCCGGGTACCTGGTCGGAACCCAATGGCTTGCCGGGAGTTCCCTATGCGTTGTCGACCACGGGACTGACGGATGCTGAGTTCTGGGCTATTGCGAACTCCCTTCGCGCTTAACCACGCCTGCCGCTGAAGAAGTAGATTGATCCCAAATGCCGGTCATCACGGTTGGCCGCCAGTTCGGAGCGGGTGGGAGGACGGTGGGCGAGATGCTCGCCCAGCGGCTGAAGCTTGAGGTCCTCGAGTCCCAGCTGATCGACGAGGTCGCGCACCGGCTCCAGCTGCCTAAAGAAGAGGTCGAGGCGGAGGACGAGCAACCCGGTTCCCTGCTCCATCGCCTCCTCATGGCGCTCGGTTCCGCCAGCGGCGAGCCGATGATCCCACCCGAAACCACAGCGTGGAACCCACCCAACGTCGCCCCTGTCTTCGACACGCGCCGAGCCGTCCTTCAGATCACCCAGAACGTGATCCAGGAGGCGGCGCGTGCAGGCAACGTCGTGATCGTAGGCCGCGGCGGCGCTTACATCCTCCATGACTTCCCAGACGCACTTCATGTCTTTCTACGTGCAGCGGAAGCGAGCCGCCTCAAGGTGGTGATGGCGCGGTTCAAACTCACCGAAGAGGAGGCGCGGCGGCGCTTGAAGCATGCCGACGAGAACTGGACCGCCTACATCAAGCAGGTCTACGGGCACGACCGGAACCTGACGTCGCATTACGACCTCGTCCTGGACACTGGACGCCTCGGGTACGAAGCCACGGTGGAAGCAATCCTTGCGGCGATGAATAACCGGAAGCCGCTAACCTAGCGGCGTGACCCACGCCCTCGGTTCGCGCACGTCCGGCGTCGACGGCTCCAGCGAAGGGGGCCGCATCAACACGATTAACCTGCCAGGCGCGCTGGTGCTCTACGGCGTCGCCCTGGTCCAAGAGCTGCAGCGCCGCGGCATCAAAACCAAGTTCAACGTCGCGCCGGTGAAGGTTGATGGCGTCTGGTGCCTGGAGCTGAGCTATATGGGCGACGACCCGGCGGGCGTGCCCGACCACTGGCATGGGCACCGCGTGATCCTGCGCAAGATCGAGCCCCCGCCGAGTGCCTGAAGCGTTCGGACCTGACAGCAAAGTCCGCGAAGTGCTCGAGCGGCTGGGGGACAAAGGTCGGGAGTTGCTCCGCCGGCATGGCTACGACATTGGCGAGGGGTTCGTCGACGTGCTTTCTCAGTACCAGACGCTGGAGCACGCTGCGCGCACCGAACGAGTACGCGACCTCAGCACGCTGTTGGCGGAGCTGAATTCGGCCGGGTAGAGCTACCTCCTAGATATAACGTGGTA
>PLYD01000272.1 GCA_003151665.1 Candidatus Dormiibacterota bacterium
CGAAGGTTCGAATCCTTCCTCGGGAACCAGGCTTCCGCCCCTCTTAACAGGCGAGGTTCCGCTTCGCCCCACTGCTGAATAGCGTCATGTCGTGCGAAATCGCGTTCGGCTCATTCCCGGGTGGAAAGGCCTGTTGGCCCTGGGGCTGCCCGTGCTGATTGCAATCGGCGCCGTGGTGGGGGCGTACTTCTACTCCCTTTCTGCGTCAGCAGCCACTCCACGTCTGCCTGCACCGGTTGCCCCAGGTCTCGAGCTGCCGCCGCCAAGCGGTCTGCTCGTAGACGTGGTCGGCGCCGTCGCCAAACCGGGCCTCTATCGACTGCCAAGGGGCGATCGGGTGTATGACGCGATCGCAGCGGCGGGCGGCCTGACCGGGTACGCCGACTCGACCCGGCTTCCCAATCTCGCCGGCCGGCTGACAGACGGCGAGCAGATCAAGGTTCCGCTCGTCAAGGGCGCGCCTGGGGGCACGGTGGTCAACCGCACCAGCCTCAACACCGCCACGGCCGAGGAGTTGGCGCTGGTGCCCGGCTTCACCGAAGCGTTCGCCGAAGAAGTCGTCGACTACCGCACCAACTTCGGAGGATTCCAGGCCACGAGCGAGCTGGTCGACGTCCTCGGCATGAGCGAAGCCGACTTTGTGATCGCGCGCCGCTATCTCACCCTTTGATCGACCCAGAGGTACGGCCGGGCGGGATCTGGAGTCTCGCCCAATACCCCGCGCTCGTCATAGCGCTGGCCTGGTCCGCCGCACTGGCTGCTGCCGTCGTGCTGGCGCCCTCCGCCCCGATGCTCGGCGTGGTCGCAATCGGCCTGGCCGTCCCCTGCCTGGGGCTGGCTTTGCTGGTCAGACCTGCGGTGATCGCCATCGCCATCGCCTTGGCACTATTGGCGATTGGCCGGGCGGAGCTTCCCCCGGCGGATGCACAGGCTGCGAGTCGTGCGCTTGCCGCCGCGGGCCAGATGGTGACGGTCACAGGTCGCATCTCGGACGACAGCCACCCGGCCGCGGGCGGCTCCGAGGCTCTCGTCGAACCCGACAACATTGCCAGCAGCGGTGCCGCAACGCTGGGCATCGGCAACCTGTTGGTGCGTTGGCGCGGCCCCGCCGAAGCCGCGTTCGGGGACTCGGTTCAGGCCACCGGAAAGCTCGCACTCCCGCGCGATCTGCCGGCGTTTGATCGTCGCGCGTACCTTGCCCAGCGCCACGTCTTTCTCGAGCTCGACGCGACCAGCTTCGACGTGGTGGCTCCGGGATCCGGCATTGCAGGTGTGCCAGGGTGGCTTCGTTCGCACTACGTAGCTGCACTCGACGAAGCCCTCCCTGCCCCTCACGCTTCAGTGCTGCTCGGCATCGTCCTGGGCGTGCGTCAGGGCATCCCCCCGAACCTTCAAAACGCACTCATCGCGACTGGGCTCATCCACCTTCTCGTCTTGAGCGGCCTCAAAGTCGCGGTCTTCGCGCGCATCGTCCAGGGCGCCCTGAAGCCGTTGCTCGGGCGGCATGCTACGTGGCCCGCAATCGCACTCATCGGCCTCTATGCGCTGGCCGGCGGCGCCACCCCGGCCGCCGTTCGCGCGGCAATCATGGGAGGTCTCGCCATTGCCGCATCGCGGCTCGGCCGCCCATCGCACGTCTGGACGTCACTGGCGCTGACCGGCGCTGCCATGCTGGCCTGGCATCCCGAGCTTGCGTGGGATGTCGGTTTCCAGCTCTCGTTCGCCGGGACCGCCGCGATCATTCTGTTGACGCCTGCGATTGAAAGGCGTTTGCCTCGAATGCCTGCCGTTCTGCGCGAGCCATTCGCGGTCACCTGCGCAGCCCAGGTGGGAACGCTGCCCATGATGGCGACCGATTTCCACGTGCTCTCGCCGATCGCGCCACTCGCCAATGCGCTGACGCTGCCGATCCTTCCAGCCCTCGTTGCAACCGGACTCCTTCTCGGCCCGCTGGTCGTCGCGCCCGACCTCGCCCGCCTGGTCGCCCTACCGGTCTCCGGCCTGCTCGCCTATATCGAGCAGGTGTCGTATTTGCTCGCGCGAATACCTGCAGCCGCGATCACCATCCCGCGGTTTCCCACGTGGGCAGGCCTCGCCTACTATTCCGCCCTCGGCCCGGGAATCGCCGCGTCGCGGAGCGCGGGCCGGCGGCGCCTGGTCGGGATTGCCTCGGCGGTGGCTGCCCCAACCCTCATTGCGACTGTCGCTTTTGGCGCGTGGGCGATCGCGCCCGCCCAGGCGGAGGTGCTCAATGTGGGCGACGGCCAATCGATCCTGTTTCGTGGGCCGCGTGGCGCGATCCTTGTGGATGCCGGCCCCAGCCCGCAGCGATTGAAGGACGAGCTGGGGGCGCTGCTGCCGCCCTGGCAGTTGAGGCTTGATGCGATCGCGGTCACGGCGCCGACCCTCGGACACGTGGGCGGTTTCGCCGGCCTCGACCGTCCAGCATCCACGTTCCTCGTCCCGGATGCCGACCTGACTGGTACTGCCTGGCGGACTGCCGCCTTCGAAGCGGCCGCGCGCGGCGCGACCATCCAACGAGTGCAGGCCGGCATGACGTTTTCAATTGCGGGCTTCACCCTCGAGGCCATTGCGCCCGAGCCGGGATCGCCTGGGGAGGTCGTCGGCGCTGCTTACCTCGGCCTTCGCGTGATCGCCCCCTCCGGCCGGAGCTTCTGTGATCTCAGCGACCTCGACGTCGACGCCCAAACCGTCGCGGCCGCTCGCATGCATGAGCGGTGCTCCTACTTGCTGATCCCGGGAGGTGGCCGAAGCGCGCTGTCGCCGGCGCTCGAGCGAGCGGTGGGACCGAACGTGCAGCTCATCGCGTCGCGCTCAACCGGCCGGCTCGCCCAGGGTTTCCCGCCAACGGTTCTGCGCACAGATCAGGAGGGCACGATCACCTTGCCAATGTGAGCCGGACCAGGCGCAGGTACGATCGCTGACATGGGGAAGGGGAAGGCTCCGCGGCGTGCCGTCCTCCTGCTACATGGCGAGGAAAGGTTCCTGGTCGACGAGAGGGCGCGCGCCACGCTGGACGAGTGGCGCAAGGAGCTCGTCTCGGACTTCGGCGAGGACACCCTGGAGGGCCAGGGTCTCACCCCGTCGCGTCTACAGGACGCAATCCTCCAGGCGCCATTCCTCGACCCGTATCGGGTCGTCTTCGCCCGGATGGCGGCAGCCGCCAAAGCCGAGGCGCTTGCACCCGCCCTTGCGGAAATACCGACCAGCACCCGTGTCCTCATCACAGTGGCCGGAAGACTGTCCGCCGCGGGCAAGCTGGCGAAGGCTGTCACGGCCGCCGGCGGAACGGTGGAGGAGATGGCGCCTCTGAAGGGTCGAGCGTTGAGCGAGTGGGCGGCGAAGCGCGCGGGCGACCACGGCCTGACGCCTGCCGTTGCGGCTCAGGTCGTTCGTGTGACGCCGCCCGACCTGAGCATCGTCGACTCGGAGCTCAAGAAGCTGGCCGCATACAGGGCTTCAGGTGCCAAGCTCACGACAGAGGCAATCGCGGAGCTGCTTGCCGGCGGCCGCGAGGACGAGATCTTCAAGCTCACCGACAATCTCCTCCCGCACCCGACCGCGGACGCGCTGAAGATCGCCAGAAGCCTTACACGGGGCGGCCTGCAGCCAACTTCGGTCGC
>PLYD01000138.1 GCA_003151665.1 Candidatus Dormiibacterota bacterium
GCGACGTTCACGCGGTTGGGGTCGTTGAGGAATCCGATGGCGGCCCGGTCGTTCGAACGCACAAGCGAGAGGATGACCGCGTCCGATTCGCGACCTTCGAAAGCGTCGACCGATTCGATGTCCTCGGGCGGCACGATGCCCTTGAGAGCCGATGAAAGTCGGTTCACCTGCGACGCGTACATCGCGATCACGGCGAGCTTTGCCTTGCGCACACGACGCCGGATGATCGAGGTGATGTCCTTGCAGAGCGCGACCTCGAACTCGTTGGCGACGGATCGCTGGGCATCGCGATACTCGTCCTGCGCGCCGGTGTCGACCCAGACGAGCTCGCGATCGAACGGCCACGGTAGCGGCATGCGTTGATGGGGAGCTTCGTGGATCAGCTTGCCGTCATAGAAAAGATCTGACACAACCCGTCCGATCGGCTCGCGCATTCGGTACTGCCGCGGCAGCATGATCTTGGAGCTGGCCGGGACCTTGTCCCAGATCCAGCCGTAGAAGCTTTCATCCCTGACCATCTCATCCAGCGGCTGATCGACCTTAAACGTCGAGGCGGCCTCTTCCATCACGGGCGGCAGCTGCTTGAGGTCGCCGATCATCACCCAACGCTTGGCGAGAGGCATGAGAGCGAGCGCCTCGTTGGCGCGCACCTTGTTGGCCTCGTCGAGGATCAGCCAGTCGAAAACCTTGAACCGCAGTCGCGAGTCGATGGCGAGACGGTTGCATGTGCCGGCGACCAGGTTGTAAGGCTCGAGGTCGTCTCCTTCGACGATCGTCGGGCGGAGGCGCCGCGGCACCTTGCCGGGCTCGGCCACGCGCGCTTGACGCACGTGCGAGAAGCCGAGCAGCCGTTCCTGCCCGGTGTCGACCGCGTCATTGGAGTGCGACGACAGCAGGATCGAGGCGTTGGGGTTACGTGCCAGGATGCGCCTGATCGATTCGACAATCGCGGTCGTCTTGCCGGTTCCGGGCGGGCCCTGGATGAGGTAAATCTGGCCGGGCCGCATGCCCATCACACGAGCCACGGCTTCCGCCTGCTCCTCGTTGGGGTCGGGGAGGTGATGCGCCTTCTTGCCCTCGAGCGACACCCGAGGCGGGCTGCCGAGCCACCCGGTGTCGGCGAGCTCAGCGGCGAGCGCCCCGCTCCGCGGGCTGCCGATCTGCAGCTGCCGGATCACCGAGCGCTGCGCCTCGAACATCTCGACGCTCGCGGTCGGCAGGACGATTCCTTCGTCAGGGAGGGGGTCGTAGCGTCTGAAGCTGACCCAGAGGTTGGAGCCCTGGATGCGGTCGAGGGACATGCCTCGGTACTCGGGATAGCCCGCCGAGCGCACGGTCAGCGAGTCGATGCCGCGATAGATCCTGCCCTCTGCGTCATCGACCAGGTGGAGCACCGCGCGGACGTACTCGCCGCCACGCATGTCCTCACCGCATTCTGGGCAGTGGATGCTGCTGGCGGTCGGCACCTCGGCCTCGCACTTCGGGCATTCCATCCACTGCTCAGTGGCTTCGTAGCGCCTGACGGCAGCTTCGGCGAGCTTCTCGCGGAAGTCGCGAAGGTGCTCGATGAAACGCATGGTGGAGTCGAGGATCGGGAGCGTTTTCGCTTCCTCTCGAAGGACGATCGCGGTGAATCCCTCCAGGTCGCCATCCCATTCCTTGACGAGGAGCAGCTCCTGGTAGCGGAGCCGGAGGCGGTTCTTCTCCATCTCGAACTCGCCGTCCAGGTCCTGCCAGTCGGTGATCTCGAGAGCGAGGCCCTGGGGAGTGCGACCGAGCCGGCCGGTCAGGAGCGTCTGCTTGACCTGGCCTACGAACTCGAGCGGCTTGTCGGGCTTGATGACGGTGTACGTGCCGTCGATGCTCTTCTGCTCCTCGAGGACCTGCCGCAGGAGCTCAGCTCCACCGGCGGCTTCGAGGGCGGACACCTTCAGGGCTGCCGGCGTGCCCGGGCGGACCCGGATACCAAGGCGGCCGGCCTGTATCTCCTCGCCCGGAATGTCCGGGTTCCAGAGTGGCAGGACGTCGCCGGGGTTAGGCGTGCTCATCTACGCGGACCTAGAGGTTCGCCACAGGTTGGTTAGGCGTGAAATAGGAGTCACCTGAGTTCAAAAAGGGGGTCCGCAGGCGGGACCAAGCACCCCAATGGGCAAGACCTACGTTAGCACACGCTCGTCTGGGCGGACAGCCCTATCGTTCTGGCCTGGCCAGCGNNCATGTGGAAGAACCGTCTCAAGCCGTACGACATCCTGTCCGGCGAGGACGTCGAGGCGATCCACGAGCAGGCGATGACCATCCTCGAGGAGATCGGGGTCGACTTCCTGCACGAGCGGCCGCGCGAGCTGTTCGCCAAGGCAGGGATGGCAATCGACGGGATGCGGGTGCGCTTCGACCGCGGCTTCATCATGGAGATGGCGGCGAAGACGCCGCCGACGTTCAACCTGCAGGCCAGGAATGCCGCCCGGACGGTGACCCTTGGCGGCAATAACGTGGTGACCGCTCCCGTTTACGGTCCTCCGTTCATCACCGACCTCGAGCGCGGACGGCGTGGGGCTACCATCGAAGACTTCAACAACTTCGACAAGATGGCCCAGGCCATCGATCAAATCCACTGCGCGGGCGGCACGACGGTCGAGCCCGAAGATCTGCCTCTCGGCACGCGGCATCTCGACATGCTCTATTCGCACATGCGCTGGACCGACAAGCCGTTCATGGGCAGCGTCATCTCGGATCAGAACGCACGCGACACGATCGAGATGGCCTCGATCCTGTTCGGCGGCCGCGACAAGATCGAGGAGACCCCGGCAGTGATGAGCCTCATCAACGTCAACAGCCCGCTTCGGTACGACGACCGGATGCTGGGCGCGTTGCTCGAGTACACAGAGGCGGGACAGCCCGTCATCGTCACACCGTTCCTGATGGCCGGCGCGATGTCCCCGATGGGCCTTGCAGGCGCCGTCGCTCAGCAAAGTGCCGAGGCGCTCGCGGGCATCGCCCTGGTTCAGCTGATGCGCCCCGGCACGCCGTGTGTTTACGGATCGTTCCTCACCAACACCGACATGCAGTCAGGCAGCCCGGCGTTCGGCACGCCCGAGTCGGCCATGGGCATCCTCGCGAGCGCGCAGATGGCTCGCCACTACCGCATCCCGTTCCGCGGCGGCGGCGCATTGACCTCGTCGAAATCGCCCGATGCGCAGGCCGCATACGAATCGATGATGTGCATGTGGCCGACCATCCTTGGCGGCGTGCACTTTGTCCTGCATGCTGCGGGCTGGCTGGAGAGCGCCCTGCTCGCGTCGTACGAGAAGTTCATCATCGACGTCGAGGCGCTTCGCATGTTCGAGTGGATTCTCGAGAGAGGGTTCCCTGTCAACGAGGAGGCGTTCGCGATGGACGCCATGAGGGAGGTGGGTCCTGGGGGCCACTTCCTCGGGGCCGAGCACACCTTGCGCAACTACCGGACGGGTTTCTACCGGCCGTGGATCTCATCGACTGAAAACTTCGACCGGTGGAACCGCATGGGCGCAAAGACCACGGACGTTGTCGCAGCAGCCCGCTGGAAGAAGGTGATCGAGGAGTATGCCGACCCGGGAATCGACCCCGGAATCGACGAGCAGCTCCGGGAGTACATCACCAAGCGCAAGGGGGAGATCGGCGACGACTGATCCACAGAGAGCGGACGGACGAATGGCCGCGCTCCTCGATGGCCTCGCCTCGGATCGTCCTGTGCCCGCGAGCGG
The DNA here is from genome assembly GCA_003151665.1 of Candidatus Dormiibacterota bacterium. The sequence continues at coordinate 3,741 of PLYD01000138.1, forward strand.
CTCGGCGGCGGCCGCAGTCATCGCGATCGCCTCTTCGCTGCTCGAAAAAGTCGCGAGGCTCTCGACAGCAAAGTGGGCGAGCGCCGACGCGGCGCTCGAGGAAGCCCACGCGCTGCGACTGCGCGCCGAGGAGCTGGTGGAAGCGGACGCCAACGCTTACATGTCGTACGTCGACACGCGGCGGTCGGCGAAGGCATTGCGCGGTAAGGATCGCGAGCGTGCCGTTGCCCAGGCGCGGGCTGCCACCGTCGAGGTGCCCCTTGCGATCGCCCGCTTGGCCGCCGAGACCGTCGAGCTTGCGGCTGCGTTGGTGGAAAACGGCAATCCAAATCTGCGCGCCGACGCCATGGTGGCCGCAACCCTGGCCGCAGCCGCCGCCACCGCTGCGTCGAGGCTGGTCGCAGTCAACCTGTCAGGCGCTCGTGATGAGCGCTCCACTGAGGCCGATCGAATCGCGCGCGCCGCGAGCGACAAAGCCGCCGCTCTCGGTCCCCTAGGGGTTCATTAGGGTCGCACGCGGGTTCGCCGCGTCGAGCTCCTGGATGACCGCGGCCAGGACCTCCGCCGGTGCGCCGTCGCGCACCTCGACCGGGCCTCGCTGCCAACCTTCCAGGTAGGCATCCATGTCGGTCGAGCCTTCGCGCATGGAGTACGCGTCGATCGCCACCTGGAATCGGTCGGGCATCATGCCCTTGACCTCGCTGGTCTCATCCCAGGATTTCACCTGAGAGGGAATGTGCTTCCAGAAGGTGACCTGGTAATTGGCCATCCGCCTAAGCCTCGACCAGTTCCGCCAGGCGTGCTTCGAGCTCTCCCAGCCCGACGTCGACGATCTCCAGCGGCAGGCCCAGATAAGCCGCGATTTCCTCGGCCTTTTTCGCCAATCGGGTCAATGGCACCTGGCGCAGGTACATGACAGCCTCGTAGTTGCCAAAGAGCATTGGCTTCAGCTCCGGGTCGCGGTCGAGGCCCAGTCCTCGCACGACCGCGCGCTCGAAGTTGCGAACCAGCCAGTCGGTGAGAAAGAAAGTCCCAGGCGTCCCCTCCGATACCTGGTGGAAGAGGTCTTTGCCGGCAAACATCTCGTAGCAGTGCGGGCCACGGACCTGCGACGCGCCGAGCTCATGCAGGATTGGATCCAGGCGTCCGTTGGTTCCGCAATCGCCGTACACGACGACCAGGCGCTCGTAGCGAGGCCGCAGCTCGCGCAGCTTCTCACCGAGTTCTTCGACGATCCTTTTGGGGTACAGGTGGAGCATCGCCGACAGACCGTAGATGTCGACCTCCCAGCCGCGCCGATCCACGATGTCCTTGACCTCGGCTCCCAACGCGCCGCAGATCACGAAGGCCGTCGCGCTCATACCACCGCCTCGAGATGAGGAAACGCGAGCACTGAAACGAATGCATCGTTGAAATCGGTCCGGCCGGAGAGCTCGATGTACTCGATCCTGGACGGTAGCTCGAAAGCGACCTGGCGCTCGCGATAGGAAAGCAGCGCGATCTTCGCGCCCTCACCGGCGGAGTTGCCGACGGCGATGATCTTGTCGACGTCGACCGCCGGCACCAGCCCGATGATCTTCGCGCTCTCGGGATTCAGATACGAGCCGAACGACCCGCCGAGCAACACCTCGTCGAGATCCTTCGCCTCCACGCCGAGGATGTCCATCAGCACCTTGATCCCAGTGGCGATCGAGCCCTTGGCAAACTGCAGCTCGCGGACGTCACGCTGCGAAAGAAACACTCCCTCGGCAAGAAGGAAGGCACGCACGCCGTCGACCTCGAACAGGCGGTCCGCGAGCGGGTGACCGGGAACATCGACCGCGGCCTTCATGCGGCCCGAGTGGTCGAGCAGGCCGACGTGGAGGAGCTGAGCCACCGCATCGACAAGCCCTGAGCCGCAGATGCCCAGCGCAGGAACATCGCCGCCGATCACCTGCAACTCGACGGTGTCGCCCAATGTCACGCCCTCGATCGCGCCCTCCGTCGCTCGCATGCCGCAGCGGATCTGGCTGCCCTCGAAAGCCGGACCCGCCGGCGCGGCTGTCGCGAGCGCTCGCTGCGCGCTGCCCAGCACGATCTCGCCGTTGGTGCCGACGTCCACAAAAACGCGGAGCTTGTCCTCGCGCACGACGCTGGTCGCAAGGACCCCTGCGACGATATCCGCGCCGACATACGCGCCAAGAGCGGGAAGCGTCTGGATGTAACCATTGGGGTGGATCTCGAGACCGACCTCTGAGGCCGCCACCAGCATCGGCTCCATGAATGCAGGTGTGAAGGGCATCACCGCGAGCGGGCTCGGGTCGATGCCGAACAGCAGGTGAAGCATCGTCGCGTTCCCGACGACGACGGCCTCATACGTGCGGTCCGGCGACACCCCGGTCTGGAGGTACAGGTCTTTCAGGATTCCGTTCATGGTGCCCACGACGGCGGCCTGCAGCTCGAGGACCGAGTCCGGGCCATTCATCCCGTGGCTGATGCGCGAGATGACGTCGGCCCCGAATGGCGCCTGGCCGTTGAGCGTCGACAGCACGCCGGCTGCCATGCCGGTGCGCAGGTTCATCAGCGTTCCCACGAGAGTTGTCGTGCCGACGTCGAACGCCACGCCGAAGCACTCTGCGGTCGTGTCGCCGGGCTCGAGCGCCACGAGGTGCTCGCCTCCCAGCACCGCGGTGACCTTGAACCCCGAGTCGCGCAGCGCACCTGGAATCGTTCGCAGCACCCGCACGCCCGCGACCATGTCGTGCCCTTCCGCGGTCAGCGCTTCGCGGAGCCGCATCACGTCGCTGCGCTGATCCTCGAGCGTTGGCTCCGCCAGCTCCAGGTAAACCTTGCGGACGTTGGGATCGAGGATGACGAGACGCCCCAAGCCCATCGTCGCCGCCTTCGGCACCCGCAGAAGCTGCGGCACCTCGCACACCATGTCGTCGTAGATGTGTGTCTGGCACGAGAGGCGCCAGCCGCCCTCGATCTCCTCCTTGCGCAGGAGGCGGTGGTCGGCTGTCGTCACCTCGGCCGAGCCCTCGATCACGCGAACCTTGCATTTGCCGCAGGTGCCGCGGCCGCCGCACGTCGAGTCGATGGGCAGGCCGATCCAGTGCGCCGCGCTGAAGAGCGTGGTTCCCGGCGGGACTCGTGTCGTGCGGTCGAACGGCCGGTAGGTGACCTCCAGCTTGCGCTGGATCATTTGGGGGCAGCGCCTTCGCGGGCTGCCTGAGCCACCTCGGCACGGTAGCTGGCAATCCAGCGCATGGCGTATTCGTCGTGGCCGAGCAGGAGGTCGCCGGCCAGCACCGCGCGCCGAACCTCGGGCACGAGCGGGTTGGTGATCGCGCACGTCAAGCCCGCATGCATCGCCAGCGGCAGAAACGCGGCGTTGACTGTCGCGCGGTCGGGCAAACCGAACGAAACGTTCGAGGCGCCGCAGGTCATGTTGTTGCCGAGCTGATCGCGAATGAGCCGCATGGTCTCCAGAGTGATGAGACCGCACGTCGGGTCGGCGGCAACCGTCATCGCGATCGGGTCGATGATCACGTCTTTTTGAGGAATGCCGTAATCTGCGGCGCGCTCGATGATTCGGCGGGCGAGCGCCACCCGCTCCTCGGGGATCATCGAGATCCCGGTTTCGTCGTTGGCCATGCCGATGACCGCCGCGCCGTGCTTCTTGACCAATGGGAGGATCCGCTCCATGCGTTCCTCCTCGGCGGTGACGGAGTTCACCAGGGCTTTGCCTTCGTAGGCCGAAAGCCCTGCCTCCAACGCTTCGATGATCGATGAGTCGATGCAAATCGGGACGTCGGTCACCTCGGCCACAGCTCTGATTGCCGCGACCAGCAGCGCCGCCTCATCAAGCTGCGGAATGCCGGCGTTGATGTCGAGCATGTGGGCGCCCGCTGCCACCTGGGCGATGGCGTCGGCGCGGACGCGGTCCATCCTGCCTGCCTTCATTTCGGCCGCGAGCACCTTGCGTCCCGTCGGATTGATGCGCTCGCCGATGATCACGAACGGCCTATCGATCGATACGACCACCTCGCGTCCGCGCGAGGTGAGGATGGTGTCCAATGCGAAGCTGGCCTAACCCTTCTTCAGGGTTTCGTCAATCAGCTTGACCGCCTGCTCGAGCGCCTGAGCGCCGGCAGAAGCTTCGTTGCGAGCTCCGACCAGCTGCTTGGCCAGGCGTGTGGCCATCGACGCGTCAGGGGCGTAGCTGTCGGCACCGACGTGCTTGGCATACTCCTCGGTCACCGGCGCGCCGCCCACCGCAATGTGCACCTTGTCGCGCAGGCCCGCCTTCGTGATCGCGTCGATGTTGACCTTGAACATCGGCATCGTCGTGGTCAGAAAGGCTGAGAAACCGAGGACGTCAGGTTGGTGCGCTATCACAGCTTCGACGAACTTCTCCGGCGGCGTGTTGACGCCGAGGTCGAAGACTTCGAAGCCGGCGCCTTCGAGCATGATGACCACCAGGTTCTTGCCGATGTCGTGGATGTCGCCCTTGACGGTGCCGATCACGTAGCGGCCCACGGGCTGGGCTCCTGTCTCGGCGATCAGGGGTCGAAGAATGGTGAGCGCGCCCTGCATCGCGCGGGCCGCCATCAGCATCTCGGGGACGAAGAAGTCGCCCTTCTCGAAGCGGCGGCCGACCTCCTCGAGGGATGGGATCAACGCTTTGAACAGGATGTCCATCGGGTCCATGCCCAGGGCCAGGCCCTCCTCGGTGGCGGCCTTGACCTCGGGCGCACGCCCGTTGAGCGTGTCGTCGAACAGGCTGGCGCGAATCTCCTCTTCCCGGCTCATGCCGATCCTCCTGCTTTCACGAGATTACGAACCGCGGCTCCTCGCTCTTCTAACTGGGAAGCCATAGGAGGCTCCACTTGAGAGGTTTGAGTGGCGTTTTGTTGCGCATTGCTCAACAGATGCTCAGAGGCCAACAAGTTTAGCCTTGGCTCGCTTGGCCCGCAAGCTTGTATTGTTGCGCAGTGAGCAACGGCGCACCGCGAGATGCTGGTCTTGTTCGCTCAGTGGATCGGGCGGTGGCGATCCTCGACCTGCTGGCGCGGGACGGCTGGCTGGCCGGCGCGGAGGTGGCCCGCGGCCTCGGGGTTCACCGTTCCACCGCCCTTCGACTGCTGAGCACTCTCGAGCGACACGCGCTGGTCGAGCGCGATCCACGCACATCGAAATACCGACTTGGAAGGCGCCTGCCGCAGCTGGCAAGCGTGGTCACGGGCGAGCTCGACCTTCGCTTCGTCGCCCGCCCTGTGTGCGAGCACCTGGCCGGCGCTGTGGGCGAGACGGTGACCCTCGACGTCCTGGACGCCGACCAGATAGTTCCCATCGAACAGGCAACCGGTTCGACATCCGTGGTGAGCGTCAACTGGCTCGGCCGCCGGACCCCTGTGCATTGCACCGCAAGCGGCAAGGTGATCTTGGCCTTCGGTCAAAGCGCGGCCAGGGACAGGCTGCTGTCGCGGCCGCTCGAGCCCAGAACCCCGCACACCATCATCGACCGCGCGCAGCTCGAAGAACAGCTTGCGGAGGCGCTCGAGGCAGGCTTCGCCCGGACATTCCAGGAGCTGGAGATGGGGCTCAACGCCATCGCGGCACCGGTCTACTCGGCGCATGGAGACGTCGTGGCCGCCATCGACGTCTCAGGGCCGGCCCATCGCCTTTGGGAGGGCGACCGGCCGGAGGTGGTGGACCTGACCCGCGAAGCGGCAGCCGACCTGTCGCGCCGCCTGGGCTATAGAAGCGCCTCGCCCAAGCCCTGACGGCCGGTTCGAACCCGGCGGTTAATCCATTTCACCCCGCCGTCACCCCGGGAAGCATCTAATCGTCGGTGCTGA
>PLYD01000183.1 GCA_003151665.1 Candidatus Dormiibacterota bacterium
ACGGCCAACGTGAAACACGAATTCACCAGGGGCCGCCCGAACTCGGTCTGCGCTGCGTAGTGGTGATCGAAGTGCAGCGGTGCAGTGTTCTGGGTGAGCAAGGTGAACCAGATGTTGTCGGCCGAAACGACCGTCCGCCCTAGCGGGTGGTGATAGAGGTCCCCCACCTCAAAGTCCTCGAAGAACCGCCCCCGCCATCCCTCTTTGACCGTCATCAGTTTCCGCCGAGATCATGGCACGCATATTGGCTAATGCGGTACAAGCCTTGCGGCCTCAAGCTGCTCGTCAGCAGCAAGCGACAGATCGATTCCTCCTTGAGTCATCAGGAATAGTCGCACCTTCTCATCGGAGTCACGGGAGGTCCAGAGTCGGCAGAAAGCGCGGCGTCCGGCGAGCTCTGGTCAGCTGCTCGAAGGCGAACGCCATTCCGAGCAGCAACGCCTCCGAGCCGGGCCTGGCGAAAAAGGCGAGGCCGAGGGGTAGGGCGTCGAAGGCCATCCCCGAGGGCACGGTTACGATCGGGTAGCCGGCCATCGCCGACGGCTGGGTCGAGCCGCCGAGGACGCGGTCCCCGTTGATCTGATCGATTACCCAGGCGGGTGGCCGGGAGGGCGCCACCAGCGCGTCGAGCCGGTGCCTGCCGAGCGTGGCGTCTATGCCTCTCCCCCGCGACAGCCGGCGCGACGTCGCGAGCGCTGAAAGGTACTCCGCGGAATCGAGGCCCGACCGGGCCTGGCACTCTTCGAAGATCTCCTGGCGGAAGTACGGCATCTCCTCCGCCGCGTGCTCAGCATTGAAGCGGATCAGGTCGGCGAGCGAGCGCGGCTGGATCCCAGGCCTGGCCGCAAGGTAGGCGTCGATCCCCGCCTTGAACTCGTGCTGGAGCACCGCCGTCTCAACCTTTCGATTGTCGGCGCGCATCGCCTCGATCGCGGAGATCTCCACCTCGATGAGCTCTGCGCCAAGGTCGCGGAGGCCCAGCAGGGCCGTCTCGTGGACCTTGTCGGTGTGCTCGCTGTATCCGGTGAACGGCTCCCGGAGGACACCGAGACGGCGGCCCCGTAAGGCCCCTGTATCGAGGTGGACCGTGAAGTCGGCTGGATCGTCAACGAGCGCGCCGAGCAGCAACGCGGCATCGCGCACGTGGCGGGCATGAGCACCAGCGCTGTCCTGGCTTCGCGAGATTGGAATGATCCCGTCCTGGCTGACCAGGCCGACCGCTGGCTTGATGCCGACGACTCCGTTGGCGGATGAGGGGCAGATGATGGATCCGTCCGTCTCGGTCCCGACGGCGACCGGGGTGAGGCCCGCCGCCACCGCCACCGCCGACCCGCTCGAGGAGCCGCAGGGGGAGCGGTCGAGGACATGCGGATTGCGACATTGGCGGCCACGCGCGCTCCAGCCCCCAGACGATCGCGGCGACCGGAAGTTGGCCCACTCGCTGAGGTTGGTCTTGCCNNGTCAGCATGCGGTCGCCGGTATCGATGTTGTCCTTGACGAGTACCGGGACGCCGTGCAGAGGCCCGCGCACCCGGCCTTCGCGGCGCTCATCGTCAAGCCGGTCGGCGATCTCCTCCCAGTCGGGGTTGAGCTCGATCACGGAGCGCAGGCTCGGGCCGACCTGGTCGATGGCCGCCATCCGTTCGAGGTGCATTTCAGCGAGCCGGCGCACGCTCAACTCGCCGCTGTCAAGGCGCCGGCCGAGGTCTGCTATCGAGGCGTCGGCCAGGTCAGGATGCGGTATCAGTTCCGGCCAGCCTAACGCCAGGTCAGCGGGCCACGACCGGGAGCAACTCTTCCGCGAGGCGATCGAGCTCTATCTTCTCGGTGGCATTCAGAGCCCGCAAGGGCATGCGGCAGTCCTCCTCGATTGGCACCCCTCGCCGTACCAGCAAGTGCTTCAGCGCCGCTTGAAACGGAAACCTTTGTACCCGGTCGCGAATCTCGCCCAGACGGTGCGCTCCGGCTGCAGTAGGTCGGCGCACGACCTCAGCCACCGCTTCCGGGAAGGCCGCAGCAAGCCCGGATACGGCGCCAACGGCGCCAGCCGCCATACCGCGATGGATCAAGGCCTCTGGACCAACGAAGACTTTGAGCCCGTCGAGCAGGTAGGGCTCGAATCGCTCCCACGGGCTGTCCGACACCTTCAGCCCGACCAGGTTGGGCAGCCGCGAGCGCAACTCCTCGATGACGGCGGGCTTCACGGCATAGCCGCTACGCGCGGCGAACTCGTAGATGAAGAAGGGCAGCGGCGCGCACGCGCGTCCAGCCGCTGTGAAGTGTTCGACGAGGGCCGCGTCGTCTGGCGCGTAGTAGGGAGGCGCTATCACCGCCACCGCAGCCGCGCCGACCTCGGCTGCGTGCGCGGCGAGCTCCACCGTGGCGGCAGTCGTCTGCGCGCCGCAGTGGACGATCACTGCCAGCCGCCGGCGCCCGGCACGGACAAAGGCATCCGCGGCGCCGCGGCGCTCGGCGGTGTTCAGGAGGATGCCCTCACCGGTTGTGCCGAGTGCCAGGATACCGTCGACGCCCGCGGCGGCCAAATGCTCGACCAACGGTCCGATCGCCTCCAGGTCGACTGCGTCGCCGGCCTCCCGCATCGGCGTCACCGACGCGGAAATGGCACCCCCGAACGCAAACTGGAACGTCTCAGACAATTTCAGTACCCCCTTCCATAGTCGAACACATTGATGAGAGGGCGCCCGTCGAGGTACCGATGCAGGTTGTCGATGAAGAGGTCGACAAGGCGGTCGTTCTCGTGTGTCACGGTGCTCGCCGAGTGCGGCGAGATGATGACATTCGGCATTGCCCACAGAACGTTGTCGGCGGGGAGCGGCTCTTTCGCAAAGACATCGAGCGCGGCGCCGCGCAGACGCCCGGCCTGAAGCATCTCGATCATGGCCTGCTCATCGATGATCGAGCCTCGGCCGACGTTCACCACCACGGCGTGGGCTGGTAGGAGGGACAAGCGCCGGCGATCGACCAGGTTGGTGGTTTCCGGAGTGTCCGGGGCCGCGATGACAAGAATGTCCGTTTCGGGAAGCGCGGCGTCCAATCCTGCCGCGTCGACAACCCTGCCCACCCCCGGCGGAGCCTGGCCCCCGACTGTCCTTCGGTGACCAGTCACCTGCATGCCGAGGGCCGAGCTCAACTCGGCGATCCTCGATCCCACGCGGCCCAGACCGATCAGCGTCATCCGCGAGCCCAACACTTCCTGACCGCAGAAACGCTCCCAGTGGCGGTCCGCTTTCCAGGTGTCCGTGCGCGGCATCTCCTTGGCGAAGTAGAGGGCCGCGAGGAGAACGAACTCAGCCAGCGGCTGAGCGTGGATCCCAACGGCGGTGGTGATCAGGAGTGGGGAGCCGGCCAGACCGAGGTGCTCGACGAGCGGACCGATCCCGGAGCTGGTCGCCTGCACCCAGCGCAGCCGGGGCGCCCGGCTGAGCAAATCCTCCGGCTGCTCCCAGTCGAACTCGAATGCGACCTCGGCCCGACTGAGGTGCTCTCGCCAGCGCCGGCGCTGCTCAGCGGACAGCGGTCGCGGCGGCCCATGGTGGTCGGCTTCGTAGCGGATGGTCGGCAGCAGCTCGGGCTCATATATCAACTCGATCCGGTCGGGCTCGGAAGCGGCTATTCGCTCCGCGTGCTTGGGATCCAACCAACTGGCGATCAAAACCGGAACGGGGCCATCAGTTGCCGGCATCGGCGTCACCTTTTTGTAGATTGGGCGGCCATCAACTCGGCGAGTCTGTAGCAGAGCCGTGTTCCCGCACCCAGCGGGCCGCGGGGGATGTCTCGGTGGGCTTGGTTCTCGTTCCAGTGGCTGCCGGCGATGTCGAGATGGACCCAGGGCCGCCCCTCGACAAACTCGCCGATGAACATCGCGGCCGTGATCACGCCTGCCTCGCCATAATCTGAGTTCTTGAGGTCGGCGCTCTGACTCTGGAGCAGCGCCCGAAAGTCGGGGTAGATCGGCAGCCGCCAGACGCGGTCTCCTGCCGCCTCGGCCGCCGCGGCCACCTGCTCCCACAGCGTGTCGTCATTGCTGACTGCCGCCGAGGCAGCATGACCGAGGGCCGCCCGCGCGTCGCCGGTCAGAGTTGCCAGGTCGACAACATGAGTGGCGCCTGACCGCAGAGCGTAGGTAATCGCGTCGGCCAGCACAAGCCGCCCCTCAGCGTCGGTGTTCAGCACCTCGACGGTCTTGCCCGAAGCGCTGGTCCACACATCTCCTGGCCGCTGTGCGCCGCGACCAGGCAAGTTCTCCGCCACAGCGATCACAGCCATCACGTTGATGGCAAGGCGGCTCTCGGCCACGACCTCTATCGCCGCCAGCACGGCGGCCGCTCCGCCCATATCGCCGCGCATCTTGACCATGCCATCCGCGGACTTCAGCGAGAGCCCGCCACTGTCGAAGGTGATGCCCTTGCCGACCAGCGCCAGGCTGGGACCGTCGCTGGCGCCTCCCCTATATGTCAGCCTGATCAGCCGCGGCTCATCATCGGAGGCCGCGCCAACCGCGGCCAGGAGGTTGTAACCACCTGCCGTCAGCGCCTCGGCTCCGAGGGTTTCGCAGTCCAGCTCCAACCGGCCCGCAAGCTCGCGAGCGATGGCTTCGAGGCGATTCGGGCCCAACTCGTTGGCCGGCATGTTCTGCCACTCGCGAGCTCTGGCGGTGGCCTCGCCGAGACGCCGGAAGACATCAACCGCTCCGGCCGGCGCGTCGCCGAAGCCAACCAGGATCAGCTCGGTGAGCGGCGCCGGGTGGCCGCCTGTGCTCCGGGCCCGGCGGTCCCAGCTGCCAGCTACGCAACCCTCGATGACAGGACCAAGATCCGCTGGGCGGAGCGCGCCGGCCCTGAGCACCGCGATCCTTCCGTGGCCGAACTTCCGCGCTACCCCCACCATCTCCTGGTGCGCGAAGCGGAGTCGGGAGCCGTCAAGGTCAGCGGCGGCACCAAGCCCATATAGAAGGATGCGGGGAGTCGCGAGGCCCGCGGCGGCGGGCAAGAGCAGGACCTCGTGTAGACGGCCGCCGTGCTCTCCCGAAGCGACAAACGCCGCCGCAGCCGGGTCGAGCTCCAAGAGCACAGGGTCCGCGGGCTCACCCGACATGACCGGGACCGCGAGAACGTCGGCAGCGACTGTAGCCGCCCCGACACGGGAGGCCACCAACACGTTGACTGCCCGACTCTTCTTCACCGAAAGGAATTCCTGTGTGGCATATAGATATCTTAGGCTCGTAAAAGAGCTCGGAATTCTGAAAACGGCCATCGCCGCCACGAAGATGTATATTGGCGCGGTTTAGATATTTCTCGCCGAGATCTGTATGTATCGAGGCGGGTTTTGGGGGAGGTACAGCCGTCAGATGCAGCGACGCACCACGTTCTTGATAGCCACCCTGAGCGTTCTCGCGGTTCTCCTCGCGGCCTGCGGGACCAGCGGGGGCTCGACCGGCACTACGGGCAAGACACTCGTCGTCGATGACGCCTACACATGGGACTTCAGCAAGGACACCGACCCGAGTCGGGGCGGCGTCGACTTCGATGCCGATCCATTCTTCCACGCGATCTACGACAGCCTGCTCACCTTCAAGCTGGGTGACTCCTCAACACCCATACCGCTGGTCGCTCAGTCCTATACCGTCTCGGCAGACGCCAAGACGTTCACCTTCATCATCCGCAAGGACGTGAAGTTCGCCGACGGGACCCCCCTGACCGCGCATGACGTCGAGTTCACTTTCAACCGACTCCTGAACCTCCACGACAACCCCGTCTACCTTTTGGACGGGATCACTTCGATGAAGGCAACCGACGACTACACCTTCGTGCTCACCTCCTCGGTCCCGAACCCAGCGATCCCATTCATCGTGACCAATCCGGCCCTCGGCATCATCAACTCCAAACTGCTGATGGCGCATGGCGGGACTGACGCCGCCAATGCCGCCACGGCCGACTCCGCCCACGACTTCCTGGGGACGACTTCGGTCGGCAGCGGGCCGTACACGATGGCCTCGGTCAGCACATCGGAGGTCGTTCTGAAAGCGAATACCAACTATTGGGGCCCTGACAAGCCCAACTTCGGGACCGTGATCTTCCGTAATGTCGCCGCCGCGACTCAGCTGATCGAGATTCAGAAGGCGTCCAACCAGATCGAGCTCAGCCTGTCCGGCGACCAGGCTGCCAGCCTGACGAGCAATAGCGCGCTGACCGTGACGAGCTTCACCTCGCCCAACATCACGTTCGCGTTCTGCAATATCAAGACCACACCAGCCTGTGCCAACCAACACTTCGTCAACGCCATCCGTTACGGCATCGACTACCAGGCCCTAGTAAGCGTGGCCGGGGCGGGATCGGCCCAGGCGCCCGGCGTCGTGCCCACCCAGTTCCTCGGTGCCCTCACACAGGCGCAGGCGATCCAGCGGGACGTGACCAAGGCCAAGAGCGAGCTCCAGGCATCGGGTATCACCAATCCCACCATCCAGCTCGATTACACGATCAGTAGCACCGGGCTCAACGACTCGCTGGCGGCCAAGATCAAGGCCAACCTGGCGGACGTTGGCATCACCGTCAACCTCAACGGCCAACCCAGCTCGATCGCGACGCCAAACTACCGCGGTGCCAAATACCACCTTGGCCTCGCCGGCTGGGCACCCGACTACCCGGACCCCAACGACTACCTGGCGTTCCTGCCCGGCCAGCTGGTCGGCTTGCGCGCCGGCTGGCCCACCGGCGCCGCTCCGGATATCGAGGCTCTCGGCGCCAGGGCGGGCTCAACACCCGACAATGCCACGCGTGGCCCGCTCTTTCAGCAGCTGCAGACTCTGCTCAACCAGGAGAGCCCGATGCTGCCACTCATTCAGCCCGGGCAGTCCGTGGTAGGGACGAAAAACCTCACAAATGTCACTTACAGCCCAGTCTGGTACCTCGACCTCGCCTCGATCGGCACCTAAATCGCTGGGAGCGGCGCTGGCAAGGCGCCGCTCCCAACATCCCCTTCTCTTCTTCATCGGCCGACGCCTCGTCTCATTGGTATTTCTCTGCCTAGCGGTAAGCGTGATGGCGTTCGTCCTCACCCACCTCGTGCCAGGTGACCCAGCCGTTGCGAACCTCGGTGACCGGGCCTCTGCCGACCCTGTGGCGGTGCGCATCTATCGAGAGCACTTCGGGCTCGACAAGCCCCTTCCGGTCCAGTACTTCGTGTATCTGGGGAACCTACTTCACGGCGACCTGGGTGAGTCCGAGCAGAGCCAGCGGCCGGTCAGCACCGACCTCGCCGAGTACATCCCGGCAACCGCAGAGCTCGCCATCACCTCGATTGTGCTCGCCTGCCTTCTCGGCATCACGCTGGGAGTCATCGCCGCGCTGAATCGCAACCGGCTCTCCGACCAGATCATCCGGGTCGTGTCCCTGGGAGGGATGTCCACGCCGCAGTTCTGGCTCGCCCTGGTGGCGCTCTACGTCTTCTTTTACAAGCTGAGCTGGGTTCCCGGCAGCGGTCGCCTTGATGCTATCGTGCTGCCGCCGCCCCATCTGACCGGGCTGTTCACCATCGACTCGCTGGCGGCCGGCCAGTTCGATGTTTTCGCAAACAGCATTCAGCACCTGATCTTGCCGGCCTGCGTCCTAGCCGCCTTCAATATGGGGCTCTTTACCCGCTTCACCCGCTCGGCGGTGCTCGAGGTGCTGGAGAACGACTACGTGCGAACCGCGCGCGCCAAAGGGCTTCCCGAGTTGACGGTCGTGTTCCGGCACATACTGCGAGCCGCCTCGCCGCCAATACTGACCGTGGTCGGACTTGCCTTCGGCAACGTTATGACTGGCACCGTCCTTGTCGAGAACATCTTCTCCTGGCCGGGAATCGGCCAGTACTCGTACAGGAGCGCGACCGCTCTCGACCTGCCGGCGATCGTCGGCGTGATGCTTTTCGTGGCGATCGTTTACATCCTGGTCAACATGGTCGTCGACATCCTCTACGGCGTCATCGATCCAAGGGTGCAGCTCGCGTGAGCGTCGGCGCCGCCGTCAGCAATCCCCTCACCTCGGCCTGGCGCCTGATTCCGGGCGCGTGGAGGCAGCCCCTGACCGTCGTCGGGGGCATCCTCGTAGTTTCCTGGCTCTTGATCGCCCTTCTGGCGCCTTTGATATCTCCATATGACCCCCTCGCGCAGAGCGCCGCTCTGTACCAGGCGCCGTCGGCCGCGCACCTGATGGGCACAGACGAGCTGGGCCGAGATGTCTTCTCTCGCGTGCTCTGGGGCGCCCGGATCTCGATCCCGCTGGCCATGTTGCTGGTCGCGCTGGCGTTCACGATCGGGGGTACCCTCGGCGGCCTCGCCGGCTACCTCGGCGGTTGGGTGGACGAACTGGTGATGCGGGGAGCGGACTTCGTTTTCGCAGTGCCGACCATCCTGCTGGCGATGGCCGTCGTGGCGGCCCTGGGGCCCGGCTTGTTCCATGCCGTGCTTGCGGTGGTGCTCGTATCCTGGCCCGGCCACGCGCGGGTGGTCAGGGGACTGGTTCGGACGACCATGGAGTCGGAGTACGTCGCCGTCGGACGCCTGCTCGGGTCGCCCACCCACCGCGCGCTCACAGTCGACGTTCTCCCGAACATTGCCGGCCCGGTCATCGTCCTGGCCGCCCTCGAGATTGGCAACGCAATCCTCCTTCTCAGCGCGCTGTCCTTCCTGGGTCTGGGCGCACGCCCACCCGCAGCCGAATGGGGATCGATGGTCTCCACCGGAGCCGAACACTTCGAAGCATGGTGGATGGGTGACTTCCCTGGGCTTGCCATAGTCAGCGTTGTGCTGGCCTTCAACTTGCTTGGCGACAGCCTTCGCGACGCGTTCGACCCGAAGGCGATCATCAAAGCGCGCGGCGCATGAAGACGCTGCTCAGCGTCCGTGACCTGCGCGTCTGGCTTGATACAGCTCGCGGCCCGCTTCCCATCGTCGACGGCGTCAGCTTCGACATCTCCGCCGGCCAGGTTTTCGGGCTGGCCGGCGAGAGCGGAAGCGGCAAGACCATCACGGCGCTGGCGCTGCTCGGGTTGCTGCCGGCGGGAGCGCGCACCGGCGGCTCGGCAATCCTGGACGGCCGGGACCTGATGACCATGCGGACCGCCCAGCGGCGCCGTACTCGCGGTCGCGAGGTCGCGATGGTATTTCAAGATCCGATGTCCTCACTTCACCCGATGCTGACGATTGAACGCCAGCTGACCGAGCACCTCCGCTACCAGCTGGGCATGAGCCGCAAGGAGGCTGATAAGCGTGCCGTCGAGTTACTGACCGAGGTGCGTATCCCAAATCCCGAAGCGGCTCTGCGCGGTCACCCTCACCAGTTCAGCGGCGGCATGCGGCAGCGGATCCAGATCGCGATCGCCCTTGCCTGCGAACCGCGCCTGCTGGTTGCCGACGAGCCGACGACCGCTCTCGAC
>PLYD01000109.1 GCA_003151665.1 Candidatus Dormiibacterota bacterium
GTCATGTTCCCCCAGCTCTTGCGCTTGGCAGTGCGCACCAGGTGCGCGTCGTTCTCGACGCTGGTGGTCACGTCGTCGTCGACCACTTCGTGTGGGATGGTCGAATCCTTCTGCATCTCGGTGAGCACCTCGAGCCCCCGCCGCCCACGGCGCCGCCGCGTGGCGTCCGCGGAGTCTGCGACCTGCTGGAGCTCCCGAAGGACGGAGCTGAGGATGATCAATGGCATGTCGACAAAGCCGGTCTTCGCGATGTCGAGAATTCGGCCGTCGATGATCACCGACGTGTCCAGCAGGACGCCGCTGAGGCGGTGGCTCTTCTGCTGGGTCGCCCCGCCGAAGAACAGCGCCGCCAGCTCGGACCGGCGCGTCAGTCCAATCGAGGCGCCCTGGGCGGCCAGCAGCAGGGCCAGGATGGCAGAGAGGAGCACGCCGTTGGGAAGGTCACGAACGAACACGCCGATGAGGGAAGCGATCACCAACCCGATCACCACTCCAAGCAGCCCGCTCAAAAGATCGGGCAAAGGGGTGCTGGTCAGGCGGAAGTTGAACGTCCTCCAGCCACCGAGCACGTACGGGGTGCCGAGGTACGCGAATATCAAGCCTTCGAGGCTGGTCAGCCCGATGATCACGTAACCGGGATACGAGTGAGTTCCACCGCGTATCAGGAAATAGCCAAGCAGAAAACCGCCGAACAAGCCGAGCGCCGCCCCAAGCCAGCGGGCCAGCATCTCTGAACGCTTCACGGGATACCTCCTAGGAGACCGAGACGCCGGCCTCCTTTATGAACCTGCCGGACGTGATGGGTGAAGAAAATGCGGCGGATTGAGCTTCCGCCAAGGTCCGGACCTCGATCACCTCGAGGCCGGACGGCCGGACGGCTTTGACGCCGGCCGGAATCAAAGCGCGCGTGAACCCGTGCCGGGCCGCCTCTGACAGGCGGCGCTCCAGCTGGCCGACGCGACGCACCTCGCCTGCCAGTCCCAGCTCGCCAATCACAACCAGGCCGTCCGGCAGGGGCCTGTTGAGATCGTTGCTGATGATTGACAGGGCGAGACCGAGATCGGCGGCAGGCTCAGTGATGCGCATGCCGCCGGCGACGTTGACGAAGACATCCGACGAGCCAAGCTTGAGGCCGGCCCGCTTCTCGATGACTGCGATGAGCATGTGCAGGCGATTGATATCCACACCGTTGGCGATGCGGCGAACAATCGCGCTCTCGCCTTTGAGGTTGACCAGGCTCTGGATCTCGATGAGCAAAGGCCGTGTGCCCTCGAGCGCAACGACGATGGCCGATCCTGGCGATGTGGTGGTGGCCTGGCTGAGAAGCGCTGCCGAGGGATCCGGGACCTCCTCGAGGCCTGCCTCACCCATGGCGAAGACGCCGATCTCCTCGGCTGAGCCGAAACGATTCTTCATGGCGCGCAGCACGCGCAGCTCTTGCCGCCGATCGCCTTCCAGGTACAGCACGGTGTCAACGATATGCTCAAGTACCCGAGGCCCGGCAATCGCTCCCTCCTTGGTGACGTGCCCGACGAGGAAGATCGGGACCCCGACCTCCTTGGCAAGGCGCATCAGCCGAGCCGCAGACTCCCGCACCTGGGTGACGCTGCCGGCGCTGCCCTCGAACCCGGCATCGGTGACCGTCTGGATGGAATCGACGATTGCCAGCTGCGGCTTCGACGACCGGATTGCCTCACAGATGGCGTCGAGATCATTTTCGGCAAAGAGCAGGATTCCAGCCTCCATCGCGCCGAGCCGGTGGGCTCGCATTCGGATCTGCTGGGGCGATTCCTCGCCTGACGCGTAGAGGACCTGGCCGCCGCGCACCGCCACCTGGTGAGCGGCGTGCATGAGCAGGGTCGACTTGCCGACGCCCGGCTCACCCCCGACCAGAACCAGGCTGCCGGGGACGATGCCACCGCCCAGAACGCGGTTGAGCTCGCCCCAGGCCAGCGTCAGGCGCGGGGCCGCCTCGGTTGCCAGCTCGGTCAGCGGGATCGGACGGGCGCCGGCTGACGTGGGCGACTGGCGAGGCCGGCCGCCGGAAGCCTTGCGAACCTGGAACTCCTGGAGGGTGTTCCACGCCTGGCAATGCGGGCACTGTCCCGCCCAGCGGGGCGTTTCGCCTCCGCAGTCGGTGCAGACGAATGTGATCGTTGCCTTTGGCATCGCTGGACCATCATCCGGTTTTTACAAGCTGAGCCGTAGCCTTTTTACTTGGTCGATCGTTTATTCAATGAGAGGAATCGCCGGAGTGCCTCCCGGCTCCTTGACCCGTACGGCGCCGCCCTGATTACCCCCGGGGCGGCGTCACTTGTTTGTATCGATTATCGTCGGGCCCCTGATGGCGATCTCGATCGACCGAATTCGCGAAGCGGCCGAGGTGATCGACCCCGCGTTCAAAGACACTCCTCAGTACCTCTCCGAAACCCTGAGCGCGCGCCTGGGCGTGAACATCGTCCTCAAGGTGGAGTGCATCAACCCGATCCGGTCCTTCAAGGGCCGCGGGACCGACTACCTCATGCATCGAATCGGCGACCAGCCCAATGGATTCGTCTGCGCCTCGGCTGGCAACTTCGGTCAAGGCATGGCCTACGCCGCCCGTAAGCGCAGCCAGCGCCTGACAGTGTTTGCCGCAGTCGCCGCCAACCCTTTGAAGGTCAGCCGCATGCGCTCGCTCGGCGCAGAAGTGGTGCTGGCAGGCGCCGACTTCGACGCCGCCAAGTTGGCGGCCAAGGCGCATGCAAGCGAGACCGGCGCCTTCTATGTGGAGGACGGCCTGCTGCCCGAGATCGCCGAGGGCGCCGGCACGATCGCGCTAGAGCTCGCGCGCATGGACGAAAGTCTTGAGGCGATATTCGTGCCGCTGGGCAACGGGTCTTTGATCAATGGGATCGGCACCTGTTTCCGGCAGCTCTCGCCCGCGACCAGAGTCGTCGGCGTGTGCGCTGAGGGAGCGCCATCGATGGAACTCTCGTGGCTAGCGGGAAAGCCGGTCAGCACTGAGTCCGCAGCCACCATCGCGGATGGGATCGCCGTCCGGGTCCCGATCCTCGAAGCGCTGGTTGCCATGCGCGCCACTGTCGACGAAGTGATGCTGGTCAGCGACGAGGAGATGCTCGACGCCATGAAAATGCTGTTCCTCGAGACCGGCCTGGTGGTCGAGCCTGCCGGCGCCGCCGGATTGGCCGCGGCGGCGAAGCGGCGAACGGAGCTCGAGGGTCTGCGCGTGGCCACGCCGATCTGCGGAGGCAACCTGACCGGAGACCAGATCCGCCGCTGGCTCATGTAACGCCGTCAACCGGCGGCCAGACAGCGCTACTGGCTTTCGAGATTGGCCAGGTAATCCAGGGTCGCCAGGGGTCCTTGCTGGATGAAGATCTCAGGGGCGGCCGCACGTAAGTTGCGCTCGACCGTCCCGGCCAGCTGCACCCGAACGCCCAGTGTCAGCTGGGGGCGCCGCCGGGCGTACGAGGTGATGAAGCGACGGAGCTCCGGGTCCAGGCGGCGAAGCGTCAGCTCGGCCGCAGTCGCCGGCACGTAAGGACTGGGCCCGAACCTAGCCATGGCACCAGGTACGGGCGAGGGCGCAGTGGGGCCCTCATTGGTCGCGTCGGGCGGCGCCGTCGGAGGTGGCGGCATCCCGGGCGCTGTGGGCGGCCGCCTCCCGCCCGCAAGCTGCCACAGCCTCACATGGTCTGAGTCCTTGACCACCAGCGTCCCGGCCGCGAGGTCACCCAGGCGTTTGCCCTTCCCATTGGCGAAGAGGACGATCATTCCGATCCCATAGCCGTACGGGAGGAAGTCGACGATCCTCACGATGTTTCGGATCCCCGCCTGCATGAAGGTGAGCGGTTCGCCACGATCCCCAACTGCCCGAAGGCGAAACGCTTTTTTGCCAAGAGTCTGCCCCGACCACAAAGCCTCGCTGACCCAGAAATAGCCGAAGACGTTGACGAAGCTGAACACGATGATCACCAGGCCACCCACCGTGCTGGAGTTGGTCACTGTGCCCGCTCCGAAGCCCAAGAAGAGCACGGCCACCTCAACGAGCGCGACGATCAAAAGGTCGATGATCTGAGCGATCGCCCGCGTCCCCAGGCCGGCGATCTGGAATTCGAACGAAACACGCTCAGGCGTAGCGACGACAAGGTCGGTGTCGGAGAGCGGGCGCTCCATGTCGCGTATTTTGCTTGCCGTGCGCTCTGAGGAGTTCGTCGCGCTGCGGCGTGAGGACTGGAACCGCCTCGAGGACCTGCTGGCGCGGGCCGGCGCCAGCCGTCTGAACGCCCTTGCGCCGGCGCAGGTGTTGACCCTGACGGCGCTGTACCGGCGCGCGACCGCCGACCTCGCTCGGGCCCAGCGAGACTGGCCCGGCGAGCC
>PLYD01000245.1 GCA_003151665.1 Candidatus Dormiibacterota bacterium
AGCCGACCGCTTTCCTTCTCTTGCGCCGCAATGCAACGGTGACTATTTGCCACACGCGCACCACCGACCTCGCCGGTCATTCGAGGTCAGCCGACATCCTGGTAGCCGCCGCTGGGAAGGCGAATCTCATCACGAAAGAGATGGTGAAGCCTGGCGCGGCGGTGATTGACGTCGGCACGAACTGGGTGAATGGCAAGCAGGTGGGTGACCTCGGACCCGGAGTCGCGGACGTGGCCGGATGGCTGACCCCGAACCCGGGCGGTGTCGGGCCCATGACCCGTGCGATGCTCATCAAGAACACATTCGAGGCGGAGGTTCGTAGGCGCGGCTAGCGTGACAATCTGCGGGTGACATACGAGGAGTCGCTCGCCTACATCTCGAAGCTTGGCCGCTTCGGCATGAAGCTCGGAACTGAGCGAACACGCGCGATCCTCGACCACCTGGGCAATCCGGAACGAGGCATGCGGGGCGCGCTGATTGCAGGCACCAACGGCAAAGGCTCGACCGCTGCCTGCCTTGCCTCCATCCTGCAGGCGGCCGGTCGCAACGTCGGCTTCATGCCCAAGCCTCACCTCATCTCGTACACCGAGCGAATCCAGGTCAACGGCGTTCCAATCAGCGAGCAGGATTTCGTGAGCACGCTCCAAGCGTTGCAGCCCGACCTTGACGCGATCTCGATGCAAATGGGCCAGGCGACGGAGTTCGAGATGCTGACCGCGATGGCGATCGCCTACCTCGCGTCGCGAATCGATAGGCTCGTGTGTGAGGTCGGGCTGGGAGGCCGCCTCGATGCCACGAACGCCCTCGACCTGGGGCTCGCGATGATCACCAACGTCGACCTCGATCATCAAAAGTATCTGGGCGACACGATCGAGCAGATCGCTAACGAAAAGGCGGCGATTATCAAGCCCGGCAATCAGGTGATCACCGGTTGCGAGGGCATCGCCCTCGAGATCGTGGAGGAGCACGCGAGAAAGGTCGGTTCGTCGGTGTGGCGCTTGGGCCGCGAGATCCGTGTCGCGTCAACGTCCAAGGGCTGGGACGGACACAGCCTCGATGTGACCGTCGAGGGCCGCGAGTACTCGAACCTGAGCCTACCTCTCGTTGGCGATTACCAGTCTGCCAACGCCGCGCTCGCGGTGGCGGCCGCGGTCGCGCTGGGTGATGCCACAGACGATTCCGTGCGGCATGGCCTCGCGTCGACGGTCTGGCCGGGAAGGCTGCATCTGATCGCCGACCGACCTCGCGTGATTCTTGACGGCGGCCACAACCCGGCAGCGATGACCAAGTCCGGCATCGCTCTTCGAAGGCTGATCGGAAAGGGACGCCTGGTCACCGTCTTCGCGATGCTCAGCGAACGCGACCCCAATGAGCTGCTGGCCGCGCTGCGCAAGATGGAGCCCGCCGCCGTGGTCTTCACCGAGCCCGGTAGCGCCGCCGGGCACGCCATCGCGGCCGAACAGCTGGCGCGTATCTACGGCCTTGGGGCCGATGCCATAAACCCTGCCTCAGCGGCAGTCGAACACGCCAAGGAGCTCGCCGGCTCTGACGGCAATGTCTTGGTCTGCGGCTCGCTTTACCTGGTCGGCGAGATCCTTGCGCAGGCCTCGGAGTTTGGCGGACGCTGAGGCTTGCGGTCTGGTAGTAATGGAGCGCACATGCAATCTCCTGGCACTCAGACCTTCTATCGCGGCACCGACCGGCTCCTGGGCGGCGTCTGCTCGGGCCTGGCCGAAGGCTTTCACGTCGAGGTGCTCTGGGTCCGCCTGGCGTTCGTGGTGCTCGCTTTTATCAATGGCGTCGGACTGCTGCTGTACATCGTGCTGTGGGTATTGATGCCCGAGCGCGCCGGCTACCGTCCTGCGGGCCAAAACGCGTTCGAGTCGATGGGAGCGGACATCAAGCGCGCCTGGGCTGACCTCAAAAACCAATTCGGAGCGGGTTCAACCGCAGCATCGGCGCCTGCGGCAACCGCGAGCGCCGCGCCGGTCGCGCCAAGCACGTCAGCTACAACCGAGGGTCAGGCGCCACAGTCCGCCGGCCCTCAACCGGTTACTCAGAGGCCGACCTTCATCTTCGGCGCAATCCTGGTCGTGCTCGGCATCGCTTTCCTGGCCGCCAACAGCGGCATCACCTGGAACGTGATATTGCCGGCGGCTCTGATCGCGCTCGGGATCGCGCTCCTCGTCAGGAACCTGGAGAAGCGGACCTAGCGCAGCCGCGTGAGCTGCCGCAGGTCGATCTTCCACTCACGCTTCGGCGCGCGAAAGAAACGCACGCAGAGGTAAGCCGAGCCGAGGGTCATCGGCAGCAACAAAACCAAAGCCACGATCACCCACAGGCCGCCGGCGCTCAGCGCCACACCTGCGATCAGCGCCACTGCGATAACCAGACCGACCGCCCCGGCCAGCAGCTCGGTCGCCGATCGGATCTGCACCGTCGCCTTGACGCCAGGCGCTGGAGCGCCGGCAGGCCGGGGCCTCGCCCCCGACACCCATGCATAGAGCACCAGGCTGACGCCCACCAGCCCCGCGAAGAGGGTGACCACCTCGGACACCATTCCCTGTTGTGTGTCCGCGACACGGCCGGAGGCCACGAAGGCGATGACGATCAGCACGGCCCCAATCACGAGCGCCAGCCATCGCACGCTACTGGTTGGCGGCGACGATGGTCGCGCGCAGGCGCCGCATGCCCCTCAGCCACCTGTCGTAGTCGGACGCTCGCCGGCCGAAGTATTCTTCGACCTCCAGGTGAGGCAGGATGAGAAAGCTCTCGTCGCGGATGCCCTGCAGGACTGACTCGGCAACCTGGTCGGGCTCGAGTGCAGTCGCTGTGAGAAAGTCGAGGCCCCTGCGGCGCTCCATCGCCAGCATGTCGGTCTTCACTCCGAGCGGGCACAGACACGAAACCCGGATTCCCTCGTCTCCATGGGCGATCGAGAGCCATTCGAAGAATGACAACGCGGCCGCCTTGGTCACTCCATATGGAGCCGCGAACATGTGATTGAGCAGGCCCGCGGCCGACACCGTGCCGACGATATAGCCCTCCTTGCGAGCAAGCATCGCCGGCAGCGCATGACGAGCCAAGTACACATGGGCCATCACATTCACGTCCCAGATGCGCTGCCACTCCGAGTTGGGAACCTCAGGACCGCCGCCGACTGCGATGCCTGCGTTTGAGCACAGGATGTCGATGCGTCCTTTAGCGATGTGAATTTTTTCCACCAGCTGCGCGACATCGGTCTCATTCGAAACGTCGCAACGAATGGCCATGCCACCGATCTCGCGGGCGACTGTCCATGCATCGTCGGCATCGATGTCCGCCACGACGACGATCTCGGCGCCGGCGGCCGCAAATTTGCGGGCGAGAGCTCGACCGATGCCGCGAGCTCCGCCTGTCACCACCACGACTCGGTCAGCTACATCCATGAACGGCAGCGCGAGTCTAACCTGCGCACCGACCATGCTCGAGTCGTCGGCGGTCCGGCCCACGAGGCCACACCAGACGTGGTCGAGAGTGGGTAAAGAAATTTTGAGAAATAAACGAAGAGGCTTGCTTCCGCACCTACCGATAGCGCATAGAATCACTCCCCATGGTCGGTGGGGGCCTCGACTACAGCGCGCCATTTCAACGCGCCATTGAGCTGATCGGTAAGCGCTGGACCGGGGCGGTCGTGAAAGCCTTGATCCCGGCGCCTGCTCGATTCAATCAGCTTCTTGCCGGTATTCCCGGCATTAGTGACCGCGTGCTCACGGAGCGGTTGCGCGAGCTGGAGACAGAAGGCCTTGTCGAGCGTCTCGTCGACCCAGGTCCGCCGGTCAGGGTCAGCTATCGACTCACCTCCCGAGGCAGAGCGCTCGAGCCCGTGCTCGCCGCGGTTGCGAGCTGGGCAGACAGCTGGATGACATCGGTGGAAGCCGCGGTCGGTTAAGCGACGCGGTGGCTGCTTAGCCGCCGCCACTCGGCTGATAGGCTTTAGCGCGATGCCGATTGGCGACTTCCTGCGCCGGCGGCCAGAAGCACAGACGTGCCTGGCTTGCGGGTCCCCTTTACCTCACGGCGCTGTCTTCTGCCCATCGTGCGGCGTGCGTGCCGACGACCCTCAGGCCGAGCCTCTGCANNGGTTCACCTGAGGAGTCTTTGAAGATGATGGCCGCCGCGCTGGCCGGCACCGTGCGCGACGTTGATACGCCCGGCGTCTTGGGCCGAACCCCGCCGCAGCTCCTGGCCATCCTGCCCGACACCGACGTCGCCGGCACAGCG
This sequence comes from Candidatus Dormiibacterota bacterium, assembly GCA_003151665.1. The sequence continues at coordinate 4,264 of PLYD01000245.1, forward strand.
CACGCCGCCAACCGGGTGCTGTCGGCCGTCAACGAGGCGTTGAAGCTCCATGGTGGCCACGCTTCCGTCGGCCTCGTCTGCGTCCGGCCCGGCCAGCGCGTTCGAGCCGGCGCCGTGATCGAGAGCGCGAGCCGTTCGCTGCGCTCGGGCAGGCCCGAGATGATGGGCAAGCCGGCCTGATAGTCGAGGTCTATCTCGCCCGCCACGGCGAAACCGAGTGGAGCCTCAGCGGCCGGCATACGGGTAAAACCGACCTCCCACTGACGCCCCAGGGCGAGGAGATGGCGGCGCGCTTGAGGGACCGCCTGGAAAAGATCCACTTCGAAGCAGTGTTCTCAAGCCCGCTTCAGCGGGCCAGGCGCACCGCCGAGCTCGCCGGGTTCCGTGAGCCGCAGCTCACCGATCTCTTGCGAGAGGTCGATTACGGCGAATACGAAGGCATGACCACCAAGGCGATTCGAGAAAAGCATTCGGGTTGGGAGCTCTACAAGGACGGAAGCCCGGGCGGCGAGACACCCGAACAGATTTACGCGCGAGCGATGGACTTCATCAAGCTCGCCTCGAGCACAGGCGGCCGGGTCCTGGCTTTCTCACACGGCCACTTCCTTCGTGCCGTCGCCATCGCCTGGATGGGCCTTGACATCAAGGCTGCATCGACCCTGGACCTCGACGTCGCCACGCTCAGCCTCCTGCGCAATGACGAGCAGGGTCGCCTCCTCGCGATGTGGAACTCGCCTCCCTGATCGCGACTCGTTCCTCAGGGCTTGTGCCGCAAGCTCCACTTTCGGCTTCTGACTCCAGGCAAGCCCGCGTAAACGAGGTAAGCCGACGTCTCGACCTCAGCGTGATAGGTGTGCCGCTCGCCGGGGTTGATCAGCAGCATCTCACCCGCGCTGACCTCTCCGTGGCTGCTCCCATCATCGAAATGCAGATGCCCAACGGTGACGATCAGCGCCAGCGGAATGGCGTTGCGATGCTCCGGCACGTGCTGTCCCGGCTCCAATCGCAGGCCGACCACGCGCATCGATCCGCAGTCCGCGATCTGCTCGAAGCCAAGGGCCCGCCGCGATCCTTCAGGGCCTTGCGCTATCACTCTCGCCGAATATCATGCCCGTCTCGCGGTGCAAAGCCTCACCATCGATATCTGTGGTGATCAACCGGCTGACCGGGATGGACGGAGCCCGAAGAGCGCGCGGGGTCGTGATCGTGATCGATGTACTTCGTTCCTTCACCGTCAGCGCGTATGCCCTTGCACGTGGAGCAAGCGAATGCCTGCTGGTGTCCACGACCGCCGAGGCTCGCGCTCTTCACAAGAAACTTCCCGGCTCCCTCATCAGTGCCGAGGAGGGGGCGCTGCCGGTGCCTGGCATACCGATCAGCAACTCGCCAACTCAAATCAACGCGGCGGACGTCAAGGATCGGATCCTCATTCAGCGCTCGAGCGCCGGCACCACCGTGATGTCCGCGGTCGAATCAGCCGATGAGCTTTACGCGGCAAGCCTTGTCGTGGCGAGGGCAACTGCCCGGGCGTGCCGGTCGAAGCAACCGCAGGCGGTGACGTTGATCGCGTCCGCGGACCACCCCGAAGATCACGCGTGCGCCCTCTACATCGAAGGCCTGTTACGTGGCGAGGAGCCCGACGTCGCCAGCCTGCTTCAGCCGCTGCGCGAGAGCGCTCGGTTCGCGCGAGCGATGAGCGGCACCTGGCCCGGATTCCCGCCGACCGACCTGGACCTGGCACTCGTGCCCGACCGATTCGACTTCGCCATGCCGGCGACACGACATGACGGTTATCTGCGCTTGACCGCCTCAGTCGTTGACCACGCGAACGACTAAGATTCGGGCAGGGCACCAAGGGAATCCGGTGCGAAACCGGAGCTGTCGCGCAACTGTGAGCGGGGAGCCTCCGTCCGACAAAAGCCACTGAGGTCTACAAGCCTCGGGAAGGCAGATGGGGGCGGCGAGCCGCGAGCCAGGAGACCTGAACGCCCGCATCGGCAACCCGTCCGCGCGCAACGGCACGGAAGCTCCTGGCGGTCGGCTTTCAGCAGCGCGTTCGGAAAGGCTTGACCGCCTGGAGGAAACGACGTGCGAAAGCAGCTCTTGTGGGCCAGCGCGACACTGGCCCTTGTCATCGCCGCGTGTGGAGGCTCGTCACCAACCAGCCAAGCGAGCCCCACCAACTCGTGCGTCAACGCCGGCGCAGCCCACCACGCGTACGTGGTCGTCGAGCACCTGGCCGGCGCGACGCTGCAGAAATGTGTCGGCTTTTCCGGAGACACCATCGACGGCCAATCGCTCATGGACCAATCAGGCATCGAGTTCCAGGCGCAGACGTTTAGCGGCCTTGGGAAGGCGGTCTGCCAGCTCGACAACGAACCTGCGCAGTTCAATACCTGCTTCCCGCAGAACCAGCCCTATTGGTCGGTCTTTGTAGAGACGGGTGGTGTATGGAAGAGCTTTCAGAGCAGCTATACCAACGCCAACGTTCACGACCAGGAAGCGCTTGGCTGGAACTACGTTCCATCAACGGTTACGTCTCCCAGCCCTCCGCCGCTGGCTACACCGAGCACGTAATGAACGCAAGGGCGGTAGCGGCTTGGTCCGCAGCCTGCATCTTCATCGTCCTGTCGACCACCAACCCGGCCTACAAAGGCGCAGTGCTGGTGGCGGCGCTCGCTGCGCTTGCCACCGGCGTCGGCCTGCACCGGATGCGGGGACTGCTCACCGCCGTGGCGCTGATGGCCGCCTTCGCGGTCTTTCTCAACTTCGTCTCCGCGCACCTCGGGGCCACTGTGTTGTTCGCGCTCCCCGACCAGATCCCAGCCCTGGGCGGCCGCTACACGCTCGAGGCGCTGGCTTTCGGCGCGTCGGGCGGGTTGACCGTCGGAGCGGCAATCCTTGCCGCCGCTCCTTTCTCCTTGCTCCTCGCCTCACACGAGGTCATGGACGCGCTGCCGGCGGCACTCTCCCGAACCGGTGCCGCTATCGCCGCTTCCCTGAACCTCGTCCCGGCGGTGGCATCGTCCTTTGTCCAGGTCACCGAGGCTCAGCGGCTGCGTGGATGGCGGCCCCGCGGTCCGAGATCCTGGTCGGAGATCGTGGTTCCCGTCGTGCTGACCAGCGTCGAAGGCTCGATTCAGCTGGCCGAGTCGATGGAGGCACGAGGCTTCGGATCAGGCCAACGCACGTCGGTCAAGCCGCGGCGCATGCAGCGGAACGACTGGTTGCTTGCGGGAGCGTCGGGGACGGCACTCGCGATCTTCGCTTTATCGCAAGCGATCGGGTGGGCAGCTCCTTGGTATGCGTATCCGACGTTGACACCGCCCCCCATTGACGCGAGGCCGCTCATTGCGTGCTTGCTCCTTTTGGCACCGGTGCTGATTTGGCGGTCGCGAAGCTAACCCGTCTCACCTACGCGTACCCGGGCGCCGAAGTGGCTGCCCTTCGCGACGTTTGTCTCGAGATCGATGACGGATTGACGGTGGTCACCGGACCATCGGGAGGCGGCAAGTCGACGCTGCTTCGCGTGTTCAACGGCCTGGTGCCGCATTTCCATGGTGGCGTCATCTCCGGCACCGCGTCGGTCGGCGGACTGGACATCATCGCGATACACACCAGGCAGCTTGCCCGCAACGTCGGCTTCGTCTTCCAGGATCCGGAGCTGCAGACCGTCTACAACGTCGTCGATCGCGAGGTAGCCTTCGGCCTCGAGAACCTGGCTGTCCCACCGCGCGAGATGGCCGGCCGCATCGAAGAGGCCCTTGATGCAGCGGGCGCTCTGCATCTCCTCGGCCGCACGGTTCGTACCCTCAGCGGCGGAGAGCGGCAGCGAGTTGCGTTGGCCTCGTCGCTGGCGATGCGTCCCCAAGTCGTGGTGCTGGACGAGCCCACGTCGCAGCTCGACCCGGACGGCGCCTCATCCGTTTTCGCTGCCCTGTTGACCATGGTCCGGCAAGGCACGCATGCCGTCGTGTCGGAGCACCGTCTCGAGCCCATCCTTCCTCACGCCTCTGGCCTGCTCGTCGTGGAGGGTGGCGCCGTGACGGCGGTCGATCCGAAGACCTGGCCGCCGCAGACCGTTTCCGCGCGGCTGCCTCGCCAGTCGGCGATTGGCGAGGAAGCCTGGTCGCTCGCGAACGTGAGCGCGGGATTCGGGGGCACTGTGGTCATCGACCGTGTCGACCTGGCGGGTCGCGCCGGTGAGGTCGTGGCCCTCAGCGGGCCGAACGGCGGCGGCAAGACGACTTTGCTGCGGCTGATCGCCGGCACGCTTGCGCCGCTCTCCGGAGCCGTCGCTCGCCGGCCTGCCCGCATCGCCTACCTGCCGCAAAATCCCGCGGCACTTCTGCACCGGCCGACCGTGCGCTCCGAGGTGAGCTTTACGCTGACTCGCGCGGGAGAGAGCGAACGGCCCGAGGCGATCCTCGACGAGCTGGGTCTCCTATCGGTGGCCGACCGCTACCCGCGCGACCTTTCAAGCGGCGAGCGTCAGCGCGCCGCCCTGGCAGCGGTGCTTCCGGGAACCCCGCGCCTCGTCCTTCTTGACGAGCCGACGCGCGGCATGGATGCAGTCGCGCGCGCGAGGTTGGTGCGGCTCGTCGCCAGGGTTCGAGACCTCGGTGCGGCGGTAGTCCTGGCGACCCACGATGACGAGCTGAGGACGCTCCTGGCGGATCGGATCCTGGACGTGAGTGGCGGAAGGGTCATCGAGAAGACGCGAGCGGAGGTCCTGGCTTGAGGAAGGCCCTGCCTGTCGGCGCAGTCTCGCTGGCCGGTCTGCTGCTTTTCCTGTGGCCGTTCCTGGGCAGCGGCCTGCCGGCCAACACGCCTGCGTGGACGCTCGCGCTCGCGTGTGTTGGAGGTTTGTTTCTCGTCGAGGCCGGGGCGCGCCAGCTCGACTCGCGCGCAGTTGCACTCCTGGCGGCGATCGCGGCCATCGACACCGCGCTCAGACTGGCATTGATCGAAGGCATCGGCGGCTTCAGCCCGATCTTCTTCTTGGTGCTGTGCTCGGGCTACGTGTTCGGCACCTCGTTCGGGTTCCTCGCCGGCGCGCTGTCGATGCTCGTATCGGCGCTTGCGGGCGGGGGTGTGGGACCGTGGGTGCCTTACCAGATTTTCGCGGTTGGTTGGGTGGGGGTTGCGGCAGGCCTGGTGGGGCACTGGAGCAGGCGGGGAAGCGTCCCTGGATGGCGCGACGTCCTGGCACTCGCGGGCGTGGGCGCCGTCATGGGATTCGTGGTTGGCGCCCTGCTCGATATCACCGATTGGGTCCCCGTCTATCGCGGCAACCCTTCGTTGGGTTGGTTGCCGGGGATGAGCGTCGGGACCTCACTCCTCCACTTCGGTCGCTTCTACCTGCTCACCTCGCTCGCGTACGACACGTTCCGGGCGGTGGGCAACGTGGTGATGGTCCTTGCGCTCGGGTTGCCCGTGCTCGGGGCATTGAGCCGCCTGCGCGCCCGCCTGACCTTTGAGGTAGTGCCGTTGGATGGTGACCTTCAACCCGGTGCGGCGGCGTTGCCTGGCGCAGTCGGAGGTGGAGGAACGTGAGTACGGCTCAAGCGGAGCGGTTACGCCAGCTTACCGGCCAGCTCTCCGAGGGCGGCTCCCAGCACTCGATTGAATGCCGGGAACGGGTGGATCACATCGGACAGGGCGCGGAGCGGAGTTCCCACCTTCACTGCGAGGACCAGCTCGCCCAGGATTTCGCCGGCCCTCGGGCTGGCCAGAGTGGCGCCGACCAACACCCCTCGCCGCCGATCTGCGACCAGCTTCAGCAGCCCGCCGTGAAAGTCGTGGATGTAGCCGCGAGCACTCTCAGCCGGGTCAATCGAGACGGTCTCGATGTCGATCCCCTGCTCGCGGGCGGCGGCTTCTGAGAGACCGACCGAGGCCACCTCCGGGTCGGTGAAGGTCACACGTGGCACGGCTGTATGGTCGGCGCGTGCGTCCTCCCCGCGAATGCGCCGTGCGACCACCTGGCCGTGGTAGTACGCGAGGTGGGTGAAGCCTCCGATCCCCGTCACGTCGCCAGTCCCGTAGACACCGGTGGCGGCTTCCAGCGTCACCGGATCGACCTTCAGCCAGCCCCGCTCGGTGCGTGGTAAGCCGGCGCCCTCCCAGGCTTCGAAGTTGGCTCTTCGGCCGGTGGCGACGAGCAGCTGCTCGGCCGTCACGCGCGTGCCTGACTTCATCTTGAGGACAACCCCGGCGTCACCTTTCTCGACTCCGACGCAGGGGTCGCCTGCGATCAGCTCGATGCCGTCGGCTTCGAGGTGCGGCTTCAATGTTGCCCCGGCCTCCGGCTCTTCCTGCCCGAGGAACCGCGGCCCCGCCTCGATGATCGTCACCTTTGAGCCGAAGCGTGCGTACGCCTGGCCCAGCTCCAGACCGATGGCGCCGCCCCCGAGTACTGCGAGGGAGATGGGTAGCTCGCGAGGCAGCGTCGCCTGCCGGTTCGTCCAGTACTCCACGGAGTCGAGGCCCGGAATCGGAGGGATCGACGCGGTGCTGCCATTGGCGATCACCACCGCCTTTTGCGCGATATAACGTTCGCCTCCGACCTCGACTGTCCTGTGGTCTATCAGCTTGCCGTTCCCGCGCACGAGCGTCGCCCCGGTTGATTGCAGGGCTGCCGCCGGCCGCGTGTCATCCAGGTCGCGCGCCATCCACAAAACCCGCTTCGAGATTTTCGGGAAGTCGAGCTCCCACTCCACGCGGGATGCCGCCAGCAGCCGCGCGCGTTCGGCCTCCTTGAGCGTCTCGCCGGACCGCAGCAGCGTCTTCGAAGGCATGCAACCCCAGTACGGACATTCGCCGCCGACCAGCTCACGCTCGATCACGACCAGAGTCAGGCCGCTGCCTTCGAGCCCGCCGGCGATCGCCTCGCCGGCAACTCCGCCTCCCAGACACACAACGTCAAATTCCTGCGGCAACGTCTCCACCTCCAGCGTCGCTTGCGCGCCGCAACGATTCCAGCAACGACTTCGCAGTAAAAGTCCCCAAGTAACGCTCGCCGTCGAAAACCGCCGCGGCCTCGGTGGGACTTGCCAGCGCGGCAGCGAACGCCTCGCTCAGCGTGCTCGTCGGCGAGACTCGCGGCTCAACGGCCGCCGGTCCTGACGCGGGGTGCTCCAGAGTGGTCAAGTCGATCTGCTTGACCGACATCCGGCGAACCAGGCGCTCGCGACCGAGGAATTCCGCGACGTAGTCACTGGCCGGGCGGGTGAGAATCGCCTCGGGCGTGTCGTACTGGGCGATCTTTGCTTGCATCTGCAAGAGGCAGATGCGGTCGCCGACCATCACCGCCTCATCGATGTCGTGCGTCACGAACACGACCGTCTTGCGCATCGAACGCTGGATGCGGATGAACTCCTGCTGCAAGCGCTCGCGTGTGATTCGATCCACTGCTCCAAATGGTTCGTCCATCAAAAGGATCGGCGGGTCGGCTCCAAGGGCGCGCGCGAAGCCGACGCGCTGCCGCTGGCCTCCGGAGAGCTGGTGCGGATACCTACTGCGATATTCCTTCGGGTCGAGGCCGACGAGCTCGAGCAGCTCGTCCACTCGCACTTTGATCCGCGCCCGGTCCCAATCCCACAGCCGCGGCACGGTGCCGACGTTGTCGCCGACTGTCATGTGCGGGAACAGTCCTGTGTTCTGAATGACGTAACCCATCCTCAGCCGTAGCTTTGGGGGGTCCACCGCGCTCGTGTCCTCTCCATCGATGAGGATTCGCCCGCTGTCAGGGTCGATAAGCCGGTTGATCATGCGCAGCGTCGTTGTCTTGCCGCAGCCCGATGGGCCGATCAAAACGCATGTCTCGCCACCCTTGATGTCAAGGGTCAGGTCCCGCACCGCATTCGACCCGCGGGCGAACTCCTTGTTTACGTTCTCCAATCGGATCACGGGCTCGTTTACCGTAATCGAATGGTGCGTCCTGAAAGCTGGACCAGACCAGCGAGTGTGAGTCTCGTCCGGGTAATCGCCCGAGAGCCCGGTAGCAGGCCCCAGCAGGATGGTGAGAACCATCAGGCCGAGCGGGGCGTCATAAGCCTCTGTGGAGGAAGCAAGAGTGCGGGCCGTAGCAACGTGCGAGTCCTGTCAGCCTCGACACACAAACAATGGGGGAGCCGAGCCGCTCATTTCACGGCGAAGGCCATGTCCGGCAGGGCCTCATCGGGCCAGTGTCCTGCCGGGTCCCTCCGGGGTAGGTGGATCGGCACGCACTCAAGGTCTGGATCGGAACAGGAGAGACCCGTCTGTGCAGCCTCGTCAGCAAAGACCGCTCGTATAAGCCGATGGTAAAATCGAGCGGAGCACAGCGGGAGTCCGGCGGGGTGGTAGTACTGCGAAGTGGCGGGAAGCGCCCCGACTTTGGTCGTGCTGGCAGCGGAGGTAAGCGTCAGGGCATGGCCGGGACCACCCGGTCCGACAACCCCCATGGGCATGAGCCGATGGACAAGGTGCGAAAACTCCAACGCCGGCTATACGTGGCGGCCAAGCGGTCGCCGGAGCGGCGCTTCCCGGCTCTGTTGGACCGGATCTTCAGGAGTGACGTTCTGAAGGAAGCTTGGAGGCGGGTGCGCTCGAATCGGGGAGCGGCCGGGGTGGATCGGGAGACCCTGGCGGACGTCGAGGAATATGGCGTGGAGCGAATGCTCCAAGACCTCCAAGACGCGCTCCGAGCAGGTCGCTACCGACCGTCGCCGGTAAGGCGGCGGAGTATCCCGAAGCCAGATGGCGGCGTGCGGCCGCTGGGCATACCGACGGTCCGGGACCGGGTGGCGCAGCAGGCGGCGAAGCTGGTGCTGGAGCCGATCTTCGAGGCGGATTTTCTCGACTCGTCGTACGGCTACCGGCCGAAGCGGAGCGCGACTGCGGCGCTGGAGTGCATCCGGGAATCGTTCATTGAAGGGTGCACTTGGGTTCTGGAGCTGGACATCCGCAGCTACTTTGACTCCATCGACCACCAGAGGTTGTTGGGCTACGTCGAGTCGAGGGTGTCCGACCGGAGGGTGGTCAAGCTGGTCCGCAAGTGGCTTGAAGCAGGTGTGATGGAGGAAGGTGTTCGCCGCGAGACGGTCACGGGGACGCCGCAGGGCGGGGTGATCTCGCCGCTGCTTGCCAACATCTACTTGCACGCCTTGGACAAGGCCTGGTCAAAGCGGGGTCATGGCCGGTTGGTGCGTTATGCCGACGATGCTGTGGTCTTGTGTCAAAGCCGGGCGGAGGCTGAGGCGGCCCTGGAACTGATGAGGGAAGTCCTCGGCGAACTGGGACTGGAGCTGCATCCGGAGAAGACGCGGATCGTAGACCTCAGAGAAGGCCGGAAAGGTTTCGACTTCCTTGGTTGCCACTTCCATGCTCGGGTCTCAGGCCAGATGTTGGAGCGCGGTATTCGTCGCTACTACCTGCATCGATGGCCGTCGGCACGAAGCATGAAGCGGGTGCGCCAGCGGGTGAAGGAGCTGACTGGTCGGGACCGCAACGGAGTGAAGGATGTCCGAGTGTTGATCTCGGACCTGAATCCAATCCTGCGCGGCTGGGGCAACTATTTCCGTACCGGCAACGCCGCGCGCAAGTTCAACCAGCTGGACTCGTATGTGTGGCTACGCCTTAAACGCTTCGTCGTGAAGCGCTATGGCCGTAACTTACGGGCAGGTCGGGCAGAACAGTGGACTAGCGAGTTTTTCTGGCAGCACGGACTGCACCGACTGCGGGGCACTGTCCGTTATCCGGGGGCAGCGTAACCATGCGAAGAAGACCATCGGTGAGCCGAGTGCAGGTCGGGTAAGGGGACGACATTGCTG
>PLYD01000001.1:0-11557 GCA_003151665.1 Candidatus Dormiibacterota bacterium
CCGGATCGCCAGGTAGGCCGCCCCGAGAATGGGGCCGATGAGATACATGATCAGGACCAACCCGAAGACCACGTCGATCCCGGTCTGCGCGCCGGCCGATGGGCACGTAGACGAGATCACGTGCCCAACGTCGTCAGTCACCGTCTCGCAGGCTGTCGTCAAGGTTCCCGCCGCCAGCAGGGGCCCCAGGACCAGGATGCCCAGGTAGCCGCCAGGCGGCACCAGGGTGCCTATCCATTTGTCGCGCGTGGTCCATGTATCCGACATCCAGAGCAAAACCACTCCGACCGGCCAGAACAGCAGCAGCAGGACGATGGCCGCGATCTCGAGGCCGCGCGACGTTCGTCGCGCCGGCACGGGCGCCTCTGCGCGGCCGATCTCTGCGGCGGCGACGTCAGCCGGATCGCCGAGCCGGTCAAGGATGTTCAGCACATCGGCATCGGTCTCTACTGAAAGAGCTTGGCGCGCTTCGGCGATGTGCTCCCGAAGTTCGTCCAGCAGCTCCAGGCGCCTGGCCTCCGGAACCGGCGCCAGCGCCGCCGCCAAACGCGCGAGGTATCCAGCAACGATTTCGTCGGCTCGCGGAGCGGTCATTTTGCGCCTCCTGTTTCGAGAATCATGTCGACGGCGGCCCGGAAGGTCGTCCACTCGTCCTTGAACCCGCGCAGGGCTCGTTGACCTCCGGTCGTGAGCTTGTAATAGCGACGGGGTGGACCCGCGGAAGACTCCTGCCATGCGCTCTGGACCAGGCCGTCCCGGCGCAATCGGCCGAGCAGCGGGTACATGGTGCCCTCACTCGTCAGCATCCCGTCGATCTGGCTGAGGCGCTGGACGATCTCGAACCCATAGCGCGCCTGGTCTTTCAGAAGGGCCAGGACGCAGTATTCAAGCGCCCCTTTACGCATCTGGGTGACGAGGGTGTCCAGCGCCACCGCTACGTTGTATCACAAGCTACCGTGGGATGCATAGTTGTGGGAAAATTGTCCTCCCCGCTGGCCGGGGAGGTGGCGCGCAGCGCCGGAGGGGGCTTGCAGGGGCGTAGCCCCAGAGGTTGGGCTCGGCGTGGGGTGAAGCCGGCGCCTTATGCCAGGTCGGGGTTGGGAACCATCACGTCGCGCACCAGCGCATCGAGCTCTGCGCAAGCCCCGATGAACTGACGCAGCGTGCGCCGCGTCGGCCCGAAGCCGTCGAATTCCTCGATGGTCAGTCCGTCCTCCGAGTACGCGCGGCGGAAATCAGGAAACTTGGAGACGAGCTCGCCGACCAACTTCGGATCGACTGGATCGGCGATCCGAGACTTCACCTCTATACCGCTGGCGTTGAGGCGCTGCTGCCATGCGTAGGGGGGCGAGATGACAGCGTCAGCACCCACGAGCTCGCTCCAGTGCATGTGGTTGCGGAACGCAGCCGAAAGCAGCCTCAGGCGGTAGCCGCGCTCGCGGAAGATCTGGTACGCCTTCTTGAAAACGGCCACGCCGGCCCACTCGAGATAGCCCGGGTCGACCGAAAGGCCATCTCTCTCCTGAATCACCTTGAGCCAGTCGTCCAGCCGGCCCACCATGATCGTGCAGACAGGCCCCATGGACGCAACATCCTGGCCTTCTGCCTCGCGGCGTCGCAGGCCTCGCTCCACCGCCTCGCCGACCGCGATGCACTGAGGGAGCGTGAAGGAGACTGTCGCATTGATGCTCACACCGCGGTATGTCGATTCCTCGATGGCTGCAATCCCCGCCTTAGTCACCGGGATCTTGACGATCATGTTTGGCGCAAGGCGGTTGAATGCAAGGGCTTGCTCGACGATCGCCGCCGCATCTCGGAAGTACCGAGGGTCGGTCTGGATTGACAGGCGGCCGTTGCGCCCCGCGTGTTGCTTGAATGCCGGTTCGAGCAGTCGCGCTGCTCGCACGGACAGCTCCTCGATCAGCTTCCAGCCAATCTGGTCTTCCGTTGCCGTGGGCAGCTCATCGAGCAGGCTCTCGATTCGGGGCCGCCACGCTGCCAATTCCTTCTTCAACACCGAGACCGCGATCACCGGGTTGCAGGTGGCTCCGACCGCGCCGTCGTCGATGGAACGCGTCAGCTCGTCGATCGACGCCGAGTCATTCCAAAGGCAGGTGGGAGTCGTCTGCGTCATCTGGTGCAGCAGGCTCTTGTATGAGACGCGCTGGGCGGATTGCGTCATGGTTTGAGCCTACGCCGTAGGCGTGGTCTCCTCCGGCTCGTCGTACCACCTCACCCGATCGCCAACTCGGCCGCGAAGCTTCCAGCGCGCCGTCTTCGGGGCCTGTTCGATCTGCTTCGAAAGCTTTGACAGTCGGGAAGCCACCAGCACCGAAGCTTCGGACGGCAACCCGTAGTCGGGCAACCTGGCGAGACTCTGCTCGATCGTGGCGGTGCAGGTTCGCCATAGGCCCCAATCCTTGGCGCAAAGATCGGCGATGAAGTCAGCCTCGATCCCGGAGCCGTCGCCGGCGCTGACCTCGTGGTGGTAGGACATGCTGTAAATGTCGCGAAGGTCTCGTTCGGTGAGCTGCACGATCTGGAGCTTCGTCAGCAGAAGCTCGGCCAGGGGGATCGTCATCGGCTCCTTCTCCAGTCGGCCCGCAATTGGGATCGAGTGGCACATCTCGAACGCACCCACGAAGACATCGAGCTTGCGGTTGTTGGCGTGGTCGAAGAAGAGCAGCCGGCGCGCCCCGTTGAGCGCGTTGAACATGTCGTCAGCGCCGTAGCCCGCCGATTTCAGGAAATCGGCGAGGGCTCGCCAGCCCCCCTGCCTGATCGCGAGGTCGATGTCGCCGATTGGACGCGGCAATAAAGGAGTTTCGGAAGGGCCCTGCATGCGTACGGCCACCCCGCCAAGAACCCTGATCGTCAGTCCCGCCCGCGCGGCGGACTCGACCACCCGCTTGGCCTCGAGCACGGGATCCGCCAGCGGGCGGCCGGCCACATCGTTGCCGTGGTCGACCATCAGCCGCTCAGGCTAACCTGAGGTGAAGAGAAAGTCGATGAACTCTCCCGTGGCGTCGAGGTCGACGATCACGCCGCGCAGCACGTCGGCCGAGTAATCGCTGCCCGGATTGAGGCACATGGATTTGCCGATGCGCTGAGCGCCACGGGATTCGTGAATGTGCCCGTGCAGGCCGACGACCGGCTGGTACTTCTTGATCGCCTCTCGCACGGCCTTGCTGCCGACCGGGATGATGCTTGGCCGGCCCCCGCGGATCACAGGCATCAGGTTCGCATCGAGCTCGGCCGCGAAATCGAGACCGGACGAGTACGGCGGGTTGTGAAAGTTGGCCACCACCTTTCTTCCAGGCGGCACGGCGTCCATCATCCGCGCGAGGCGCTGGCCCAGCACCGCCTCTGGGTACTCGCGTTCGGTGTTCCATGGAGTCGGCGTGACGTCCCCGCAGCTGGCGACCAGGACGGGCCCAAGGTCGCACAGCTCCCCCTCCGGGCATTCGATGCGCGGCGCGGCCTTGAGCACCGCGTCGATCTCGACCGGATCGTCGTTGCCGGGCGTGATCAGGCAGCGCACCGATGCGTCCAGGCGCTCGTCCGCGAGCCTGCACCACGCCTCGATCTGCGCCTTGATCTCGCGCCGGAACGCGGCGTCAAGCTGTTTCGGGTCCGCCTCCAGCCGATCGAACTCGTCGTCGTCGACGATCGCGGAGTAGAAACCGAGCCGGTTGATCTCCGCGCGCAGGCGCGGCTCTTCGTCCTTGGGGACGACCACGGACTCGCCCCGTACCTTGGCCGACAGGGTGCCGTCGACCGAACGGATGGGTACCAGGCCCTTCCCGGCTATGTCGCCACCGAGGATCAGGGCGCCCGCTTCGTAAGCCTTGGCCGCCGCGATGAACTTGCGAAATGCGCGTTCGGATCCGTGGACGTCCGTCGCGAAGAAGATCCGCAGCGCCGACTTCTTGCCGCCGTCGCCCGGCATGCCCGATCCTCCCCTGGTATCCCGAGCCTCCGGTTACTCCGGAGGCAGCTCCCGCATGGCGAGCCGCATGTCGATGGACGATGTGGCCAGCCTTCGGCGGCGCACGATCAGGTAGATGATCGGGCCCGAGAAGAAGATCACGACCAGCGAACCGATCGAGGCAAAGCTGAACGCTCCGAACACCTGCGGCTTGGCAATGATCACGCCAACGGTGAACAGGGCACACAGCGTCGATAGGGTGCCCCAGATGGCGGCGGTGGGAATGCCGGCGACGCGATCGACGTCGTTGGTGGCCGGATTCCTGATGAGGTCGGGCCGGCGGAACGGCAGCGCGGTCGCCGCGACCGAGCCGGCGAGCAAAACGAGGGCGAAGAACAGCGCCAGGTTGGCGGAGATGTTCGCGATGTTCAGGATCGAGCCGACGATGGTGAACGCGATTCCGATGATCACCGCCAGGATCACAGCATTGGTGGGCGCCGAGTTGCGCTCGCTGACCTTGGCGAGGCCGATCGGCAGTATGCGGTCGAAAGCGAGTGCAAAGATGACGCGCGTCACCACCGCGACGAATGCGAGGTCGACGGCGATCTCGGCGGCCGGAACCGCGAGGCCGATGAAGATCTTGCTGATCGGGTCGCCGGACAGAACCAGCCCGTAGCCCAGCCCACCGGCGTTGGCCTGCAGGCTCGTGATGTTGCCGTAGTCCGCGAGGCCTCCGACCTGGGCCTGCGACTGCATGAAGTCGAGGCCGATGGTGTTCAGCATCAGGAGCCAGACGCCGACCCAGACCACGATCAGCAGTGCCAGGCTGATCACCGAGGCCCAGATGTACGTGTTCCCGGGCCGCTTGAGCTCGCCACCTACGTAGTAGGAGTAGAGGACGCCGTTGTAGTTGAGGACCATGAACGGGATCACCAGCAGCGATGCGCCGAGGTCCACCCCGAGCGGCACGGAGTTCTTCTGGGCGAGTGCGATCACGTCGTTGTAAGCCGACGACTTGCCGCTGAATGACCCGAAGGCGTTGACGAAGTCCTGGTGCGAGTGGGTCGCGAGCAGCCAGCCCAGGACGAGGAAGGCCAGCACCTGGAAGACGACCAGGACGAGGATGATCTGCGCGATCCTCTTCAGGGAGAAGATCGAGCCGAGGCCGACGATCACCAGCATGCCGACGGCGCAGATGGCTAGCCCGGGCGAGCAGGTGACCTGTCCGCACTGCGCGGTGCTGGCGATGCTCGTGGCCGCCGACGTGAACGCCGAGCTGTTGAACG
Source organism: Candidatus Dormiibacterota bacterium (assembly GCA_003151665.1). The sequence continues at coordinate 5,215 of PLYD01000001.1, forward strand.
CGGCGCCCAGGCTCCTGAGCGCGAACGGCACGTAGTTGGCGGCGAAGTTGGCGTTCGCGGACAGCGTGTACGAGAAGCCGATCATCGTCGCGATGCCGACCATCGTGCCGATCGCCGGGGACACGATACGGGAGAGGTAGATGTACTCGCCGCCTGCGCGGGGGATGGCCTGGAGGAGGTACCTATAGGCGAACATAGCGATGAACCAGATCGCCGCGGCCAGCAGCAGGGGCAGCACCATGTCGACCTTGGTGAAGTTGAAGAGCCCCGAGTAGAAGTTGATGAACGTGTTGACGACGGCCACTGAAGCGAGCGCTATGCCCGTGGCGGCGGGGATACCGAGTTCGCGTACAAGGCCGGACGACTGCCGGGTGAACAGGTCCTGCCTCGCAGGCCCCTTACCGCTGATCGGCGTACTGGCCATCCCTACTTCCTCCCCTTCGGGCCCTCAGGCCCACACGACCCGCTGACGAACCGTTTCGACGATCGCGCGGAGGCGGGGACGCGTCCCGTTGGCCCCGCGACTAGGTCTATTGGAAGGTTCCACCTGGAAGGTTCCAGAACCATATCCGAAGCTCTGCACCGCGTCAAGGAGAAGTCACCTCCGCCACCTCAACCCATCGCCGTTCGGCTGCGGCCCGCTCGATCGCCTCGCAAACCGCCTGCACCGCAACACCCTGCTTGAAATCAGGCTGCCACGGCCCCGCCGGCCAGCGCTCCAGGAGATCGCCGAGGTGGTTGACGAAGCTCGAGCCGTAGCCGACGCCCTGGCCGATCGGCCACCAGTTGCGCGCATACGGATGCGTCTCGTGCTCGGCCCGGATCCTGCGCATGCCGTACAGGCCGGGTGAATCCCCGCCTTCCCCGTACATGAGCTCGTTCAAGCGCGCGTACTCGAACACCAGCGTGCCGGTCTCGCCGTTGACCTCGATCGTGAAGTCGCAGGGTCTGCGGACCGCTGTTCGCGCCATCTCAAAAACGCCACGCGCGCCCGACTCGAATCGCACCAATGCCGATGAGGCCTCGTCGACGGTGACCATCCTCGAGCCGGCTCCTCCCGGATCGGGGCGAGTGCGCACAAATGTCTCCGATTGGGCCGTGACCTCAGCCACACTGCCGACCATCCACAGGGCCAGGTCGATGAGGTGGCTTCCGAGATCCGCGATGGTGGAACCACCGACGGTTCGGTCGAATCGCCAGTCGAACGGGATGGCGGGGTCGACGAACTCGTCGGAAAGCCAGGTCGCCCGCCAGAGTCGGACCTTGCCGACCGCGCCCTCATCGATCATTCGTTTCATCAGCGAGACCGCAGGAAGCCGCCTGTAGTTGAAGCCGACGGCGTTCAAGACCCCAGCCCGTTGCACTGACAATGCCGCATCCATCGCCTGCGCGTAAGAGACGGCGAGCGGTTTTTCACAGATGACAGCCTTGCCGGCGGCGGCGGCAGCGGCAGCGATCTCGGCATGCGTTCCTGGGGGCGTGCAGATGTCGACGATGTCGACATCGGGACTGTTGACAAGGTCGCGCCAGTCGCCCACCCAACGCTCGAATCCATAAGCGGCGGCTGCTCGCGAGACCTTTGCCTCGTCCCGCCCGCTGATCACTCGGAGCCGGGGCCGGCATGGAAGCGTGCGCATCACGGGCGCGACGGTGTATGCGTACGCGTGGGCCTTGCCCATCATCCCGTAGCCCGCGACGCCGATGCCGACCTCGCGCGCCAACCTACGCGGCGCTCCCACCGGCGGCTGAGGCCGCCCTTTCCGCCGCCCCCAGCGCAGCTGCGGCATCATCGCCGCCCGCGCCTTCGCGCGGACCTCCGCGCGCGTAACGCGCGAACGATTCGGCTTGCACCTTCAGGGCTTCGAAGAATGTCTCGTCCGCGGTCGGCGGCCACAGGAACCGGCACTCCTCCCAGCCCTTGGTCCCGAACACCTCGACCTTGCAGACGTCCCCAAGTGGAAAGCGCCTCCCAAGGGAGATGACCGCCGTGGTGCCTTGCGAAAGCTGGGCCAATGCGTGGGCGCTCTCCGGGTCGCCAGGCCATGGCTCTTCTGAGACCCCTGAGGCCAGCGAGCTGCTGCTCACGAACTCCTGCCCGCTCAACCACCTCGCTTGATCGAACTCGTGGACGCCCATGTCGACGAAGATCCCGCCGCTGTGCGTTCGGAAGTAGGCCCCGGGAGGCTGCCCGTCCCACTGGAAACAAGCGATGGCGTAGAGGTCTCCCAGCTCGCCCGCGTCGATGCGCTTTTTGAGCGTCTTCAACATCGGCACGAACCGGCGCCAGAAGCCGATCTGCAGCGGCAGGGAGGCGTCGGCGGCCAGCTTCGCCGCCTCGAGTGCCTCCGATGGGATGACGCCAAGCGGCTTCTCACACAGGATCGGCAGGCCCGCCGCGACCAACCGGCGAACGGTGTCGAGATGGAGGTCACTTGGCGCGCACACGAGGACCCCGTCCAGGCCGCCGGCCTCGAGCATCGAATCAAGATCGGCGTGCAGCACCGCTCCCGACTTCGGCAGTCGAGCGCGAGTCGCCTCTGCCGGCTCGGCGATCGCCGCCACCTGAACCACGTCAGAGCCGGCAATCGCCTTGAGGTGGTTTTGCCCCATCCTGCCCGCTCCAACGAGGCCGAGCTTGAAGATCGCCATCAGAAGCCTCGGGCGCGCAGAAACTCGCGATTGGCCCGTTGATCCAGGGCCGGTCGGCCGCTCATGCGGTCGGGGTCCGGGAGCACATCCTGCTCGACCACCAGCCAGCCGTTGTAGTTGCGGCGCAGATCTTCGAGCACCGCGTCGACGTTCAGATCGCCCTCGCCAAGCCTGCAAAACGCGTGTCGCCGCCAGATCTCGGACACGGGCGCTTGCTCGCGGATGATGTCGTCGACGATGCTCTTCCGAGCGTCCTTGAGGTGAATGTGATTGATGCGATCGCCCCAGTCCTGGAGGGCGCGCACCGGATCACCGCCTCCAAGGAGCAAGTGCCCGGTGTCGAGACACAGACCGATTGAGGTGTGCTCGAGCGCCGCGGATATCTCCCACGGCGCTTCGATGTGCGTGCCAGGCTCGTGATGCAGCGTGGCCTCGTACCCGCGCTCACGGCACCGGGCGACAGCCATCTCCACGCCTTTGGCGAATCGCTTCCAGCCCTCTGCGTCGAAGCCGAGGCTGCGGTTGCGTGCCGCTTGAAACGGCCGGCTGCGGCGCTGGTCGCTGCCTGCGTCAGCGAGCGTCGGCTTGGGTTTTAGGGCGCCATCGCGCGGGGGCGCCGCGTCGAACAGGTCCAGCAGCTCGTCGAGGCCGCCCATCGCACTCGGCATCGCGGCGGGATCGCTGAAGGGCAGCTCGAAGAAGCCACCGCACAGGGTCAGCCCCCGCGAGTCGAGCTCGCCGGCCAGCGTGTCCCGATCGCCGAAGTAGCCGGCAGGACCGAGGTCGATGCCCGCATATCCGGCCCCGGCGACCTCATCGAGCACCATCGAAGCATCGGGCACGTTCGGGTCGATGCCGACCGTGAGCTCGAAGGCGCCGTAGCTCACGGGTGCGTTGGCGACGACGATGCCGGCAACGTCGCGACCCACCGCTTATCGCGCTGCCGTGAGCACCGGCTCGGAGGGCCGTTCGCGCGGGGTGCGGGCCCGATGCACGCTGACGATCGCCTCGCACAACGCGATGTCATGCAGCGTGTCCCGCCCCGAGGTGACTGGTTCCCGACCGGTGGTGATGCAGTCGTAGAAATGAATCAGCTCCTCCTTGAAGCTCTCGTTGAACGAGGTGATCTCCTCAGTCCGCGAAGAACGCGATGACTTGGCCTCGCCGGTCTCCGAGATCAGCAGCGTGGGCATGCTTCGAAGAAAGGGGGAGGGGAATGAGAGCGTGAGCCGGCGGTCCGGGGAGTAGAGCGCGAGCTCCATCTCGTAGCGCGCAATTCCCGGGAGGTCGACCCAGGCAAGGATGCACTGCGTGCCGCCGTACTTGAAGATCGCTGTCAGGCCGGTTTCGCGGATGTCGGAATACTCGAGACTCTCGGGCTCGCCCATGACTCCTCGCATCGCGTTCAGCTCGTGCACAAGGCTGTCGAGCAGCACGAGGTGATACGCCCATCGCGACAGAGGGTCGGCCTCGCCGATCGCTGCGGTGATGCGAGCCTGGTTGTCGTCGGTCAGCTTCGTGGCGAGATCCTTGGGCAAAGGACCACCACGACGCAGGTTGTAATGGCTGACGTATGGCTCGAGCGGGGATTCCAAGGTCGTGATCCGGAACAATCGAACATCGCGCAGCTGCGCGGATTCTTCGACCAATCTCACGTAGGCGGGGTCGTAGCGCTTGTTGTACGCAACCATCAGGGTGACGCCGGCCTGGTCGGCGGCGTCGATCATCTCCTGGCCCTCGGCGACGGAGAAGCACATGGGCTTTTCGACGAGCACGTGCATACCCGCCTTCGCCGCCGCAATCGCGGCGGGCGCGTGGCTGCCAGAGGTCAAGACGAAAACGGCATCCAGAGGCTGCGCGATCAGCTCCTGCCAGCTGTCGAACTGTTGTGGGACGGCATACTCGCGCGCGACCGCGTCACGAGCCTCAGCCGAGAGATCGCAGATGGCGGAGATCTCGAAGCGGTCGGAAAGCTCGCGCATGTAGTGGAGGTGCATGACCTGGGCAATCAGGCCGCCCCCGATCACCCCAACTCTGAGCCGCTTACCCATTCAAACCACCCCGAACCAGGCTGGAACGTTCCATCGGACGGTATACGAAACTCGGCGCTCCTGTCAACGGCCGCGTGGCGACCGCGCCTTCGTCAGATCCGGCTGGCGATCGGGCCTGCTTTCTGGGCGGCGGTTGACAGCACGGCAGCTGCCTCGGCGATCCCTTCCTCAGGGCTCACGAACGGGTCCTCGTGCTCGACCGCTATCGTCTGGACGCGGCTGTGGGCGGCCAGGCCGGCGACGAATCGCGTCCACCACTGCGAATCCTTGCCGCGTCCGACGACGGCGAAGTTCCATGGCATGTCTGCCGGCGGCCGGGGCCAGCGGCGGTCGAGCAGCCCGTTGATCGCCAGGTTGTCTGCTGAGAAAGCGACGTCCTTGCCGTGGCAGTGGCCAACGCGCGAGCCCAAAGCGGCGACGACAGCGTTGGGGTCCATGCCCATCCAGAAGAAGTGACTTGGGTCGATGTTTGCCGCGATCGCATCGCCCAGGCCGGCGAGCTGGTTGAAGGTCTCGACGTTGTAGACCACGGTTCCGGGATGCAGCTCCAGGCAGATGAGGAGCTCGCCATCTTCCCGGCGGGCGAAGTCTGCGACGTCGGACCAGTAAGGCTCGACGCGCGATTCCCACTGCAGCCTGTACACATCCTCGAGATAAGGCAGCCAGCCGCCGCCCGAGAAGTGCGGGGTCTGATCGCCCGGCGCGCCTGCGGGGCAGCCGGCCAGGGCGACCACTCGATCGACGCCGAGCGCCGCCGCAAGACGGATCGTGTCCCGGAGGTCTTCGTCGTGCTTCGAAGCGACCTGCGAATCCGGATGCAGCGGGTTGCCCCAAACATTAAGGGCGCCGATTCTCAATCCGCGGACGGTGATCTCGTGCAGCCAGCTCTTACGCGCCGCGGCGTCGTGGAGCAGTGCCCTCATGTCGCAATGATTCGTGGGCCCGTATCCGCCGGTGCCGATCTCGAGATCGGTGATGTCGGGCACCTCGCGCTTGAGCCAATCCATGACATCCACCAGCGGACGGCTGACCAGAGGCTCGGTCACCACACCGATGTGAATCTTGCCAAGCTCTTTTTGGTCAGCGTGCGTCACGGCCACGCAATTGTGTCGCGATCGAGGCCCTCATCGCACCTTTGGGTGACCTAAGGTATGCGACCATCACTGACTCCCTGATCCGCAGCCGTAGCGGCGGCCTCGTTGCCGCGTTGACCTTCTCGACTCTGGCGGCAGGCCTGATTCAGATCTGCCTTCCGCTCGAGCTTCGCCAGCTGCGCGCCAGCCCGAATCAGATCGGGCTGACTCTCGCGATGTTCGGATTCGGGATGTTCGCTTTCGAATGGCTGTGGGGATTTCTGGCGGATCGGTTCGGCTACCGCTGGCCTCTCGTCGTCTCGCAGCTGCTGTATGCGGCGTGCATCGTCCTGCTGGCGCGAGCCGATGCCGTTTTGCCGATCGCAATCAGCTATTTGCTGGCGTCGGGCATGTTCGTGGCGGCCGGCCCGGTGGCGCGGTCTTACCTCGGCACGAGCCTTCACGCACGGCTGCGAGCCACCGGCCTTGCACTGGTGTCGGCGCAATGGGTGATCGCGGAGGCGATCGGCTCGGGTGCGGGCGGCCAGCTGATCGACCACTTCCCGATCC
>PLYD01000001.1:11577-11807 GCA_003151665.1 Candidatus Dormiibacterota bacterium
ATCCAGGTCGGGGCGGGCGGAGAGCTGGCATTGCTGCCGCTCCTGGTCACGACCCACCTCCAGCTTTCGGCGGCCAGCGCCGGCATTGCGATGCTTGTCGTCGGCGTGCTGGGCGGGATCTTGATGGTCCCGGGCGGCTACGCCGCGGACCGGTGGGGCCGCCGGCAGGCGATGATCGCCGGCGGTGCGATTTCAGTCGTTGGTTTCGTCGTATACGCGACCGCCGGCAC
>PLYD01000203.1 GCA_003151665.1 Candidatus Dormiibacterota bacterium
GCACTGCCGTTCGGATTCTTCGGTGGTCAGATCTCAGACCGCATACGGCGCCGCAAGATATTCGTTTATCTGGCAGGCGCGGCTCAGTCGTTCGTCGCGCTGGTGTTCATCGCGTTCTATCCGAAATCGGTTCCGCTCGTGTATGCCCTGGGAGTTGCCTATGGGGTCGGCTATGGGCTCTATTTCGCGGTCGACTGGGCGCTCGCGTGCGACACCCTGCCTGACAAAACAAAGTCCGCGAAGGACATGGGACTCTTCCACATCGCGCTGACGCTTCCGCAAGCCATTCTTCCATTGTTTGGCGGCGCGCTCATCGACTATCTCAACCAGCACATGGCTGCGAACTCAGGCTACCGCGTGGTCTTCTCGAGTGCCGTGCTCTTCCTGTTTGTCGGTACGGTCCTGGTGAGTCGCATCAAGTCCATACGCTGATCCATTTCGCCGAACAGCGACCAGCGCGGCAATCCAGATGGCGGTGATGCCGACGACCCCGAACTCCGCCATCAGCCTCAGCACCACGATGTCGGCGTGGCCGGAGACCAGGACCAGCTGAAACCAGTTGTGGCCCGGGCCGATCAGGGCCCACCCCAACGCCACCAGCCCGAGCACCACCCAGTCGCGACGCCGGACCGCCCAGGCGATCAGCACGAGCATCGGCAGGAGCAGCAGCACCAGGTGGGTGCCCCATGAATAGCTCGCGACCAGCGGTCCGACCGCCACCACCGCGGCGGCTTCCAGAGCGCGTCCGGGCTGGCCACTGCGAGGCTTTTGCAGCACCCAGAACGTGATGGCGAGCGCCACCAGCGCGATGGCGGTGGTGATCAGGCGCGCGGCCGGGCTCGTATCTCTGACCGCGCCCAGGAACGTGCCCGGGTCGATCAGACGCGCCACGGTGCCGCCGGGAGAGTGGTTCTCGAACAGGCCGGTTCCGCCGGCGAGTACCGGGGCGACCTTGAATAGATATTCAGTGAGGTACTGCGGGACTGCGAGCAGCCACAGCACGACGCCGGCGACAGCGGCCGCCACCACCATCCGCCATCGCCTCCCCCACAGCAACAGCAATCCGAGCGGAACCTGGAGCAGCTTGATCGCGACAGCAATGCCAAGCGCCGCCCCACCCCACCACCGATCGCCGGCTACCCATGCCATCAGCCACACACCGCTCAAGGCGACCAGGACGAGATTCACCTGCCCCTCATCAAAGTTGCCGACAACGGGCTCGAACCCGATGACCACCAGGACCAGAAGCAGCGCCAGCTGCCAGTCGTTGACACCAATAGCGCGCATGGTGGCCCACAAGAACACGAGTACGGAGATTTGCAGGACGCCGATGACAATCGCCAGCTGCAAGTGAGGGTCCGCTCCCACCAGCGGCTGAAGCAGCCAGGCGACGGGAAGGGGAGTCACGTACTGAGCGCCGGCAAGGGGCAACGGAGTGAAAGTGCCTGGAGTCGGCGCGCAATTCTGGAGCACGCACAGGTCGTATGGGTCATGGCCCGAAGCGATGCGCGCAGCGGCGGCCAGATAGTTGGCGCTGAAGTCAGCCGGTAGCGTGCCCGACAGTGCGGGCAGGACGATGGTCCGCCAGATGTAGACGGCGGCAATCGGGGGCGTCGCGATTGCCAAGAGCAGCGTTCGAAAGCCGCGATGGTCGAGCGGAGTTCTACGACTGGGCAGGGCAGAGGTCGGCTCGCCGATCACCGACGCGATTATCAGGTGTCGCTACGGACCGATTGGCTTGGATCCGACAAATAAACGAGGCGGCGCCTGCAGCGGACACCGCCTCGGCCGGCTCCGTCGGGTGACACGCATCTTGGTTACTGCGCCTTGCGGCCGTTGCCTACTTTTGGAGGCCAACCCTGCGTGAACTGCGGCGGATCCGGCGTCGCTACAGTTCAATTTGGCCCCTTATAGCGCGACTGTCAAGTGGTCCGTTTTCCCAGCACGACGGACAGTGTGAATCAAGAGGTCTGACCCGCTTCAGCAAGTGCACAATAGTGCGAGAAATCTTCGCGGAGGTGGCTCGCAATCTTGGGCAAGCTCAGCTACGTTCACGGCGCCAGCGCAGTTCCCCTGCTGGGCGAGACCATCTTTCAAAACCTGCGCCGCACAGCCGAACGTTTTGGTGAACAAGAGGCGCTGGTGGTGGTGCACCAGGATCATCGCTCCACGTATGCCGAGCTCGTCGATCAATGCGAGACCATCGCCCGCGGCCTCGTCGCGCGTGGCGTGCGCAAGGGCGATCGCGTTGGCATCTGGGCGCCCAATCGCTTCGAGTGGGTGATCGTTCAGTACGCGACCGCGGCGATCGGAGCAATCCTCGTCAACATCAACCCCGCTTACCGCACCTCGGAGCTCGAGTACGTGCTCAATCAGTCGGGCATCAGCTTCCTCATCTTGTCCGCGCGCTTTCGCCAGGCGGATTACGTGGCGATGCTCGCCGAGGTGAAAGGTCGCTGCCCCGAGCTAAGGGAGGCGCTCGTCCTGGAGGACGGTTGGGCAGCGCTGCAACGCGACGCCGAGAAGATCAGCATCGACGAGCTGCACGAGATCGAAGGGTCGTTGCAGTTCGACGACCCGATCAACATTCAGTACACCTCAGGCACCACCGGCTTTCCAAAGGGCGCGACGCTGACCCACCACAGCATCCTCAACAACGGCTACTTCATCGGCGAGACCCTGAGATATTCGGAAAAGGACCGCGTCTGCATTCCGGTGCCCTTCTATCACTGCTTTGGGATGGTGCTGGGCAACCTTGCGTGCACCACTCACGGAGCGATCATGGTCATACCCGGCGAGGCCTTCGACCCGATCGCTGTCATGGAGACTGTCGAGAAAGAGCGCTGCACCTCGCTGTACGGCGTGCCGACGATGTTCATCGGCGAGCTCGATCACCCGCGCTTCAAAGATTTCGATTTCAGCTCGCTGCGAACAGGGATCATGGCCGGGTCGCCCTGTCCGGTCGAGGTTATGAAGAAGGTGCAGACGGTGATGCACATTCCGGAGATGACCATCGCCTACGGGATGACCGAAACCTCTCCCGTCTCGACCCAGTGTGCGACCGATGACCCATTGGAACGGCGCGCCTCAACTGTCGGCAGGGTGCACCCGCACGTCGAGATCAAGATCATCGACCCGGCGGCCGGCAACGTTGTTGCGCGCGGCGAGACCGGCGAGCTGTGCAGCCGCGGTTACCTCGTGATGCGCGGGTACTGGAACAACGAGGAGGCGACTGGTCTGGCCGTAGACGCGGCGCGGTGGATGCACACCGGGGACCTGGCGACGATGGACGAGGAGGGGTACGTCAACATCGTCGGTCGGATCAAAGACATGATCATTCGCGGCGGCGAAAACATATACCCGCGAGAGGTCGAGGAGTTTCTCTACACGCACCCCGACGTCGCGGACGTCCAGGTCATCGGCGTGCCCTCCGAAAAATACGGCGAAGAGGTCATGGCCTGGGTCAAGCCGCGCGATGGCGCCAAGGTGACGGGCGAGGAGCTGGCCGCCTGGTGCAAGGGCAAGATCGCTTCGTTCAAGATTCCGCGCCACTGGAAGCTGGTCGACTCGTTCCCGATGACGGTCACGGGCAAGGTGCAGAAGTTCAAGATGCGCGAGGCCGCGGTCGAAGAGCTAAGGCTGGAGAAAGCGGCAGGAGTAAGAACCGCCTGAGTCCAGGCTGGCTAGACCAGGCTCTCATATGGGAATGCTGCGGCGAAAGGTTCGTATAGCAGCAGCACCTGGTCGATCGGCATTACGTCGCGCAAGAAGATCGCGCCCGCCGCGACCCCTGCCGACCCGACGATGCCCGATCCGTCGTGAGGAGCGTTTTGCTCCGCCCCCTCTTGCGCCGCCCGAAACGAGTTGGTCCGCCCTGTCTGGTCGGCAGTGGCGATCGCCAGCTTCCACGCGGCCGAATAAAGGCCCGCTGGATCCAGCTCGTCGGGCGCCACGGGCACCGCTCCAATCGTCCCTGCGGGAGGTGCTGCCGTCGGCGGCTCGGACAGCACCTTGGCGACGGCGGCCACCTCAGCTTCAGCTTCGCCGGCCAGCGACGGCAGCTTCTGGAGAAACGCCGCGATCTGGCGGTCGACCGAGGGAGGCGGCTCGTAGCCCGGCCCCGGCAGCACCGTCGCGAACGGGCGGTAGATCGCTGCGAACTGCAGCGGGTACAGCTGCTCCCTGACCAGGATCGCGAGGGCGACGACCTGCGCCGACTCGAGCGCCGCTGCCGCCGCAGGCTCCGGCAGCGCCTTTGCGATCGCCTGCTTGATCTGGGCAACCCTGAACCCGCTGGTGAAGGCATTGACCATGGCCTCGTCGGCCCCTGAGAGCAACGGATCCAGCAGCTGCTCCATCGCGGTATTGGTGGGTCGCTGGCGGGAAAGGATTCGCGCCAAAGCGATCCAGCGCCACTGCTCGACGGTCAGCGACTTGCCGGAAGCGGCCAGGAACTGCCCGGCTTCGGTGGCGCTCAGCGGGTGCCCGGACGCGCGACCACCTGCTCGGGCAGCAGACCTTTGTCGCGGAGCTTTTCGATCGGGTGATAGGCGTCGACTATTCGCATCGTCCCCGAAGCGGAGCGGAGCACCATCGACTGGGTGAACGCGTAAACGTCCTCGTATCGCACCCCTTTCAGCAGCTCACCCGAGGTGATGCCGGTGGCGGCGAAGAAGAGGTTGTTGCCTGAGCAGAGATCGTCGATCGACAAGACCTTGCCCGCGGGGTGACCCTCCTTGGCCGCGACCTTGCGCTCGTCCTCATCGCGCAGCAAGAGCTTGGCCTGCATGTCGCCGCCGATCGCTTTGACGGCGCAGGCTGCCAGCACGCCTTCGGTCGACCCACCTGACCCCATCATGCAGTGGATCCCAAACCGCATCTCGAGCGCTGCCTCTAACGCGCCCGCCACGTCGCCGGCGGTGATCAGTTTGATGCGCGATCCGACCGCCCTGATCTGGGCGATGATCTCCTCGTTTCGCGGGCGCTCCAGCACGACCACCGTCAGCTCCTGCGGGGATAGACCCTCCGCCTTGGCAATCCGGCGAAGGTTCCACTCGACAGGCATATCGAGGTCGATGACTCCACGCGCCCGCCGCCCGACCACGAGCTTTTGCATGTAGTGCACGTGGGTGGTGAACATGGTGCCGCGCTCAGCGAGGGCGATGACGGAGATGGCCCCAGGCAAGCCGGCCGCGGTCAGGCTGGTCCCCTCGATGGGATCGACCGCCACATCGAGCTCGGGTTCGAGGCCGTTGCCGATCTCCTCCCCGAAGTACAGCATCGGCGCCTCGTCCTTCTCGCCCTCTCCGATGACCACGGTGCCTTTCATGTCGACCGAGGCCAGCGCGCTGCGAATGGCCTCGACCGCGCGCCCATCGGCGCCCATCTTGTCGCCGCGGCCTTGAAGGGGAGCTGCCGCCAAGGCCCCGGCCTCGGTTACCCGGAGCAACTCCAGGGCTAGGTTTCGGTCCATTTCTTGGTCCAATTAACCACTCACCCCCGTCGACATTGCGCCGGGTAGCGTATCCGAATCCCTTGCTGATGCCGCGCCGCCGGATTGGCAGCCGGCTCGACTCCACCTAGAGGTCATTCTTGCTGGCCGGCCGGGCAGATCGCCGCCTGAGGCGTTGAATGATGTCGCGGATTGGGCTCTAGAAGAACTCACCCCACATCTTCCTCACCCGGCCGACCGGGTTAGGGATGCTCTTCGCCGCCACGACCGCCGGGCGTGACGCCGCATCGATGACCACTTTGTCCTCCCGCTCGGGCACGCCTTCGGGGTGGACTCTGATCACGCCGTGGTGAACCCCACCCTCCTGCACCACCAGCGCACCCACCTTGGCATCGCCCTCGAGTCGACCGGTGCTGGTGATCTTCAGCCGGCTGGAGGCCACAATGTTGCCCCGCACGAACCCGGCGAGAGTCACTTTGTCGCTGCGGATGTCGGCCTCTACATGGGCCTCGGCGCCGATCCACAGATCACCATCGCACTCCACCTGGCCGCTGAAATTGCCCAATATCTGGCCGCCGCTCTTCAGCTGCAGCCGTCCGGCCAGCGTGTCATCGAGACCGAGAATCGTCGACTTCGGCTCGATGCCATAGGGGTCGGGTCCCCCGTTGCTCCCCGAAATCGCGACCGTCTCCACCCCAATGTCCGTCATCTGGACCTCCCTTACCCAGCCCCCCAGCTATTCCCCTGGCAGCATAGCGGCTGCGACGCCGGGCCGAAAGCTCCACCTTTAGAGGTCCGGGTGAGACCGCAGGTAGGCCAGGACCGCCTCGCGGGTCGGCTCGATCTCGCCGTCCATGATCAGCTCGCCCAGACGTTCCTTGATCCGCCCCACCTCCGGGCCCGGCGTCAGGCCGCGCTCTCGCATGATGTCCAGGCCATCGATCGGGGCAGCCATCCGCGTCGGGCTTTCCGACAGGACGCTCG
>PLYD01000137.1 GCA_003151665.1 Candidatus Dormiibacterota bacterium
GGAGCCGACATCGCGATCCTCAGCCGGCGGTGGGTGACGCTCATGAACCACGAGCGCAGGCGGCTGGTCGAGCGCGTTTCGTTTGTGACTTCGCCGGGCTATGGCGATGGGACGCCGGGTTGGCGCAAGAGAAACGGGCTGCTGGGCGCCGGGCCGTCCACGATCGTCACGACGCTGTGCGTCTTCCGTTTCCCTGCAGGTGGGGGCGAGGCACATCTCGACTCGATCCATCCGGGCCACACGCGCGAAGAGGTCCGCGCTAACACCGGCTGGACTTTGGATGCGCCGGAAGATGTAAAGGAGACACCGGCTCCGACAGCGCCCGAGCTGGCCGCGATGCGCGGTTTGGAACACCCGGACGCGCTCTGACTTCTTATGCGCCGTCGGTTCGATGCTTGCCGGCCCGCCTTTCTTATTACACAAGGCTGACCTGAACAGAACGACCGTCTGACAACAGCTCCTCATCGTGACGATCGGCTTCATCCGAAGCCGATCAATTTGGAGGAGATAGTCAGATGAATCAATTCGGAGCATTAGCGGTCAAGGTTTTCAGTGGCGGCACCACTGCGGTGCTGATGACGTTGGGCGTCACGTCCGGCCTCGCCGACGCGTCTTCCATGCCGGCGACCCCGGCTCCTGCATCAACCAACGCGGCGGTGGCGAGCCCGCTGGCGGGCGTGCGCGATGCGGTGCGATTCGCCGTGTTCGAGTCTGAGGCGGATGTGCTGCGCATCCCGCAGGCTGCGTTTCGCGCCGACCTCAAACGTGGCATCACCGTGGCGCGGCTGGCGAAAGAGCGTGGCCTCAACAAGGATCAGTTCGGAGACAGGCTCGTGGTCAACGTGAAGCCACGGCTGGCCCAGCTTGTGCACCTGCGCGTCATCACCCAGGCGCAGGCCGACATCGTCATCGACCGCATTCAGCACGGCAACATCCCGTGGTGGGACGGCATTCACGCCTAGTTAGCAGATCAATCCAAGACAGAGGGCCCGTCCACCCCGACGGGCCCTCACCCGCTTCTTAGGGTCGTGCTTTTGCTTTGCCTGCCATCGCTATCTGCTTCCACTTCTTGCGCTCCTCGATTCGGATCCGCGCGTCACTCTTCGCCGCGATGGCGCACAGCTCGCGCTGCAGCTTGCGGTAGCTGTTGAAGCGAACCACGTCGAGAGTTCCGCCGGCGATGGCTGCCTTGATGGCGCACCCGGGCTCCGTGTTGTGCGCGCAATCCGTGAACCGGCAGGTCAGCGCCAGCTCTTCGATGTCTTCGAACAGGTTGGCCAGCCCATCTTCGCCTTCCCACAGCTGGGCCTCGCGCAGGCCCGGCGTATCGATGATCATTCCGCCGCCCGGCAGCAATACGAGCTGGCGGTGGCTGGTCATGTGGCGGCCCTCGCCCGAGCTGTGGATCATGCGGGTGCGCATCACATCCTCGCCGACGATGCGGTTGATAAGTGTCGACTTGCCCGCGCCGGACGGGCCCAGGAGAACTCCTGTTAGCGCCGGCTGGAGGCGCCGCGTGATCTCGTCGAGGCCCTGACCGGTGACGCTGCTCGTGACCAGCACGGCGGTGCCAAGCGCCACTGCTTCGAGCTCGGCGAGGAGGGCGTCAGTCGACTCGGCGACGTCCGCCTTCGTCAGTAGGACGACGGGTACGGCCCCGCTCTGCCACGCGATGGTCAGATAGCGCTCGATGCGCCGAGCGTTGACGTCGGTGACCGCCGCGACCACGAACGCCACGTCGACGTTGGCAGCCAGCACCTGTTCTTTGGTTTCCCTGGATGAGACCTTTCTCGAGAAGACCGTGCGGCGCTCGAGGACGCCATGAACCGCGGACACGGGGTCCCGCCGCAGCAGCGCCACCCAGTCGCCAACCGCGGGCAGGAGCAGGGCGTCGTTGCGAAGGTGGCGGCCCGCCGTGGCCCGGGTCGAGCCCTGCGCATCCTGGACGAGGTACTCCATGCCGAAGTCGGCAGTAACGCGCGCAGGAGTGTAGCCGTCCAAGGCAAACGGTTTGAACTTNNAGCTGAGATGCGATCTCTGTAGACAACGCAATCCTCCGGTTGGAAAACGGGTGGGCGGTATCGGTCCGCCCTGCCGGAGGTGCTTTAGACGAAAGCGCCGGAGGCGGCCGATGGCCTGAAAACGGTTACTGCA
Organism: Candidatus Dormiibacterota bacterium; assembly: GCA_003151665.1. The sequence continues at coordinate 2,155 of PLYD01000137.1, forward strand.
AGCTCTGCCATTCGAACGTCACCTCCCTCTTTAATAAGGCGGTCAGGGTATCACGGTCGTTGCGGGCCTGGGTCTCCCCTCCGGCCCTGCGGGCCACCTCCCCGGCGAGCGGGGAGGACCGCCTTACTAAATTCCTTTGAAGTCCGCCTTGCGTTTTTCCGTGAAGGCTTTGATGCCTTCCTCAGCGTCTTGTGACACGAACACTCTGCTTATCGCTTCACGTTCGATCGCCAGGCCCATGTCGAGCGGCGCGCCGAAGCCTTGCGTGATCGCCACCTTCGCGTGGCCGATCGCAACCGTCGGTCCAGCCGCCAGCTTCTCCGCGTACTCCATCGCGCCCGCGCGGCACGCGGCCGCGTCCGGAAACAGCTTGTCGACGAGCCCAAGCTCCTTCGCTTCGGCCGGCTTCAACATCGTCGCATTGGCTATGAGGTCGATCCCCTTGGAGAGCCCGACGAGTCGTGGAAGTCGCTGCGTGCCACCGGAGCCCGGAAACAGGCCGAGGTTCACCTCCGGTAGGCCAATCTGATACGAGCCCTCGGCCGCGAAACGCAGATCGCACGCGAGCGCCATCTCGAAGCCGCCGCC
>PLYD01000050.1 GCA_003151665.1 Candidatus Dormiibacterota bacterium
ATCCAGGAGTACCTGCCGAAGGCGGGGTGATAGGTCCCCGGCGCCGTCCACCGTTTGTTCAGGGAGGTCTGAGCTATGCCCAAGTATCTGATCGAAGCCTCGTACTCGCACGAGGGCCTAAAGGGCCTGGTCAAGGAAGGCGGTAGCGGCCGTAAAACCGCGGTCGACGCTGCGGTCAAGGCACTTGGGGGCAGGCTCGAATCGTTCTACTACGCGTTCGGTACCAGCGACGTGTACGGCGTCGCCGATATGCCGGACAACGTCTCAGCGGCAGCTTTTGCGTTGGCCGTCGGAACGACCGGCGCTCTCGCTCACCTCAAGACGGTTGTCCTGCTCACTACCGATGAGGTGGACCAGGCGGTCAAGAAGGCCAGCGGCGCCTCGTACCGGGCGCCCGGCCACTAGTCGGTCAGTCGGTCTGACCTCGAGGCGCTACATACCACTCGCGAAAGGAGCGGCACCGGCCATCTTTGTCGAAGTCGATGACAAAGAGGTTGTCCCACTCCTTGGTGGGCTCGGAGCGGGAGGAGTCCGTGAAGTAACGGCTCCTCCCGTTGACCACCGCCACATCGCCATCGACGGCGATGGGTGCGTAATCTGCACTGAAAGTTCCGGGCGCGTCCGGGTCCTTGAGCCATGCCTCGACGATGGCTTGCCGGCCGGTCACCGGCTCGTCGTATGGATGAAAGGAGTAGCTCGCGTCCTCGGTAAACAGGTCGCCGATCGCCTCAGGCGAGTAGCTTTCCCAGGCATGCACGTAAGCCTTCAGCCAGTTGACGACGTTACCGCGGTCCACCGGGACAATTCTCCGACATGGGGGCTTCCGTGTCAGACCGCTGGCTGACGTTCGACTGCTTCGGCACGCTGATCGATTGGCGCCACGGGATTAGGACCACAGGCGAGCTTCTGTTTCCCGGCCGCGGAGAGGATTTTCTGAACTCGTACATCACCGTCGAAGCCGAGGTCGAGACCGAGGGCTCGTTCCGACGCTACCGCGCGGTGCTGACGGAGGCCGTGAGGCGCGTCGCCCAAAGGCTCTCGCTCGAGCTTAAGCCCGACGACGCGACGGCATTGGTCTCGACCATTCCATACTGGCCGGCCTTCGCAGACGTGGGCCCGGCCTTGACCGAGTTGCGGCGCGAAGGCTGGCGCTTCGCACTCCTCACCAACTGTGACCGCGACATCATTGCGCTCACGCAGCGCCGCCTGCCTGTTTCCTTTGACGCGGTCGTGACGGCCGAAGACGTCGCTGCCTACAAACCGAGCCCTGCGCACTTCCTGCTGTTCAAGTCGACATTCGGCGCTTCCGCCGATGCCTGGATTCACGTTGCCCAGAGCTATTTCCACGACATCCGCCCGGCCAGCGAGCTCGGCATTCGCCGGATCTGGGTCAACCGTCAGGGCGAATCCGACGACCCGAGTCTCGCAGACGCGGTCGTCAAAGGGTTGGCCGACCTTCCCGACGCGGTCAAGCGCCTATCGACCTCGGCCCGCGCTTCTATGTGAAGTCGGACAGGTCGGCGCTGGCCCTGTAGACGCGGCGAGCGGGACCGGACTGGATCAGGTTTCCGGCCTTGCGGCGCTGAACTTCCAGGTTCCCCCCGGGCATTTGAATCGTGACTCGGTCATCGACCAACCCCGCACGCATGCAGGCGGCCGCCACTGCGCTGGCGCTGGTGCCTGACGCGAGCGTGTAGCCTGCCCCTCTTTCCCAAATCTCCACGCGCGCGCGCGCGCGATCAATGACCTCGAACAGCTGCACGTTGGTCCTCTCCGGAAAGGCCTCGTGGTTCTCGATGAGCGGTCCGAGCTCGAGGCAGCGTTCCCTGGTGACGGGCTCACCGAAGACCACGCAATGAGGATTGCCGACTGAGACGAGCATGGCTTCGACCCGCCCCGCGACGGTGTCCAACGTGACGCGGTCGGGCTCTCCGTCGAACCGCGCCGGGAGGTCTGCGGCGCGGAACGACGGCCGTCCGATGTCCAGCTCACTGACAATTTCGGCGCCGTTCTTCGCCAGTATCCGGACCTGGTTGGCACGGTCGCGGGTGGTCAGCTCGAACCGGTCGCCGGCGCCATGCTCCAGGACGGCGTGGGCGGCTGTGATGCGGAGCCCGTTGCCGCTCTTTTGGGCCTCGGAGCTGTCCGGGTTGAAGATCCTGACGCTCATCTTCGCCGGGTCAAAAGCGAGCAGGCCGTCCGAGCCAAGGCCGCGATTGCGGTCGCACAAAAGGGGCAGCAACGGGATCAGGCGGTCGAGGTCGCCAGGCAGGTCATAAACGAGGTAATCGTTGCCGAGCGCCTGGTACTTAATGAGATCAATTCGCATTAGCCCCTCAATCATCGGGGAATCGCCGTCGTCGCTCACCGGTTGTCATAAGATGTCGTGTCTATGCGGGACCTCGTGTGGCCTGCCCAGCGCTTGGTGCAAATCCCAGCCTGCTTCTGTAGCTAGGCCCGGCCGTAGGTTCGCGCCTCGAAAGGCGCGCCCTTTCGACCGTTTCGTTCGAAATCCACATTCAATCGGTCATTTGTATTCCTGGGAGGTTTGGAATTGAGCTCATCGACGACAACCAAGGCTTTGGTCTCCACGGACTGGATATCCAAGCATGCGAAGGACAAGGGTCTCCGCGTCGTCGAGGTCGACGTCGCCCCGTCCGTTTATGAGAAGGGGCACATCGAAGGCGCCGTCGGCTGGAACTGGCGGAAGGATCTCCAGGACCAGTTAAACCGCGACGTCGCCACCAAGGAAGCGCTTTCGAACCTGCTGGGCAAGAGCGGCATCACTTCCGACACGACGATCGTGCTTTACGGCGACAACAACAACTGGTTCGCGGCGTACGCCTACTGGGCGCTGAAGTACTACGGGCACGACAAGGTCCAGCTGATCGACGGCGGGCGGGTCAAGTGGGAGAAGGAAGGTCGCGAGTACAGCACCGACGCCCCCGACTATCCCGCCACGGACTACAAGTTCCACGGTTCTCCAAAAGAGGACATTCGCGCCTACCGCGACCACGTGCAGTCGAAGCTCGGCAAGGCCGGCCTCGTCGACGTGCGTTCGCCCAAGGAGTACTCCGGCGAACTGCTCGCCCCGGAGAACCTTCCACAGGAAGGCGCCCAGCGTGGCGGTCATATCCCGACCGCGGTCAGCATCCCTTGGGGCACCGCCGTCAACACCGAGGACGGCACCTTCAAGAGCACGGACGAGCTGAAGGAGATATATGGCGGCAAGGGCATCACCCCCAACAAAGAGGTAATCGCCTACTGCCGCATCGGCGAGCGCTCCGCGCACACGTGGTTCGTCCTGAAGGAGCTCCTCGGTTACCCCGACGTCCGCAACTACGACGGCTCGTGGACTGAGTGGGGGAGTTCGATCAAGGCCCCAATCGAGAAGT
>PLYD01000049.1 GCA_003151665.1 Candidatus Dormiibacterota bacterium
AGTAGAGGGCCTGCTCCATGGTGGCATCGCCGGGAACCCCCTCGTGTTCCATGCGCTTGCTCCAATCGCCGCCGCGCTCCGCTGCGGCTATGTCGGGCCGCCGACGCTTCGTTTTAACCTTTGCCATATCCCTGTTTTAAGGGGGCGGGCGTAAGAAGATCAGCAACTTTGTGGGCCAACTTGGCCGCTGTATGAATGCTTGCACCCAACAGGCTGTATTGGCGAGAAAACCGAATTATCTCGGCCCCTCCCGTCAGCTTTCGGAGCGCGGCTTCGGGGGCATTCGTGTGCTCGCGTCGTCGGCGGCCGTAGCCCGCTCCACCCGCTCACCGATGGCCGACGTCACCTTTGAGGCCGCGCTAGCGGCCTGGCGCGAGGCCACCTGCACCTGCTCCGTGGCAGTCCGTACACCATCAAACATGTCGTCCTTATTCTCATGCCAAAGGTCCAAAGCCTGCCGGCGTCTCTGCTTCCCACGGACAGGATCCAAGAAGTACATGACGCCCATTCCGAGCGCCGCGCCAATCAGCAACCTTTTCATCAAATTTACCTCCGATTACGCCAGCCACCACCGCAGATGCCCCTGTGGACCTAACCAGCCTTTGCCAGCAGTCACCTGGCTGGCCGCTTCAAATCGGCTGACGGAGATCGGCCGTCAACCGTCGCAGAATCGTCTTCTGCGTGAGAACTGGCGGGCCTGGATTTGATCACCGTACACCCTCCCCCACCTGCGCGGTCAGAGAAGCTGCAGGAACTCCTCTCGTGGAATTCCGGCGTTTTGAGGATGCCGACGAGCAGGCCGCGTTTGAGGCTGCCCGTAATGGACGGGCGCGGTAATGAGCGCCGCACGATCCGGGTGAAATAGTGCTGGTGACCGCCCTTGGTCCGGTGCAGTCGCCCGCCCTTCTTCTACACGGCACGAGCCAGCTGCCGACGGTAACCGCCGGCAGTCGCTGGGTCACGCTTATACGGTGACGTGCTTTCGCCTCGGCTGTGGGAAGGTCGGGACACGCCGCGACCTTATATCTATCAACCCATGTACTCCTTGACGTGCCTCCGACTGGATATACAGCGCGCTTGAACTCGGATCGGAAGCAGGCTGCTTGGGTGCTCGATATCCTTGAGGCCAAGCGACGACTGGCTCAAAAGGCTGGTTGACCCGTGACGGGATATTTGCATCCCACAGGCTCAATCGGTTGGAAGTCGTGCCATATGCCGTCCCATACCGTCAGGTCGACCTCTACGGCGTCGTGCGCTGTTTCCCGGTGGGCCCTACCCCCCAGGAGTCGGCCTTATTGACGGCAAGAAACGTGTTAAAAGAAAGGCCCCTTGCAGGGGGCCTTTCTTCATCGACAGCTCGCGAAGGCTACGGCTTGGCAGCTGGGATGTGCGCAGGGGCGATGCCAACCTCATACGTGTGGACGCTGAGTTCCTTGGAGCCTCCAGCCGAGGTCCCCTGAGAGCGCAAGCGGCTCCCGGCCTCCTCGCTGGCGTGCACGTCCTTCTCGCCGCGCCATAGAGAAATTGACATGCTCTTGCCGGTCTTGCGGTCGACGAGAAGGTACGCCCCTTCGAACCCTTCCAGCTTTTCGGCGCCTGGAATGACCTTTTCTCGAGTTACACGCAGAGCCTCGTCGAGCTTGTCCGGCGGACCCTCGTAGGTAGTTACTCGTGCGAACATGCGCGCACCTCCTTACCTTCAAACCCCAATCGGCCAACGACTAGGTCGGCATAGCACGGCTCGGTATCGGTGTCAAGGGAATCCGTCGGGTCTGATCACCGCTTCTGGGTTAGCGAACGTCTATCACACGCGGCTCATGGGCAGTCGTCCGCCGCGCTCACCGCCTTATTGAGCGCCGCGCGCGAAGCCTCAAACCGGTCCAGGGGCACCAGAAGCTCATTGACGACCCGCTGGCGAACCTCACCGGTGATACGCGCGCCGATGCGCTTTGCCCACCGTCGCCCAAGCCAGCCGGCATGCAACTGGAGCAGCTTCGCGAGCAAGTAGCCGACAACGAGCGCGGCGGCGAGGAGCGCGACGGGCGTGGGCACGGGCCCGAGGTAAGGCACGGAGATGGAGCCGACCGGCGCGTCGTGGATGACGAAGAGCGACCCAAACCAGAGTGCGGAGAAGACGAGGAGGGCGGTCACGAGATATTGGGCGGCGCCGATCACGAACCACAGCGCGCTGGTGGGCACCCGGAAGCCGGCCGCTTCGCCCGCCAGTGAACGATCGACCGTCTCAGCGAGTCGATGCTCCAGGGACGTGGGCGCACTCAGGGCGGCAAGCCCGCGGCGGAGCGGCGCAGGCACCGACGGCAGAGCGGCCGTGATGAGCTCGCGCAGGGGCTCGACCGCCGGCGCGAGCGAGCCGCGCACCTGCCAGCGGTTCAAGAAGGCGGCGGGGTCTGCCGACGTCCGTTTACGCCCGATCAGCCGGTATATCGCGCTCGTCAGGGCCCCCAGCGGTCCTGCGCCGCGCCGCCGGGCCGCGAAACGTGTGGCGGCGACGGCTTGACGCTCCAGAGCCGCGATGTCGACGACGGCGAGCGCGCCTCGCGTGACCGAGGAGAGAGCGCGCTCCCGGCGGGCCGGCTCGACGAGCGGGTCATTCGTCCCGCCCACCACGCCCGCATCGGCGGCGAGATCGCGCACGGCCTCGCGCGCCTCCACGGCCACCCGAGACACGACGACGCGCTTCGCCTCGACCCCGGACTCGAGCCATCTGCGTAGCCCTTCGATGCCGCCCGCGCCCTCTTTCGCGCGGGTCGCGACGACCTCGATGTCGCCCGCGCCGTCTCGACGCAGCTGGCCGCGCATGTCCTCGGCGACGCGGCTCGCGTCGGCGGGGCTCAGAAGATCGCTACGGTTGAGGACGACGATCTGGCGGCGGATGCGTGGCGCAAACTCCTTCAAATAGCTCCCGTGCATGACGTGATCCATGTATTTCTCTGGATCCACGATCCACGCGACGGCGTCGACGCGGGGAAGCAGTGCATCCACGAGCTGACGGTGCTCGAGAACGATAGAGTCGACGTCGGGGAGGTCAAGGACGGCGAGATCCGCAAGAGCGTCACCTGTGTGCTCTCGCGTCTTGCTCACGCCTACCCATCGCAGCAGGTCCGCAAGTTCGCGCCCGCGACTCGAAGGGACCCATGCCACCGCGTCCGAGGTCGTGGGACGGCGCGCGCTGGCCGGACTGACGTCCGCGCCGGCGATCGCGTTCAACAATGTCGACTTCCCGACGCCGGTGCCGCCGACCAGGGCGAGGATGTATGCACTACTTGGGAAGCCAAGCCGCGCACGAACCGTGTCGCGAGTCGCGACGGCGGATCTGGAGTCGAGGCCGAGCGCGTTCGCGGCCTCGATCGCCTCGTCCAGGTTCGCAAGGCAGCGATCGATGCTCACGCGACGATACCGTCGACGGCGGCGCGTAGTTCTGTGGCGAGCTCGCGCATGCTTCCCGGCGCGGGCACGAGCTCCTCGAAACGCTTGCGCTCATCTTCGAAGAGCGTGGTCAGGAGCGTCATGAGCCGCTCGCGGGCTGTGGCGATGAGCTCTGCCATCGCACGTTCGCCGAAGATCGCTTCGAGGAGCTTCTGATTGAGGACCGCCGTCCCGGCGGCGATCCCGACCTCTGCGCCGGTCAGGCCGGCCGTGTTCACGAACACGGCGAGCATCACGGCCACGCCGACCGCGTTCACGCCGAGCGCGGAGACCTGAGCGACCGTGCGCTTGCGGCCGGCATGCGAACGAACGTCCTCGACGATCCCGCGCATCCATTCTCCGAGGCCCTCCTCGATGGCCGGGCGGAATCTTTCGGACGCGGACCACAGCCCGTGATGGCCAGCAATCACCTCCGCGGTTTCGGGGCGGTCGGACCACGCCATCGCCGTCCGCCGCGCGGCTTCGGTCGCGTGACGCAACCCGAGCGCCTCGAGCGTGCTCGTCAATTCCGCCTCGATGATCGTCACGGGCGCGGCCGTCCTGCCGCGGAACACGGTCAGCACCATCGCGCGCAGCCTGCCGATACCTGTGGAGATGAATCTCGCCACTTGGTCCGCGCCGACGAAGTCGTTCCATCGTCGCAGCACCTCCGCGCGCAGGATGAGACTGCCCTGCAGCTCGCCGGCCAGCGACCCGAGCTCTGTGGCGTACATCGACGCGGCGATTCGCCGCAATGCATCNNCAAGTGCCCGGGTCGCTATTGCACGGCGCTCGTCGGCCGTAGCAGCAAGACGATCGATGCGCTCGAGAAGCGGCCGTGCCTTTTCGCGCGCAAGACCGTTCACGCGCGGCTCGATGTCTCCCTCATCGATCGCAATCAGGTCCATCGGCTCCTCGTCGCTTCGTGTGCTTGCCTGGCGGAAGAGCCGGCTCGCGTCTGCAACGACCGCCGGCCGATCCTCTTCATCATCCGGCAGGCGGTTCAATACAACGACGAGCGGAAGACCGCGCTCCCGCACACGGCGCAGCACCTCCCACGGCACCAGGTCGGCATAGCGGGTCGCCGTGGTGACGAACACGCATAGATCGCAGGCCTCAACCAGTAGGTCGGCGAGCTCTCGATTGTCACGGTCGACCGAGTCGATGTCCGGCGCATCGATGACGGCCACCCCGTCAGCGCTTGCGGGCGCCGCCGCCAGCTTCAGCCTGTCCTTCGCGACGGCGCCGAGACGACCGCTCGCGACAATTCGATCCGTATCGCTCTGGCTCGCGTAAAGAACCGCGTCGGTTGTCGTGGGCCGGAGCACGCCGACTTTGCTCACCTCCGCGCCGGCGATAGTGTTCAGGAGCGACGACTTGCCGGCGCC
>PLYD01000089.1:0-1317 GCA_003151665.1 Candidatus Dormiibacterota bacterium
GTTCGAAGACCGTCCACTAAGGGGAACCAGGCTTCCGCCCCTATTAACAGGCGAGGTTCCGCTACGGTTCTGCGCACAGATCAGGAGGGCACGATCACCTTGCCAATGTGAGCCGGACCAGGCGCAGGTACGATCGCTGACATGGGGAAGGGGAAGGCTCCGCGGCGTGCCGTCCTCCTGCTGCATGGCGAAGAAAGGTTCCTGGTCGACGAGAGGGCGCGCGCCACGCTGGACGAGTGGCGCAAGGAGCTCGTCTCGGACTTTGGCGAGGACACCCTGGAGGGCTTGGGTCTCACGCCGTCGCGTCTACAGGACGCAATCCTCCAGGCGCCATTCCTCGACCCGTATCGGGTCGTCTTCGCCCGGATGGCGGCAGCCGCTAAAGCCGAGGCGCTCGCACCCGCCCTTGCGGAAATACCGACCAGCACCCGTGTCCTCATCACAGTGGCCGGAAGACTGTCCGCCGCCGGCAAGCTGGCGAAAGCTGTCACGGCCGCCGGCGGAACGGTGGAGGAGATGGCGCCTCTGAAGGGTCGAGCGTTGAGCGAGTGGGCGGCGAAGCGGGCGGGCGACCACGGGCTGAGCTCTGCCGTTGCGGCCCAGGTCGTTCGTGTGACGCCGCCCGACCTGAGCATCGTCGACTCGGAGCTCAAGAAGCTGGCCGCATACAGGGCTTCAGGGGCCAAGCTCACGCCAGAGGCAATCGCGGAGCTGCTTGCCGGCGGCCGCGAGGACGAGATCTTCAAGCTCACCGACAATCTCCTCCCGCACCCGACCGCGGACGCGCTGAAGATCGCCAGAAGCCTTACACGCGGGGGCCTGCAGCCAACTTCGGTCGCCTATCGCATGGCACGCCACGTCGCCCTGGTGCTTCAGGTTCGCGCGCGGCAGGATCGTGGAGAGTCGCTGGCCGACGTCCAGGAAAAGATGTCGGAACACCGCTTCGTCCTGCAGAAGGCATACGACGCGGCCAGGGATGTCGACCCCGAACGGTTGGAGGCAGCGCTACGGGCGATCCGCGACTACGAGTGGGAGGTCAAGTCCGGCCAAGTCGACGCTGAGCTCGGGCTGGATGTCCTGCTCGCCCAGCTCTGAGCGAGAAGACTTACTTCTTTTTGGTCGAGCGGGCAGGCGCCGCGCTCTTGGCGGCGGGTTTGGCCGACACGGCCTTGGCCGCCGGCCTTGACGCCGCGGCGGCCGGAGCCTTCTTGGCCTTCCCAGTGCCTACGACTGCAGCGGCCGGCGTCACCGCCAGCTTGGAGAGCTGCTTGGCCAGCCTCGACTTGCGGCGTGCCGCGTTGTTTCGGTGCAGGACAC
>PLYD01000089.1:1334-4503 GCA_003151665.1 Candidatus Dormiibacterota bacterium
CTCCAGGTGGGTCAAGAGGCGAGGGTAGGACTAGAGCCCGAAGCTAGGATTATAGAGGTCAGTGGAATTCGAGCTTGGCGGCAAACGGCCATCAGTTCATCCCGACGCCTACATCGCACCGACCGCCGTCCTCATAGGAGACGTTGACATCGGTGCGGGGGCAAGCGTCTGGTTTGGCGCGGTCCTGCGCGGCGACGAAGCCCAAATCAAAGTTGGCGCCGGCGCCAACATCCAGGACAACGCGGTCATCCACTGTGCTCAGAATCTGCCGACCGTGATCGAGGAAAACGCGAGCGTCGGCCACTCCGCGCAACTGGAAGGCTGCGTCGTCGAGCAGGGCGCGGTCGTCGGCATGGGCGCGACGATGCTGCAGCGCAGCCGGCTGGGGAGAGGCTCATTGCTGGCCGCCGGCGCCGTCCTTGCCGAAGGCAGCGAGGTGCCGGCAGGTCACATGGCCGCCGGCGTTCCAGCCACCGTCAAAAAGCCACTGGCCGGCTCATCGGGAAATTGGGTTGGGATCACGGCGCAGCATTATCGCGATCGGGCGGTCGCGTACAGAGAGAAGCTGCGACCGATCAGCAGGTGACGCTGGTCGTGCCGGCACGCGCCAAGCTCAACTTCGACCTGGCCGTGCTCGCACGCACCGATGACGGCTACCACGAGGTGCGCACGCACATCCAGGCGGTTGCGCTGCACGACCGCCTGGAGCTCACACAGGCCGCCCGCACGACGATGATCACCACCGGCCTGAGGCGGCTCGACCCCGAGAACAACTCAGTGCGAAAAGCGCACCAGGCGCTGGAGGCTGAGACCGGTCGCGAGCTCCCCACGGCGTTTCATCTCGACAAGCGCATCCCTCCAGGCTCAGGCATGGGCGGCGCGAGCTCGGACGCGGCGGCCGCGCTGAAAGCGCTCACAGCACTTCACAACATCAGGGCGGACCTCATGAAAATCGCGGCCGGCATCGGCGCCGATGTGCCCTTCTTTCTCAACGGAGGCACCGCCCTCGCCGAGGGTCGTGGCGAACGCCTCACCACGCTTCCGACCGAACTGGCGTGGTTCGCGATCGCTTGGCCCGACATCGAACTGTCAACCGCAGCGGTATACCGCGCTTGGGACGAGGTGAAGGGCACTGCCCCGAACGAGCTGCGCGATGCCGCTGAGCATGTCGAGCCCCGACTGCACGATTTCGCGGCGCGATTGGGAGAGGGCTGGCAGATGACTGGAAGCGGCTCCGCTTTCTTCGTGCGCTGCAGAGATGAGCGATCAGCCCGACAAGCCGTCCTCAAGATCGATGGCTGGACCGCGGTCACGCATTCGGTGGGGCCCTGGGCATGATGCCGCCCAATCCGAAAATCGACGGCACCTACTCCGGCACCGTCCTCTGGATCTCGGTGTGGGCCGGCAAGGCCACGGCCGCGCTCTCGCGGCTCACCCGCCGCGGCGGGGGCACCACGCTGCCGGGCGACGTGGCCCGCCTCATTGACCCGCACGTGCTGCGAAAGCTTGCCGCTGACCTGAAATTCGGATCCATCGTCATCACTGGCACCAACGGCAAGACCACGACCGCACGCCTCATCAGCTGGCTCCTCGAAGGCGCAGGGCATCGCGTCGTCTCTAACCGCTCGGGCGCCAACCTCATATTTGGCGCCACCGCCGCCGCACTCGAGAGCGCGAGCGGCAGCGGGCACCTGCGCGCCGATTGGGGCGTCTTCGAGATCGACGAGGCCAGCCTCCCCAAAGCCATCGACGAGATCCAGCCCAAGGCGGCCCTCGTGCTCAACCTCTTCAGGGACCAGCTCGACCGTTATGGCGAGCTCGAGTCCATCGCAAAGAAGATCGAAGCCGCACTTGCCAACCTGCCCGCCGGTAGCACCGCGCTCCTCAACGCCGATGACCCCCGCGTGGCCGAAATCGGCTCGACCCTCGGCCACCCGCCCCTGTGGTTCGGCCTCGACGACACCACCGTGGCAGAGCACGAGCTGCCCCATGCCGCGGACGCGCGGACCTGCCCGCGCTGTGGCGCGAGCCTGATCTTCGACGCCGTGTACGTGGGCCACGACGGCGTCTATCGCTGCCCCAACGGCGACTTCGAACGTCCCTCGCCCGACATCACGGCACAAAAGATCAAGCTGGACGGCTTCGACAACATCGCGATGACGGTGCACTCGACGAAGGCAACAGCAGATCAGCGAATCGCTTTGCCGCTGGGCGGCCTTTACAACGCCTACAACGTCCTGGCCGCGTACACCGCGGGCATCACGCTCGGCCTCGACCCTACTTACATCGCGCATCGCCTGCGAGACTTCCACGCCGCTTTCGGCCGCCAGGAGCGCATGGAGTTCCGCGGCCGGCACTTGAACCTCGTCCTTTCCAAGAACCCAGCCGGCTTCAACGAAACCCTCCGTACTGCCGTCGACATTGCCAACGGCAACAACTTCCTGATCGCGCTCAACGACCGCAAAGCGGACGGCACGGACGTGTCATGGATCTGGGACGTCGATTTCGAACGCCTCCAGGGCAAAGCGCGCGCGCTCATCCCTGGCGGCAACCGCGCCCACGACCTGGCGGTCAGGTTCAAATATGCAGGCGTCAGCGCATCGCCCCCGGAAACGGACCCAGGCAGAGCTCTCGACGCTCTCGTCAAAGCCACCCCTGAAGGCGGAACCGCCCACCTGCTCTGCACCTACACCGCAATGCTCGACCTGAGGGCCGAGCTCGTAAGGCGCGGCTGGGCCAAGCCTTACTGGGAAACATAGGAAACTCGACGAGAGACTGATGGCACGCCACAAGAAAACGTTCACAGTCGGCTGGCTCTACCCCGACCTGATGAACATCTACGGAGACCGCGGCAACATCCTCACGTTGCTCAAGCGTGCGGAGTGGAGGGACTACGACGCTCGACTTCTGGAGCTTGGCCGCGGCACGACCCAGCACATGGAGGAAGTTGACGTCTTTTTCTTTGGCGGCGGTCAAGACCGCGAGCAAGCCCTGGTTTACGAAGACCTGTTGGAGCACAAGCAGCCACCTCTTGAGATGGCGGTGCAAGCAGGCGCCGCGGTCCTCGCCGTTTGCGGCGGCTACCAGCTGTTGGGCCACTACTACCAGACGGCGGAGGGCCAGCGTTTCCCAGGCATCGGCCTTATCGACGTCAAAACCGAAGCCGGCA
>PLYD01000286.1 GCA_003151665.1 Candidatus Dormiibacterota bacterium
CACCACCGCGGCGACCAACACCGCGGCCAAGACCGCGGAGGTGGAACCAGACGCGGTGGCCGGCAACAACTCTGCATCGGCGACGGTGACCGGGCAGGCTGCCGACATCACACTCGCCAAGACGGTGTCGAGCCCGGCAGTGCCGCTGGGGTCTAACGCCACCTTCGTGGTGACAGCCACCAACAACGGTCCGAGCAACGCCACCGGAGTCCAGGTCACCGACGTCTTGCCCGCCGGCCTTACGTTCGTCTCGGCGGCGCCGAGCATGGGCACCTATACAGCTGGAACGGGGCTGTGGAACATCGGCGCTCTGGCCAACGGGTCGAGCGCCACCCTCTCGATCATCGCGACCGTGACCAGCACCTCGGCGACCACGAACACCGCGACGAAGACCGCTGAGGACCAGACCGACCCTGTGGCCGGCAACGATTCGGCCTCGGCGACAGTAACCGGTGCGTCGGCAGACATCAGCGTGACCAAGAAGGTCAATCGCGTTACGCCCAGCTTCGGTCAGAACGTGACGTACACGCTCGTCGCGAACAACCTCGGCCCCTCTACCGCCACTGCCGTTCGTCTGCGCGACGTGCTTCCCGCGGGCGTCCGGTTTGTCAGTTACACGGCCACCCAGGGAACGTATAACCAGGCGACTGGCATCTGGAATATCGGGACGATGGTCAATGGGAGCACCGTCACGCTGTCAATGGTGGTGCAGGTCAAGGCGAGCGGAGCAATCATCAACAAAGTCACCACAATCCCCGGGAACTACTTCGATCCGAACCTGTCCAACAACGTGGCGAGCGCGAAGATGGTGGCCGGCCTGCCCGGCCTGCCCAATACTTCAGCTCCGGAAGGAACTGCTGGCGGTGCGACTCCGAATGCGCCTCGGAACGTCATGGGCATGCTGCTCGCGATCCTGACCGTGGTGGCCGCCCTCGGAGCGCTGAGCCTGGCCGGCGTAGGACGCCGGCGCAACAGGACCCGATTCGGGGATCGCCGTGCAAGGAGCAGCCGCCGCCAGGGTCCTGGACGACTCGCCTTCGGCCTGCTCTCGGTTCTGCTCAGCGTCGCCCTCGCGTCGCTTGTGGTCGCTGTTCCAGCGTCGCACCCGCCGGCGTTGGCCGGCCTACCCCCCGGCACGCAGCTGATTGGCGACACGGTCGTTACGGTGGCGCCCCCTGCGCCGCCCAAGGGCCACAGCTTCCATGTCGTTGCGGGCCCGATTACACCATCGCGCCTTCGCATCCCCTCGATCGGAGTGGATGCCTGGATCGGCGCGGTCGGCCTGCGCAGCGACGGCTCCATGGATGTTCCTGACAATCTCTGGACCTCGTCGTGGCTGGCAACAGGGCCCAGGCCTGGGCAGGCCGGCAATGCCGTGATCGCAGGCCATCGAGGAGTTGGCTCCCCTGCCCTTTTCAGCCACCTCGAGAGATTGCAGCAAGGCGCGCGGATTTACGTCTCCGATGCCGCGGGTAACGAGGTGGTTTATGTCGTGACCCGAGTGGCGTCGCTCGATCTGAGCCTGTCGACCGACGTCGCGGTGTTCGGACCCACTACCGCCCAGCAGCTGGTCCTGATCACATGCTTCGGCCAGTACATGGATACCGCGCGCACCTATGATCACCGCCTGGTCGTGTTCAGCCGGCCGCTTACGCCGCCCTACTGATCAGAACGATCGACTCACGATGATCACACGATGACGATGCGGTGTCGCGCAAAGACGGCAGACGCGGCATCGACAGCAATCAATATCGAAAGGAGCCGGCGTGAGTGCATTGCAGAACCTCTTGGTCGACGAGACCGACGACCTTGCCAAAACGTTGTCAGGCGGTTCAGCCACCGATGTCGACTCAAGTACTACATGAACTACTACGTGACTTGATGACTTGCGGTTAACCGCTCGCCGCCACATGTACAAAAAATAGCGTGCCGAATTCTCGGAATGCGGGTGCGAACTGTCAACTGGCGTCGTGTTTCCCCGCTCCCGCAGGTCCAGATCAAAAGGCTGGCGAAGGTTCCCACCAGCCCGGCGATAATTGGGTTCGTTGGAGAATGGCGACGCGTCACGCTACCTGTAGTGACCTGGGAACCTGCCTCTAGAAATGCATCGGAGGGGGGCTCGGAAAATCGGCACTAACGGCGGATGGCCGGCGTGGCCCGCGCGTCGGCGGGTGAGGTAATGGCGCACCTCGGCCTTCCTGTCCTCGGAGGTGTGTTCATCGTCTCGTCGGGTGCCATCTGGTTCGCCGGCATCCAGCTTTCAAAAACCACCGACGAGATCGACTCCCGATTTGGGCTAGGGGAAGCGCTTGGCGGCCTGATCCTGCTGGCGTTCGCCACCAATCTGCCCGAGATCGCGATCGTGAGCGCGGCGGCGGTGCAGCACAACTTCGACATCGCCACCGGCAACATCCTGGGCGGCATCGCCATCCAGACCTTGGTACTGGTGGCGCTCGACGGTTTCGGAGTCCCTCGCCGCCCCCTGACCAACGTCACCGCGTCCCTGGTGCAAGTGCTGGAGGGAACGCTCGTGATCGCCGTGCTGGCGGTGGCGATTGGGGCGTTCCTGCTCCCCAAAAATGTGGTCGTAGCCCGCATCGACCCGAGCGCGCTCCTGATCGTCCTGCTGTGGATCGGCGGTCTGTACATCGTCTGGCGTGCCAGCAAGAGCCTTCCCTGGAAGGCAATCGGTGGCGCCGGGCCGGATGCCGGCGCCCGCCGCCGGGCGAAAGCCCGCAAACCGCGATCGACGAGGGTCACCCTTGGCATCTTTGCCGGCGCAGGCCTGGTCACGCTTGCCGCCGGAGTTCTAGTCGAGGCAAGCGGCAGCGCCATTGCCGCGCAAATCCATTTGAGCGGTGCGGTGTTCGGCGGGACTGTGCTCGCGGCCGCGACTGCGCTCCCAGAGCTCTCCACCGGGCTGGCCGCCGTCCACATCGAGGATTTCGAGCTCGCCGTCAGCGACATCTTCGGTGGCAACGCTTTTCTTCCCGTGCTTTTCTTCCCTGCCACCCTCATCGCGGGCCAGTCGGTGCTTGGCAGCGCGGCCAAGACCGACGCCTTCTTGGCAGTGCTGGGAATCCTGCTGACCGCTGTTTACATCGCTGGGCTGGTCATTCGCCCGAGAAAGCAGTACCTGCGGCTCGGCCCGGACTCGTTGCTGGTCCTGGTTCTTTACGTCGTGGGCATCGCCGGAATGGTGGTGATCAGCCAGTCCGCCAATTGATGTCCGGCGCACTGGGTCCTGCGACTTCGGAACGATAGCCGGAGATTAACGACCGCCCTCGCGCACGTCCCCTTTCACGTCGCGGACGGTGCGCTTGAGGTTCCCTACCGCCTGCCTCGCCTTGCCTTTTGTCTCCAAGCCGCGGTCGCCAGTGACCTTGCCCTTGATCTCTTCCGCCTTGCCACGAACCTGGTCTTTCATGAAGATCTCCTTGAGAGTGAGTCTGAGACGCCAATGTGAGCCAGTTTTACAGATGTCGTTCTACGGGCTTAAGCGAAAGAAAATCAGCAACTTTCTCTAATTGCTGGCGCACCGAACTTTTCGCCTGCGGGGTCATGGTTTGACTTGAGACCTCCGAGTTTTAGTTGCTGACACTATTACGCGCGAGCCGGTAATAAGGAGGCAAATGGCGCGGATCATCCCAAAGCAGCGCCGCCAAACTAAGGCCGACACCGGCGGTGGGTCTAGCGTTTCGACTCAACTGATAAGCGCGAAGCATGTCCGAGACGAGGCCACGCTGACGCAAGTTCTCTACATGGTCCGGCTCTATGCCGAGATCTTGGCCATGGATGAGACGATTATCAAACGCATTCGGCAACTCGTTGGCTCGCAGTCAGATGAGAGCGACCGTGAGGGCAGCCAGTACAACATGACGCTTGTCCTCGCTGAGTTGGAAAAGGTCGGCCAACGCATCGCCTATTGGAATGCCCGGCTGCGTTCCTTGCTCAAGGGGCAATTGTCACCTTCTGCATCGCGGCCGGCCTCCAAGGCCTGACCAGTTGCGACCGATGGCGTGACGGGCCGCGTCGGGCGAGGTGTGGCCGGGACTCGGCCTCTGCTAATCCTCGCTATCAGATCGAACATCGACGAGCTTATGAAATTGCCGCCGGGGCGGCTCTTCATGAAGATGGGCGAGGACAACGCCTTTAACTGGGCGGTGATACTCGCCTGGAACTTTCTACAGTCGCTGTTTCCGATTGCACTGGTGATGGCTGCTCTACTCGGCGTCGGCCTTGGGTACATCGGCGTCAGCTCCCACCAGGTCTACGGGACGATCGCGTCCATCGTCCCCGACACGAACGCCCAAAAGGAGGTGCTCGCGACGCTGGACACATTCCAGAAGCAGAGCGGGATCTTCTTCCTGGTTGGGTTCGCCGGCCTGACCTGGAGCGGCGCCGGCCTCTTTCGGACCATGGAGCAGGCGTTCGCGGTCATTTACCACACCCGACAACGGCCGCTGATCAAAGGCATTGTCATGAGCGTCGGGATGGTGCTGCTGCTGACGGTCTTCGGGGGCCTGATGCTCGATTCGACCACTATCCTCGGCCTGTTGAACCAACTGCCCTACCTGCCGATGGTGCTCGCCAACGGGGCGGTCGACTTCGTGCTCCAGATCACGTTCGGCCTCGGACTTGGCTTCATGCTCTTCCTGGCCATCTACTACGTGGTGCCAAACCGGCGCCTGGACTGGGGGAAGGTGTGGGTGGGAGCCGCTATCGCTGGCGTTCTGGTCGAAGGCCTGTCGCTTATCTTTCCGCTCTATCTGAGACTGACCGGCGTCGGCTCAACCTTTGGCAAGACCTTTGGCATCCTCTTCCTGCTCATGATCTACTTCTACCTACTCGGTAACGTGACCATGATCGGGGTCGAAGTGAACTCCCTGCGCTTTCGGGTCCCGGTCGACCAGCCGCAGGGCAAAGAGTCGCTGGTGACTCCGGGCCAGGTGCGTGAGCCGGCGTCGCGACCACGTGCCAAGGCATGGCACAACTGAAGGCCGACGAGAACGATCAGGAAGTAGCCCATCGGGCTTCCTAAAGGGCGGTTGGGATCGCGTCGCGATCTTCGGCCCGCATGAGCAGCCGAATCAACCGCAATCGGGTACGTGGTCGCCACACGCGCCACCGAAGCGCCAACCGTAGAGTCGTTCGCACTCATCCCACGATCTGGCGTGCCCCAAAACATTTGCAGCAACAACAGAGTGGGCAGGACTCATCCCAGGGTCAGCTTTCGAAGACACCAGGCCGCCCGCAACCTCCCTCACAGCCTTGGACATCGGCCATGAAAGAGTTACGGCTTTTGTTCTTGAGGTTAAGCGACAGTGCCTTTGTCAGGCGGCAGGGACGCCGTCGAAAGACCGTCTCGTCCGCCTGACGCCATTGTGACCTTGGTCGTTGGAGCGCACTAGGCATGGGGCGCATCCGCTCCGGACGCTTTGCTGGCGAAGACCGAGGCTATTGCTGACGTTGTTATGGCAGGTGGAGCATCCTCGGTCGAGTGCAAGCTGCCTTCGATGCCACTGTTCTCAGGCAAGTCGCGTCCGAGATAAGCAACATCAAGGTCGAGTATCGTGGCGTCGTGTCGGAGGAGTCCATCGACCTCTTCGCACGCCAATCGCTTCAAAACCTCTCCGATTCAAGGGTTCCGCAGTTCGTACCCCTGTTCGTCGGCCGGTTTACGCGCGAGCGACTTCAGCGGCTGACTGGGTTCCGGCCTCGCGGAGGATTCACTCAGCTGACGAGATCAGGTTAACGAACCAACAGCTCCTAATCCAGGTTCGTGAGCGGCACGACTAGCGTCGAGCTCGACACCTAGGGTCGACCGGGCAACAACCAGTATTTGGTCTTTTAGTCATGGTCTGAAACGACTTGCTCAAGCACCAAGGCCAGCCGTGGGCAGGTCGCGATGGCGCGCTCTGCAAGATGCAGCACCTTGCCATCATCGATGAGGCTTGGGTTCACGGCCGGAAAGCCCCAGTCATCAAGGGACACGATCTCGGGAACGATCTCGGCGCAGTAGCCGTAGCCTTGGCACAGCACGGGGTTCACACGCAAGCGGCGCCGAACGTCATCGTTCACCGCCACCCCTGTCCTGGCGCCGGTGGCTGTGGCAAGCCGGCAACCTCCCTTCCCTTGCAAGGTTGCCCGGCGAGGTGCGTGTCGAGGTGATCTCTGAAGACGGTCAGCGCGCTCGCCAGCATTCCCACCGCGCCGTCCGGGTGGCGACAGGCACCCCGCCCGCGAACCATGTCTACCCAGCGCCACACCCGATCCAGATCAGCGGGTCCGCCTACCGAGGCTGCGATTCGCTCCATCGCCTCCGAGATTGCTGCCAGCCCGTTGACACATGGCCCGCACTGACCAGCAGTCTCCGCGGCCAGGTAACTGAAGATGCGAGTCGCCTCCACCACGCCGCAGCTGCCATGCGGCAGCACCGCCAGCACTCCACAGCCAAGCGAAGCCCCGTGCGCCGTCCGCAAGTCATCCACGTCCAGTGTCACGTCACAAAGCAAAGTGGGCGCCAGCCAGGTTCCGAAGTACCCACCAAGCAGGGCGCCCGCGGCCGGCCGCACCGTTCCGCCCGCCGCTTCCAGAACGCTTCCCAACCGTGTTCCGAGGTCCACCTCGTACACGCCGGGTCGCTGGACGTTCCCGCACAGGGTCATGAGAGTAGTGCCAGGCGATGAGGCCGTGCCCGCCTTTCGGAACCAGTCGTCCCCATAACGGCCGATCATTCCGACGTGGGCGAGCGTCTCAGCATTCTGGATGAGTGTCGGGCGATCCTTGACGCCCTTCTCGGCCGAGCGTTGCAGGCTGAACTTGGGCTTAGCCCGCCCACCTGATAGGCGGTTCACTACCGCTGACGACTCGCCCGCGATGTAGCGGTGCGGCGTCATCACGATGCGGATCGGAGGTTCCGCGAGGCGAGCCCGACGACGTTCATCTAGCGCCCGCAGCAGGGTCCGCCTCGCGGAATCGGCGCCTCGCGAAAGGTACAAAACGATCTGCTCGGCGCCAAGAGTGTCCGCAGCGAGAGCGGCTCCATCCAGCATCAGGTGCGGGCGCAGCGAGACCAAGGTGCGGTCCTTCGAACTCAGCGGCTCCCCCTCGGAGGCGTTGATCACTACGACCGAGTGCCCACTGGAGTGTCGGGCGACGCCGGCCCACTTGCGCCAGGTTGGGAACCACGCCCCTCCCCGGCCGCGCAAACCGCTCTTCTTCAGGACATCCACCAGCCATGCACCCCCGGCAGGGCGTGTTCCCAAGCGCTGCAGATGGTCGTCGAGCCGTTCGTGACCCGCCCCCCGACCAGGCCCCGACATAAGCCTGGAGCCGACCGGTAGCCAAGCCGCCGGTGGAGCACCGAGGCCGATTTCGGTGGCGGTCAATTCAGTGGACCGGAAGTCACCAACCGACCCGTGATCTGCCTTTCTCCTTCAGCATTTGAGAAGGCGCCGTAGAACGCGATGGTGAGGCGCGTGACGCCGCAGACGGCGTAAAGCGTGGTGCCGGCGGTGGTTGGAACGGCGCATATGATGCGATCGTCTCGGGCAATCGTGACCACCGGTAGCGTCTCGTTGAGGCTCGGAGAGCGGATCGCGATCGTTAGTCCGGTATCGATCATGTCCCGCAACGAGATCTGGACGTGACCCGTGCGGTCGCTCAACAAGACGCCGGCGAGAGGATCGCTGAAGCCACCCGGACCGGCGTGCACCAGATCCGGCTTGACGATGGCCGCCTTGACTTGCGGAGTGCCGGCCTTCGCCGACCAACCGGGCTTATAGGGACCGTTGAACGCCCAGCCCCCCGCGACGACAATGAAGGTTACGACCACAATCGCGGCGGCGGCGCGTATCGGCAGCGTCGCCAGCCGGCCTTGGCCCAGGCGCAGGCCGAGCGAAAAGAGCACCGCCGCCACGCACGAGGTGACGACCGCGATCATCCACGGTGCCTGGCTGTCGCTGCCGGTACCCACGCCGTGGATCACCGCCAGCGGCCATGAGGCGTACGCCGCCCAATGGATCAGCCGCCAGACACGCGGGCCGAGGCGGCTCCGCAACGCGCTGCTCGCCGCCACCCCGATGAGCACCCAGGTGGCGGCCACGCCAAGGCCCAGCCAGATGGGCCGGTAGGCGGCCCCGAAAGGAATGGCCACGTCCCGCACGCCGATATGGGCGTAAGGATCGAGCAGTGTGGTGACGATATGAGCGGCGAGCAGAAGCACCCCGAGCAGGCTCAGATTTCGATGCATGTCCGCCGCCAGGAAGGCAGGTGTCGTCTCGCCGATCCACCGTCGTGCAGTCACGATGCCGAGTACTACGGTGCCGGTAAGCACGATGAGAGTCGAAGTGCCTAGTCCGCGGGTTGCGTACCAGTACCAGCTGGGTGAGTCCGTTGTTCCAGCCGCGGCAGCCAGCAGGTGTGAAGTGATCACGACTGTGCAGTCCAGCCACCGGCAAACCAAACCCCGCCCCTGGTGTCGACGA
Organism: Candidatus Dormiibacterota bacterium; assembly: GCA_003151665.1. Next base: position 8,490 of record PLYD01000286.1, read on the forward strand.
GACGCGCCGGAAGTCTGTGCTCATCGAGCCAAGCCGGCGCGCTGGCGCCCATGATCAGCGCAGCGGTTGCACCTGCGTTGGCTTCCACGCAAGTTGCTGCGGCCACGGAGACCATCGCCCAGGGCGTGTTCGCGGGCAAGCCGGTGGAGGGGTCGATGATGTGATGGAGCTCGATTCCGCCGCGGCGCCAGCGACGCGAGGTCGTGCCCGAGGTGGCAAGGCCGCCGTCGAAGACGACGATGTCCTGCCACTCGGCAGCGTCGACCTTCGTGGCTACCCGAACGGGCCAGCCGCCCGCCCGCGCAGGCCCGCGAACCGCGATGTCTCCGCCGCAACCGATGGCGACCGACACACCGAGGCTTTCCGCCACGGCGGTCGCAGCGCGATCCGCAGCCCAGGCTTTTCCGCTGGCTCCGAGATCGAGGCCAACGCCCGCGGGGAGCTGAATCGTGTGGGCCACCGGGTCGTACGCCAGCGCTTGCCATCCAATCACCCGGCGCACGCGAAGCTGAAGAGGCGGGCCATCGGCCGGCAGGTCGCGGAAGGTCACGGTGTATCCGGCATCCTCGACGCATTTGCCGACTGTGAGATCGACGAGACCTCCTGTCATCTCTGCCGAATCCAGTGCCGCGACGATGGCCTCCTCTAACAGTGGAGAGAGCACGATGTCGCGTTGGCCGCTGCGGCCGTTCAGGCGCGAGAGCTCAGAGTCCTGGCGAAACCGGCTGCAGACCTCATCGATCTCTTTCAGCTGCGCGCACGCGATGGCCATCGCCGCGGAGAGGGCAGATCTCTCATCGACCATCACGGTATTGACCGTGCCTAGGGCGGTGAACGTTCCGTACGTCAGCATGGCAGTGAAGGCGTTGAGTGGCAGACCGGTTTGGGGGGTGGCAGGGGAGCCCACCCGGGACCTTGGTACGGGGGGCGCGGCCCCGAGCCCGCCGTACCAGGCGGCCAACCCGAGTGATGGACCACCTTTCGGATCACCGTCGGCGGCTTTTGAACTGGAGCCGCCGCGACGGGCACCTCCGGTGGAGGGGCCGCGCTTGGTGCGGCGGGCGGCTTGCCGGAAAAATAGGCGTAGGCCAGATTCGAGAAAAGCCAGCTAAACCCGAGTGCGCTAGCGACGCCTCCAAAGGTGGCGAAGCGAACAATCAATAAGGCCCGGTCGCGGGTCGCCTGCTCGGAACTCCTGGCCGCCGGTTCGGGACTCAATCGTCGCCGCCGGGTGGCTCGGTTTCAGTCGTCCCGTCCTCGCCATGAGTGCCCCCCGTGCCAGGAAGCCTCGCTGGCGGGCTGAAAGAGCGCGCAGGCGGAGGATCGTAGACGTTGACCACCTTGTGCACGGCCGGGACTGGCGGAAATAGGGAGGCGGCTTCGATTGGCAAAGCCGAGTAGTCGTACGGGGCGAAATCGCTGGCCAGCGTTTGCGCTGCTGCCAAGAGCGTGGTGGCGACGAGGGCGGCCATGCCCGCCGCGGCTCCGGTGCCCAAGGTGAGCAGTGCGAACAGCAAGGCGCCGCCGCGTTTGGCCCTCATCCGGGGCGAGCCGATTTGGGCGCTGTCACGAATCGCAGTCTTTCGAACAGTCATGTGGATCTCCCCTTATCCGGAGGTGAATCGCCCGTCGGCGGAGATGGTTGTCGCAGTTGGCCGTGGCGCCGAAAGTCGGACCCCTTAGCCTCAGAGCTCGACCTCGGGCATGAGCTTGCAGAGCCGGCAGCGACCATGTACGGAACCCCCAGAGGCTGACGAGGTTCGTAGGGCTGCGATTCCGTTAGATCGCTGATGCCTGAACTCAGGGACGTGTCGTTCCGACCGACGTAGGGCTGAGTAACGGTGTGAACCATGAATAGATAGACGCGCATCCCCCCGGAAGTCGGCAAAACGGACACAGGCGTGGTTGGTGGACTGTGNNCTTTGAGCCCAAGTTTCTGGATGTGCCCGCCCTGGCCCCGCCATAACGCGACGGCTGTTCTTGACACCGAGCGGACATACCAACCGTGGGTCGATGAGGCCCGGTCGCTAAATCGTTGCTACATCCGGCGAGGCGCTCTCAACTACAGCCCGTGACTCGGATGGCACATTTGTCTTTGAAAAGATTCGGGGCCCGGAATTTGAACCCGGGGCCCCACGGTCCCGAAATCTTGGGGGTTTCGTCCGTGGAGTCCAAGCCGTCCGCCCCTACTCATTTGCGCGGCGTGCTCAGGGCTTCAGTGGGTGTGACCCGCCTGACACCACCACGGCTGCGCTTGTCGAGGAGCTAACAGTGCATGAGGGAGCCTGAATCGATGTCTCAGGCGAGCTCGTTTCGCCTGAGGTCTCATCGTCCGAGTTCGTCGTACCAGATTGCCTGATGGTCGATACGCAAGTGGAAGTGCCTGCCGAGGAGGGCGACGTGCCAGGGATGGTAAGGGCACCCAACGCGCCGAACAAACCCACAGCTCCGAAAGCACTGACCGCCACGCCGGCAGTGAGCCGGTCGAGCTTCCGCAAGGCGGCACCGCGGGCCAGGATCTTGTTGTGAAGTGTGGTCGCCTGATCTTGCATAGAGCCAACGATGGCCCTGATTATTGAATTCTAGATGTGAGAACCCTGGGACCTTTCTGAGAGAGATTGCCACCCTGAGTCGCGTCGCGAAGTTTAGTTCTACACGGCTGTAGCCGCGATCGCGCTGAGAATCGCGGCTGCCCATGCGAGGACCTCCCCCATGTGTGCCTTGAATTTCGGCACTAGGCCAGCACAGCCACGGCCCGTTCCTCTTCCAGGACATCTGACTTGAACTTCTCAACCGTCCCGGCAGCGTGTTGAGGCGGTGAGTAGACGGTGAACAGCTTCATGCTCGTATCGCCAGTGTTTCTGACGTTGTGCAGACTCCCAGCCGGGATGCAAAGCGCTTCGCCCTTCTCGAAAGGCGCGGCCACACCGGCTGTGATCGCCTCTCCTTGCCCCTCCACCACGTAGATGAACTGGTCCACTTCGTGAACCTCCTCCCCAATATCCTCCCCGGGCCTCAGCATCATCACTACGAGCTGGCTGTTAACGCCTGTGAACAGCACCTGCCGGAAGTATTCGTTTTCCTGGGCGACCTCTTTGAGCTCGATTCGTAGCGTTTCCATCACAACTCCTCCTTATAACAACGGCCGGAACGAGCGGTCGAACATGGCCGTGGGCGGGACCGTGTCATCCCTGAAGTACGTAAGCCGGTTGACAACGCCGACCACACCGTCCAACTCTCTTGCCATTTGGATCAAGATTTCAACGTCGCTCTTGCGATCCACCTC
>PLYD01000238.1 GCA_003151665.1 Candidatus Dormiibacterota bacterium
CGTTTCGGATGACGTGCGCCTCGCCCTCGCGCAGGCCGAGAATCTTGTGCACGTCCAATCGTGCGTCCATGCACGCGAGCACCGCGACTCCCTTCGACGGCGGTAGCGCCAAATTACCCTTCGTAAATGACTTGGCGTAGCTCTCATTGTTGCGAAGCAGCTCTTCAGTAATGCTCATTTGGTTTGAACCTCCAAAGAATCCGAAGGCGAATGGCAATGCCGAGAGGTAAGACGAGGAGTGAGGTCCCGGACACGGCCGGGAGGAGGGCGGAGCTAGATCAGCCTGTACAGATCGCTGTCGAGCAGTGCCCCAGGTCGATGGCGAGCCGGCGAGTCAGCAGAATCCCCACTAGACGGTCAACGATACGTCGGCCTGGGTTCGAGCCGTTGTGGGTCCCACACAAAATCGCGCGGTCGAGCTTGGCTCACCGGCGGGCGAATGGTGGCTGGTAGAAGCCCTTCACCCGCGTGGCGCGCCCGTCCAGCGCCACCTCGCTGAACTGATAGAGGATCGCGGCGGTCGGGGCGTAAACGGGACCCCATGGCAGCTCCAGGCAGAAGTCTCGGGACGTGCCCCGCTTCGCGCTTCCCACCGCCCGGCGCAGATCCGACAGCTCCAACAGAAAAAGCTCGGCCACCTCGGCCACGGACGGCAGCAGCTCGGTGGCCGCGGATCCGCTCCACATCACCACAGGCGTGATCGTGAAGCCGGACCGCGTGTCGTAGTCGTCGAGCAACCCGATGACCGCGTCGCTTTCGACAAATAGGCCGAGCTCCTCGCTCAGCTCTCGAATCGCGCCTGCTTCGGGCGGTTCGCCGCTGTGCAGCTTGCCCCCAGGCAGTGCGAACTGCCCAGGGTGGCTGGCCAGCCCCGCGGCCCTGAGGAATACCGGAATGCGCGCTTCGCCATCGCCGTCTTCGAGCACCACGACGGCCACCGCCGCCGGCACAAGGGGCTTCTGCGCGGCGACGCGCTCGAACCGGCCCAGCTTGGACGCCATGGCATCGCGCAGGTCGCTCAGCTGCGAGAAAGCCCTTTGGGTTGAACCGACTTCTCGGGTGGGGCCCAGAACACGACCAGGACGAGCTCCTCTTCGATGTCGTGAAAGAAATGCACCGCCAACGCAGGCACGAATAGAAGCGTGCCCGCTTGGACCGGGTGGTCTTCGTCTCCGACCCAAAGCTTGGCGCGACCGCTCACCGCGTAGTAGACCTCGTCTTCATTGTGTGGGCTCTGGTCATCGGCGCCGCCAGCCGGCAAAAGGTAGATCCCGACACTGAGCAGATCGCTGCGCAATACCTCGCCCGCGTACCCCTCGGTAGCGCGAGCTTGGGCGACCGCGTCAGTCAACTCTGCGGCCTGAAAAGAATCGCCCATTGTCTTCAGCGCTTCGGCTTGGCCAGGACCGTGGGGTTCTTCGGCGGGCTGATGTGGCCGTCCGCGTATCCGGCCGCGATCATGTTGAAGAACTGGAAAACCGATTCCTCCATCTCGGAGATCGGCCCTGGCTTGAATCCTCTCGATGCGGCCGAACGTTGAACGGACTCGCATGCCGCCCAGTCCTGGCGATTCGTGACGTCCCAAAACTCGCCTGCATACGATCCATCGAAACCTTTGCCTTCAGCAACAGCGCGAGGAAACAGCGTTCGGCACTCGACCAGCGTGCGCGTCGGGGAGATGGGTTCGAGGCGATGGCTCAGCACATAATCCGGATGCGGGCTGATCAGCAGATTGGGAAACAGCGCGAGGTAATAGACGCGATTTTGCTGCTCGGCCGACAATCCCGGCAGCTTTGGCGCGCCGCCCTGTCCCGTGAGCGACATCGTTTCGGCGCCTTGAATCAACTCCATCCATCCCCCGATCCACATACCTGTCGCATCGATGTTGAGCCCGCTTGTCGGCGGGCTGACCCGGCACAGCTCAGGGTGAATCTCCGAGCAGTGGTAGCACTCCTGGTAGTTCTCGTGGAGGATCTTCCAGTTGGCTTCGACCACGTAATCCATCCGTGCGGCCTCGACCATGTCGCGCGGCGCCCAGGCATCGATGATCCCGGCCAGGTTCCCGAGATGCTCCTTCAGCGGACGAGCGTCGCCCGACATGTTGACGAAAGCCCAACCCTCCCACTCGTCGACGCGGACCGAACTCAATCGGTGCTCCGCAACCTGGAATCCCGGCCGCAATCCCAGCTGCGGCGCGGATTTGAGCGATCCATCCTGCTTGTAAGTCCAACCGTGGTACGGGCACTGGATCAACGGTCCCTCCGCCGACGCTCCGACTGGCAACAGCTCGTGGCCTCGATGCCTGCAGATGTTGAAGAACCCCCGCAACGTGCCGGAGTCATCGCGCGTGAGCAAGACCGACTCGCTGCCGACCTTCACGGCGCGTCGAGTACCGGGACGCATGAGGCCTTCGGTGCGACCGAGGCACACCCACGAAGGCTCGAAGAACTCCCGCATCTCCCACCCGAAAAGCTCCGGAGACGTGTATGCGTTTCCAGGCAGCGTGTAGCTCTGCCTGAACTCCGCGAGTGACCCCTTGAGCAGCTGCAGATCGATGGGCGCAGATTTCGCGCTCATGCCCTCACCACGTCCGCGTAGCAGGCGTTGACCAAGTGACCTCCGTTGGAAATGGAAGGGCGATGGGATCCGTCGCGAGGCGGCTGCGGCCCTGCTCGTCGAAACGGTCGAGGCCGAGATCGTCGACGTCGGCCACTTCGGTGCGACCCTCGAGCGCGAGATCGGCCGAGATCTTCGCGACCGCAGGACCCCACATCATTCCGTGGCCGCCGGCGGAGGCAATCGTCACCCCCTCGATCCGGTCGC